>JAJYFB010000034.1:18443-21762 GCA_021785495.1 Acidobacteriota bacterium | reverse complement strand
CGGTTTTCGCCGTCACGGTGTCATCGACGGCATTGAGCAGCGCGTGGCCCAGGCCCACGGTGGTGCGCCCGAAGCTGTAACCGGCAAAGACATTGTCGGCGGCCATCTGGCCGGCGATGGTGTCATAGGCCAGATCCCACTGGATGCGCAGGTTGTCGATGGCCTCGAAGCGGATGCGCGAGACAATCGGCGCCACGTTGCGCGGCGAGGTGAGAAAGGTGGGTGCCATCAGGTCCAGCGTAGCGTCGAAGACATTGCGCCGGCCGGGGATCAGCGCGCCGCCGAACTTCGGATCGAGGAAGTACTCCTGCGCGATCTCCCAGCTCGCCCACTCGCGGGGCGCGCTCGGGCAGAGGCCGCCGCTGGCGGCCGCGGTGGAACTGTCGGCCTGCGGCGCATCCGCATCCTCGGTCTTTGGAGCCTGGGCCGCGCAGGGCTTGAGGCCGGTCTGGCGGAGATAAAATCGCTGCGTCAGCGAGAAGCCGCCTTCGTTGACGTCCGTGGCGGTGTCCGTGGTGTCGTACAGCAGCACATTGCGGGCGCTTTTGCCGATGCCGCCCACAAAACGGTAGTTCAGCTCCGGCTCGATGACGTGGCGCAACTGGCGATGCCACCGCGTCAGCTCGTAATCGCGCTCCAGGGCGGGCGGACGAATGTCGATCGCGGCCTCCAGGTCGGAGCGGTTGAGCGGTTCGTGGCTGATGTGGGGCGGCAGGTCCGGGTTGGTAAGCCGGGGATTCTGGCTGATGGAATACGCCGTGTCGCGCAGCGCGACCTCGGGCAAAAAGCTCCATCCGGCCGCCGCGACGGGCAGAGAAAGATGCGGATAAAAGTCCATCCGGCCCACGTTGCGCGAGTGAAAATCCGGTTCGGAGCGGTTCAAATAGCCGAGCGAGGAACCCATCCCCCAGTAGAACGGCGAACGGAACAGCGGCCGGTCGAGCACGTCGTAGCGCAGCATCGGCAGGCGCAGAATCTTCACCTCGTCGCCGTTGTTGATGCTGGCGAAGGATTGGAACCGGTCCGTCCAGATCGAGGGAAGGATGCCGTTGCGGTTGTGCGTCAGCACGATCTCGCTTGAGACCTGCGAGCTGGTGGCCTGCGTGTAGATGTCGTCGAAGACCAGCCGGTAAACGTAGCTCGAAAGATATTCCGCAGTTCCCGCAAGGCGCGTGTTGGCCGAGAAATCCCTGCGGCCTTCGACGGAAATATCCACGCCGCCCTGATTGGCGAGCTGGGTGGTGGTCTGGCCCGTTGCCGGGTTGGTGACCGCCTCTTCGACGCCCCGGTCGAAGAGCGCGTTCCAGCGGACAGTCAGGCGGTCAAGGCCCATCCCCCTGTAGCGAAAATCGCCATTGGGCGCCCAGCCGCGTTTGCTGTAGTACTCCAGACCGATCAGCATGTCCATGCTGCGGTCAATGGCCCAGTAGTACTGATCGCCCAGCACGTAGCCCTCGATCGAGGAGATGGTCGCCTGCGGAATCAACCATCCGCTCACCCGGCCGGTCTCGTCGGTGCGATGTTTGAGGTAGGGAATGTAAAAGAGGGGCATGCCCAGGAATTGAAAGAGCGCATTCGACGTTGAGGCATTCTGATCGTCCAGACCAATCGAGTGCGCGGCGATCCGCCAGTCGGGATGCGGCAGGCGGCAGTTGGTGATCGAACCATCGATGATGCGATAGTGGCCCTCGCCGGTTTCCAGCAGCACGCGGCCGGAGAACAGCAGCGGCGTGGTGGTGGTGTAAACCGGCGTGCGTCCCAGCGCGCGCACGCCTTGTGTGCCGGTTACGTTGTAGAAGCGCGCGGTGTGCGTGTCCAGACGCATGTCGCCGTGCGTGGCCGTCAGAGAAACGTCGTTCGGGCCCCCGGTCACCTTGAGATGGCCGTCGGCGTGGAGCACCGTTGTGACGCGGTTGTACGTGACGTGGTCGGCCTCGATGGTGTAACCGCGCGTATGGGCCACGACCTGGCCGGAGAGAGTGATCGTGTCGCCGGCCCATTCCTGGTGCGCAGCCGTCCACTCGATGGGCGCGCCCGACGGAGCTTGCGGCTCGGGAACGGCCTGCGGAAGCAGCTCCTGGCCGGGATCGTCCGGCAGATTTGCGGATGCGGCCGGCTCGGGCGCGCCAGTGCTCCCGCGTGGCTGCACAGACGCCGCCGCAGGTGCCGCTTTGGTTAACACCGGCGGGGCCTGCGCGCACAGAAGCGCGTGACAGGCGGCCGCCAGCGTGATACATACTAGATGACGAGGACGCATTCCCGACTCGGACCGGTGCAAGGCTCAGCATAGCAAAACCGGCTCGGGTGGGGCGTTCGGCCTCTCCGCTCTGACGATTGCACAACCCGGTTCGATCGCGCCCGCCAGCCCGCGCTGTCGTGTGGCGCGTCTCCCTGTCCGCGATTTTCTTCTCTCGATGGATGACAAAGGCCGCTCTGCGCTCCAAATTGTTTGGGGGCGCACCGCTGGCCGCGTCGGGCGCGCGCAGCCGGAAACGCCGGCACGCCGCGCAAGAAGGGATCGTGCAGCCTTGAGCACACTACCGAATTCGGCAGCCTTGTTTCCCGACTGGAAGCAGGAAGTCAATCGCCGCGTGGCGGAGCATAAAAGCCGCAGAACCGCCGCTGGAGACGCCGATGCGTCCGCCTCGCGCGACCGCAAAGCAACGTCCGGGCCGGCCGCGGCGGCAGCCGCGCGCGTGGCCGCCCGCTACGCCAATGCGCCCAGCTACAGCGAGGTGCTCCGGCGCGAGGCGCGCGCCGCCGTCCATGCCGCCAAGGCTGCCGCGCAGGCCGCCGAAGAGGCGCAGGCCGCCTTTCAGTATGTTCTCGACGATCTGGAGGCCGCTGCGCCCGGCTGGAAGCTGGAGCCGCTGCCGGAGCCTGCCTCCCCCCGGAGCGCCGCCGCACCGCATCGTGAGCCGCCCATCGCGCGCCGCGCGCGGAGGCGTGAGGAGGCCGTACTCCGGGAGACTGCGGCCGTCTCTGCGCCCGATTGCCTGACAGAGGCGATTGTTCCGCCCGGCGAGCCAGCCCAGCCGATCTTTGGCAACCTCATCGAGTTTCCGCGCGAGATGGTGGCCACGCGACGGGTACGTCCGCGCCGCGCCGAAGGTCCGCTGGCCGGGGCCAGCGCGCCGCAGTTGAGCATCTTCGAACTCGATCCAGCAGCGATCTCCGTCGAGCCGCCTCTGGCGACGGCCGAGGCGGCCGATCCGCCGGCCTGGATGCTGCCCGACTGGCCCGACCCCGCCCGCGAGACCGCAGCCGGCGCGATGGATTTTGCGCCCACGCAGCCAGATCCGGTGCAACTCTCGACGAC
>JAJYFB010000034.1:0-18433 GCA_021785495.1 Acidobacteriota bacterium | reverse complement strand
CATCGCCACCGACCAGCCGCTGATGGCCGTGCTGCTGGCCGCCGGCGTCGGCCTGATCGCCGGCATGCTGATCGCCCGCCGCTGAGGGCCGCGTCGCTGACGGTTGCCTGCGCCCGCCGTTCTGCGGGGGCAGGAACTGGCGGCCGCATGGCTCAACGAGCGCACGCCGCAGCCCGCGCCTGCGCCGGTCATCGAGCCGGCCTCGTTCAGCCGCCGCCTGCTGGCCGCCGTGGTCGATGGCTCGCTGATTGCCGGCTCCCTTGCCGGGACCGCTCTGCTTGTGGCCTCCCGTGCCCATTCATTGCCGGGCGCACAGGCGGCCGCCGAGGGCGCTGCGCTCGCGCTTGTGGCCGTCTGCGTGGCCTATTTCACGCTGTTTCTCGCTCTGGCCCAGACCACGCCCGGCATGCGATACGCGGGCGTGGAATTGTGTGATTTCTCCGGATTTTCCGCAACGCGCGGCCAGCGCCTGCGGCGTTTGCTGGCCATGCCGCTCTCCATTTTGCCGCTCGGCCTGGGGCTGGTCTGGCGGCTCTTTGATGACGCCGGCCTGGCCTGGCACGACCGGCTTTCGGCCACCTATCTGCGCAGGAGGGGCTGACGCGGATGAAACTTGCCATGGCTTTTTTGCTTCCGGCGCTCTCGTTTGCCGCCGTTTCGGGCTCCCTCCGCGGCGCGGATGCGGACGGCGCATCGTCTTCCAGGGTGGCCGCCGCTCCCATCGCCAGCCAGCCGCCCAGCGTCATGAATGGACTCGCCGGCCTGCCCGCGCTGCCAGACAAAGACCTCCCCAAGCCGTCGGGGCCCGTGGGCGGATTGAAGGTGCTCAACTGGGCCGGGTTCTCCGCGGCCGTCACGTACACCTTTGACGACTCGCTGGCCTCGCAGCTTGCCCACTACGCGCAACTGCGCGCCACCGGCGTGCGCATGACCTTCTTCCAGGTCTCCGCTGCCGGGGCGAGCACGGGTTGGCAACAGGTGGTCAACGACGGAAACGAACTGGGCAATCACACCGCCCATCATTGCCATGCCGACGGCTCCGGCTGCGCCGCCGGCGCGTGGGCCGGAAGCAGGACCGCCGAGTATGCCGAATGCAACCGGTTCCTGGCGCAGAGCTACGGCATCGGCCACGTATGGACCACGGCCACGCCCTACGGCGACACGGGCTACGACACGACGGCCGCAACCCTGTTCTTCCTCAATCGCGGCGTCCAGGGCGGGCAGATTGCGCCCGGCGATGCCACCGATCCTTACAATCTGCGCATTTACGGCGCGTCAGCCGGCCAAACCGCTTCCGCCTTCGATGCGCAGATCGACGCAGCCCGCGCCGCCGGCAACTGGCTGATCTTTCTCTTCCACTCGCTCGGCGGCGACGGCGGCTATGCGCCCGTCCAGGCCGCCGGTCTGCTGGCAAGCATCGGGCACGCCAAGGCCTTCGGCGATGTGTGGATCGACGACATGGTCAACATCGGCTCCTACTGGGAAGGACAAAAGGCCATCGAAACCGGAAAGATCGATCGTTCGGGCGGCAAAATCGTCGTCTCCTGGAAGCTGCCCGCGCACTTTCCGCCCGGCCGCCATGTGCGCATCACCGTCCCCGGCGGCACGGTCGAGCAGAACGGCGTCGCGCTGGCCTGGAATGGCGCGGGCTACTACGAAGTGGCTCTCGACCCCGGTTCACTTGCCATCGTGCCGTAAAGCGGCGTGGGCGGATGGCGCTTGTCGGCGGGATGGCTGGGATTGCGCGCGGGGCCGGCGGCCGTGCGCGCACGGGGAGCAGGCCGCTGTCCCCCCGGAAAACTGGGCGGGATGCGGCCGCGCCGCCAAGGCTACTCTGCGCCGGGAACCTGCTCCAGCAGCCGCTTCCATGTCTTCTGGTTTTTGCGGAAGGCGCGCTTGAGATCTTCGAGGATGCGCTCGAAATCGGCGTTGGTGCGCAGGTTGTTCCAGGCGGGATTCTTCTGGAACCACGGATAGTTTTCGTTGCCGAGATAGATGGCGCGGCGCAGCCAGTGCAAAGCCTCGCTCGCGTCGCCCTCGACGGCGAAGTAGGTGGCCAGCCGGTAGGCCATTTCGCTGTCGGCCTCGGCGGCGGCCAGCGTCTCGTCCTTGAGCAGGGCGGCGGCCTGGGCGCGCGCGCCGGTCTGCACGTAGCAGATGGCCAGCGTGGGCACGGCGATGCGCATCGAGGGATCGTCGGCGATGACGCGCTCCAGAATCTCGATGGCCACGTCCAGATGGCCCCGCCGCATCTGCTGATAGCCCGAAGAGGTGCGCAGCAAAGGATGGCGCGGCTCAAGCGCCAGGCCTTTTTCCAGTTCGTCGCCGGCCAGCTCGATCTGGTTCTGATAGTGATAGACGCGGGCGCGATGGTTATAGAGAATCGCGGCGTTGGCCGGGTTCAGCTTGAGCGCGCGGCTGAAGGCGTCGAGGGCTTCGTCATACATGCCGTCGCCGCGCAGGGCGATGCCGGCAACCATGCGCACGTTCCAGTCGTTGCCCGCCGTCGTCAGCAGGTTGGCGACGCCGTGCCGCGCCGATTCCTTTTCGCCGCGCGAGAGCAGCATGTACACGCGGTAGAGATTGGCCTCGGTCGAGGCCGGATCGAGCTGGAGCGCCTCGTCGAAGGCGCGGCGGGCGCGCATCACGTGGATCTGCCCGCCAAAGCCGTGGCGCGTGTATTGCAGCTCGGCGATGCCCAGGCCGGTCCAGCCGGCGGCAAAGGCAGCGTCGGCCTCGGTAACGCCCGTGAAGAGCGCGTGGGCGCGGTCCAGATCGGCGCGCGCGCCGGTGCGCACCATGAACGAGCTTAAAAGCGCGCGGGCCTGTAAGTATTTCTCGCTGACGGTTTCCGGCAGCGAACCGCGCGCCGTGGCGGAGCCGGCGGCCGCCTGTCCCGCCTCGATCCCTTCGGCCGCGCCCACGCCTTGCAGCGTGGCGAAAACTTCGTTGGAAATCTCGGTCTGCACGGCGATCAGATCCAGCGAGGGCACGCGGATCGAGCCGCCGGAGCGAACACTCTGCGAGGCCACATCGAGCAACTGCCAGTTCAGATCGAAGCCGTTCTCCGAGCGCACGAAGTTGCCGGCGAGCACAAACTTCGCCAGCAGCTTCCCGCCCACGGCCAGCGGATCGAGCTGCGCGATGGGCAGCCGCATGAGCGCGCTCGACGGCCGCACCACGAGCGAGGGAATCCGCGCCAGCCGCGCCGCAATGGCGTCGGCCAGGGCGAAGCCGTAGAGCGGCGCCGCCTCGGTGGCGCCCATGTTCGTGAAGGGCAGCACCACCAGCGAATTTTCCGCCGCACGCTCGCCGGCCGACTCGCGAAACCGTTCGGCCAGCATCGAGAGCAAGCCCGTCGTGCGTTTTTCGGCCGCCGGGCCCGTGGCCGGCAGATTGGCCGCCGCATCGCCGGGCACGATGCCCGTCTCGATGCTGAGGGCCTTCATCATCGTCTTCAGCCCCTCGCGCACCTCGGCCGCCGAGGCCGTGCGCGCACCGGGATTTTTTTCAAGACATGCCATCACGACGCTCTTCAGCTCCGGCGCGATTCCAGGCACGAGATCGCTCAGATCGGATGGATCCAGAAACTGAATGGCGCGAATGGCCTGGAAATCCTCGGCGTCAGGCCGCGCAAAGGGATGCCGCCCGCTGGCCAGTTCGTACAAAATCACGCCCAGCGCCCACACGTCCGACTGCACGCTCGACTGGCCGGTGACAAACTGCTCGGGGGCCATGTAGCGGATGGTGCCGCCGCGCGCCGTGTAGGTGGCCGCGACTGAGGAATCCTTGGCCAGAGCCGGTTTGGCGGGATCAAAGCGCGCATCGTCCGGATGCAGCCGCCGCGCCAGGCCAAAGTCGAGAATCTTCACCAGGCCGCCGTCGGTCAGCATCACGTTCTGCGGCTTCAGGTCGCGATGGAAGATGCCGAGCGCGTGCGCGGCCTGCAGGCCGTCGGCAATCTGAATGCCCACCGAGAGCACCAGTTGCAGGCTCGCCGGCCCGCGCTCGATGAGCTTGTCGAGCGGCTGGCCGGGCACAAACTGCATGGCGATGTAGGCACCCTCGTCGCTCTCGCCCACCTCGTAGATGGCGCAGACGTTCGGGTGCTCGATGGCCGAGGCCAGTCGCGCCTCGCGCAGCACGGTCGAGCGCATCTGTTCGGCCGACAAGAGGCCGGAGTGCAGCATTTTGAGCACGACCGGCCGCTGCAGCAGGGTGTCATCGGCCGCGTAAACCACGCCGCTGCCGCCGGCCCCCAGCCGTCGCGTAATCTCGTAATGGGCAATCGTCTTGCGTTTCATCGCTCCACTCAAGTCTATCGGCTGAGGCGTAAAAATCATCTGAATGGAGCGTGAAAGCCGCGAATGAGCCTGTTCGCGCAGCTTCCCGGTTCGAGGTTTTTGTATTTCCGGCGCGATTACAGCCGGCCCGGTGAGGTATACAATGTATACACAGGGAGAAAGTATGGCTTCCGGCGTTGTGCATATTCGCGTGGACGAAAAAATCAAGGCCAAGGCGTCCAAGGCTCTGGCCTCGATGGGGCTTACCGTCTCCGACGCCGTGCGTCTTCTGCTCACGCGCGTCGCCACAGAAAAAGCGATGCCTTTCGAGGTGCGCATGCCGAATCGCGAAACCCGCGCGGCAATCGAGGCTGGCGAACGTGGCGAGGTTCGCCGCGCCTTCACGATCGACGAGTTGATGGCCGGCCTCCATGCGGACGATTGAGTGGACCACGGCCTTCCGGCGCGACTACAAACGGACGCTCGCAACGCCGCGGCATCGCGACATCGAAGTTCTTCTGCCGCAGATCGTTGACCTGCTCGCAAACAACAAAACGCTCGTCGCAAGGCATCGCGATCACGCTCTCGGCGGCAACTGGAAAGACCATCGCGAGTGCCATCTGAAGCCGGATCTACTGCTGATTTACAAACTTCCAGATGACAAGACGCTGCGCCTGACGCGCATGGGCTCGCATGGCGAATTATTTGCCAGGTGACGACTGGATTCGGATCCTTCTGATCTGGCTCAGAAGGTTTGTACCGCTCATTTCCATCGTTGCCCGCACGAGGCGCTGCCGAGGGTTGCGCCTTCAAGACGGATTTCTGCATGCTGCGCGTTTGCGCGACGGACGTTTTATTTGCCGGTTTGCGCCCGCTCGGCTTTGAGCTGGCCGATGCGCCCGAAGGCCAGCAGCACGACGCCGAAGACCAGCAGCGCCGCGCCGTACCACAGATTCACGTCCAGGCCCAGGGTTTTCACGTAAAGATCAGCGCGGCCGCGCGTCGAGTAGCCCAGCGCGGCAAGGATGGTTCCGACGAGCGTGAAGAACATTCCAGTGCCGACGCGCGCATCGACCTGAACGACGGACTGAAGGACGGCGCGTGGCGCAGGTGGCGTCCCTTTTGCTTTACGTGAAGATGATTCCGCTTTGGCCATGCTTTTCTCCCGATTCACTTGCAGAATTCAATCGACAATCGCAGGATTGGAAGGAGCACGACGTGCATCGTGCCGCAAAACGCTTGTCATGAATGGGTCTTTCGTCCCGGAGGAATGTTCGAATCCCTGTAGACGCTCCGAAACTGCCTTGCACATTCGTCATCCTCGTCTTCCTTTCGCGATGACAGCAGCTCGCCATGGGATACGTTTTGCGCGGGCAAGGTCAACCATCTGACCGTCTTCAATTTATAACTGACTACCCCTCGTGCTTGTGGTTTTGGATGGTGGTTGGAATGAGTTGTCGGAAGAAGGCTGAAGATAAACCGCCAAAACGTGTGCAATCGTACAGGAGCTAAAAACCTTATCTGCGAATTTCATTCGATGTCCTGAGGCAGCGGTCTGTCTGGAGCGTGTCGTTTCGTACTGGTCTCGAATTTCCCATAAAGGAAGTGCAGAGCAGCTAGACTGCCAAACGCGACGAGGCCCAGTAGAACAGCGTAAAGAATGGTCTGCCAGTAAAACAGTAACCGGGATACGGAACAGCTACGAAGCTCTGCATGAATGAGGAACAGCGCAAGCGGCAGATTTAAAAGAACTCCCGTTATGACTCCAGGCATGTAGGATCGCCGAATCAAACTCATCCACAAGTGAGGCGCGATAGCATTGAAGCCCATAGCGAACGCGAATCCTGAAAGAACAAATTGATAGGACTGCACATCCGGCCAAAATCCCGCAGCCAGTGTGGCAATCCAAACAACAACAGTAATCAGGGATGTCGCGATGCAATAAGCCTTTGGGTTGGGGTCGAAACGGGTCCTGACGTGAGCCCTTATCCAGCCTGGGAGCCAGAGTGCTTCTTCAATGTCATGCAGAGTGACTGCAATTGCAAAAAGGAGTGAAAGACAAAAACGGGACATTCAGCCAATCCTCACAGAGTGCGACGGGGCGCCTCGATGCAAAATCCTCTTGATAAAGTTCTGGACTTCGCAATTATAGAGGCCACGGTTGACGGCAGCCGTTCTCCTCGTCGATCTGGATGTTGGGGATCGGGTTGCCCATGAGCGCAGCCACTTTTTTGAACCGCGATGATCCGCTCGGCCCGCTCAAGCTTTTTGGTCAGGCGCGCGTTGGCGGCTTCGAGTTTGCGGTTCTTCGCAACCAGCGGGCTGATCCCAACTTTGGGACCGCATTTTTTGGGCGTGAGCGCGTCGCGCTCGCCCTGCGCGCGCTGCCGCTAACAGGTGGTCAGGTGCGACGAGTCGAGGCCCTCGCGGCGCCGGTGTCTTCGGCAGCCGCGGCCTGGTCGAGAATCGCGCGCTTGTACTCGGCGGTATAACGCTTGAGGGCAGCAGCCAGGGTCATGCGTTCGGCAGTGGCGCGGACAACCGTGGCACTGCCGGCGCTTTTGGCGCTTCGCTCTCTCCTCGATGCACAACCGCCTGTCTCTTCTGGCCTCGGTTCGGTAGTTTCAGAAGCATCTTCGCCTGGAGGTGCTCATGAGTCCACCACGCCAAAGAGTCTTTCTATGGGAGATCCCCAACACGCCGGAGCTGCCGGAGACAGTCTAGGCGCGTTGCCGGGAACTGCTCAGTCACATGCTGCTCGCAGCCATAAGCGGAACAACCGAGGAAAAGAGCGATGAGCGAGAAGATACAGCCGATTCACACCGAGCGTGAAGCCTGCGTTTATGTTCGACAGTCATCGATGGTCCAGGTGCGCTACCACCTGGAGGGACAGCGGCGCCAGTACGATCTGAGAGAGCGGGCGCAGTCTCTGGGCTTCCGTCGTGTCGTAGTTATTGATGAAGACCTTGGACGCACCGGAACCGGAACGGTGGAGCGTCCAGGATTCGGACGCCTACTGGATGCTGTCTGCTCGGGCCGTGTAGGCGCAGTGCTGGCGCTGGAAGCATCGCGTCTGGCCAGGAACAACCGTGACTGGCATCATCTGATCGATCTGTGCGCCATGGCCGGCACGCTGGTCATCGATCACGATGGCGTCTACGATCCCTGCCTGCTGAACGACCGGCTTTTGCTCGGGCTGAAGGGCACCATGAGCGAATTCGAAATCTCTCTGCTCCGACAACGAGCGATGGAAGCCCATAGACAGAAGGTGCGGCGAGGACTTGTGCTGACGCAAGTTCCTGTCGGCTACATCCGCACGGAAGACGAGGGCATCGAGAAGACGCCTGATCGACAGATACAGGAGGCCATCGCCGGCATCTTCGGCAAGTTCCGCGAACTGGGCAGTGTGCGCCAGGTGCTGCTCTGGTATCGGGAAGAGAAGTTACCGATCCCGGTATTATCGCGCGCGTCGGGCAACCGCAAGGTGGTGTGGGCCGAGCCGATTTACCCCAGCATCTTCGGCATCCTTAAGAACCCCACCTATGCCGGCGTTTTCGTCTGGGGCCGTAAGCAGACCCGCACTTCCATCGTCGCCGACCGTGCCCGTAAGACCCGCGGCCACGTTCGTCCGCAGGAACAGTGGGAGGTGGTGATTCCGGATTACCATGAAGGGTATATTACGTGGGAAGAGTTTATGCGCAACCAGGAACAGATTCGATCGAACGCGGGATGGAACGCGCGCATGGGACAGACCCAGGGCGTAGCCCGGAATGGTCCGGCTCGTCTCGCGGGACTGCTGCGTTGCGGCCGCTGCGGGCGCGCTCTGCAGGTGACCTATACGAACAGCAAGCTGCACGGGCCCTTGCCGCGCTACTGGTGTAGCGGCGATCGCGGCCGGCAGATGGTGCGCTTCTGCATTACCTTCGCGGGAACGCGCGTAGATCAGGAAGTTGCCGCAGAGGTTCTCGATGCGCTGCGGCCTGTGGGCATACAAGCGGCGTTCGACGCGCTGGAAAAGAGTCAGAGGCAAACGGATGAAAAGCGGCGCTCGTTGGAACTCGCGGTCGAGAAGGCGCGCTATGAAGCCAGCCGCATCGAGCGGCAGTATCAGGCCACCGAGCCGGAGAACCGGCTGGTCGCAGCCGAGTTGGAGAAGCGCTGGAATCACGCTCTGGAACAGGTTAGAGATGGCGCACCTCGCCATCCGGCTCGGCAATGGCGACCGCTATCGTTTCGGCATGGACACCTTGCGCACCCACCAGCGGCGTAAAAGTGAGCGGGCGATCAGCTACGGTCTGAAACAGGAAACGCCTGCGCGCGAGACTCTGGGCCGTGTTCCTGGCAGGTTCTCTGACCGCCGGGCGGAGATCGGACCGGCCTTGTTCATCCGAGTGCTGCTCCGCTCTGGCAGCCGCGCCGGCCCATAGAACCAGAATGCTAAACATCACACACACACGAACAGACAGTTGAGGGAATGAACGGCATTCCTGATGCAGAAGCTAGATGCTACCGACGATCCACGGTGAGATGGTATTCGCGGAGGGCTGCCGCGGACGGTTCCTCGGGACGGACAGAGAGCAGATAGCGATCGCCGGATCCGCGGAAAGCATTGGCGGGAATAGAGAACTCGGCCACACGCCGGCCATCGAGGGTGGCGACACGGACGGACTCGACGATCGCGCGAGTCGTGCCGGGCGCCTCCACAACGCGGAGGGAAAACAACGAGCCCGTAGTCTCTGCGGGCACGACCCACTGGATGCGCACCGTACGAATTTTCGGCGTGAGGCGGAGTTGCATTGCGGAGTCGCCGCGGACAACCTCGGCCGTAAGCAAAAGCGACGCCACTTCAGAGCGTGGATCGACAGAAGGCGGAAGCGCAGCCATGCGACCTGATGGAGCGGATCCTTCCGCACTGCCAATCGAGGATCGCACGGCCGCATGATGCGTGATAAAAAAGATTCCTGCAATGACGAAGGCGGAAAGAGAAAGCGCGAATGCCGGAAGAAACATCCCTTTGCGGCGCGGTGCGGCGGCGGCCTGCGCGAATCTCTGAGCAGGGATCGGAATCGCGCGGTCGCGTTCTGCAGACGAAAATGCCTGCTCGACACGTTCTCTCTCGGCGACTGAAAGCCGGCCTGCGTGGTAGTCATCAAGCAAATCGAATTCAGCTTCTTCAAGCAGCGCGGAAAACTCCGGCTCGTTGAAGACGCGCTCGTCGAAACGCTCGCGTAGCTGTTGCTTCATGTGGCCGAGTTTGTAATCGAGCAAAAGCTCGCGAAGCTTCTTCGGATCTTTCATTGTGGCTTCTCAGTTCAGAGTGCCGTTTGGGGCGGATCTATCACGCCGCTCGTTGTCGCGCAGCCGCTTCTCGATGCGGCTTTCGAGTTGCCGGCGCAGACGGAGTGCGCGGTTTCGCAGGGCGTTCAGATCGAGCCCCAACTCGGCGGCAAGCTGCCGGCGATTGCGAATGCGTTCACCGGCAACTCCCGTATAATAGCGTTCCAGAATGAAACGATTCTGTGGAGCCAGTTCACTCAGACAATTCTCCAAAATCGCCAATTTCTGCTCTTCCTCCTCTTCACGCGTGTTGTCCTTTGCCGATGCGTACTCGGAGTGAGCCTTGTGTTGCCTGCCCTCGCGCAGGCGATGCTCATGGATGATCATGCGTGCAATGCCCAGCGCGAACCGCGCCGGATCGGCAATCATGCCCGCATTTTCGTGAAGCTTGCTGGCAAGGCGATCAATAGCAAGATCGGCGAGTTCCTCCACGGGCCCGCAGTTGTTCCAGCGGAAGAAGCGGATCAGCCTGAGACGCAACTGTTCATACGCACCCGCTGAGTCTGCGCTGTCAGGCCGGAGCGCGCCGAGCAGTGCCTGAAACGATGTCGAGTCGAGTTCGTATGCCATGAGCGCTCGTAGACCTTCAGCGATTCACAGAATTTGCCTGCCACTGCCCATTGCCTTCAAATACGAATCCAGCCCATTCATAGGGAGCGCGCAACGCCGGGTCCGCCAGCAACTTCAACTGTGCGGTCCTGAGCGCAGCCGGCGCGCTCAACTTCTGATCGATAAGCCCATGATAGAGGATGGGAATCAGCCGGCTGGCCGCATTGTCGTCGACGGTCCAGAGGCTTCCAAGAGCACCCGATGCGCCAGAAGCAAGGAACGCTTGAGCGAAGCCCGTGATGCCTTCGCCGGGAATGGTCTTGCCATTGGCCGTGCGACAACCGTCGACGATGACCAGGGGCACGGGAAATGAGGTGCGATAGATGTCATGCAGCCATAGAATGCCGTCTTCGGCTCTTCCCTGCCGGTCGACCGTGGAAAGAACGATGCCGGAGAGCTCAGGCTGCTTGAAGTTGACGATGGCATGAGTGGCGAAATGGAGGATGGTGAACTCGCTCCACGAGGACTGCATCACCTGCTGGGGCGTCGCCTTGAAGCCGAGATAAAGTCGCGTGCGGCTCGGCCCGACGATGCGCTCGATCGCCTGGGCTTCTTTTGCCGATCCGGCGAGGCGCGGCAAATCGGCCGCGTCGAAACTGCTCGCAGCGCGGAACAGATGCGCGTTGTTTGTGGACTTGAGCGCAGAGGCATGAGTTGCGGAGACCTTTTCCAGCCGAGGATCTTCGCGGCTGTAGACCGGATCGGCAAAGACGGCAACCTGAGTGGCATTGGCGCGTGGAGGACGCTGTTCGAGAGCCAGTGCAATGGCCGCTGAAGGCTCGATGGCAATCTCGTAGTTCTCGACGAGCCAGCGGCCATCGCTGTGACGCAGGGCTGCAAATGGAAGCGAGTCAAGCGGACCATCTGGAACCAGGATCAGGCGATGAATCGAGGGATTGAGCGAGGGAAGCAGTCCCCGGCCCAGACGCAGGGCAACCAGCGAGGCTTCGCGATCGGAGTGCACAATCCGCGCTTCGCGCGCGGCGAAGTCTTCGCCGGCAGGGTGGTCTTCGCGCGCCAGAAGCAATTGTTTAAAGCGGTCGATCTGCCGCAGCAGATCTGCCGAATCGGGCAGGCGACACCCTGTCAGGCCTGAAGATGTAAATACCCAGCGAAAAATCGCGTGACGGCCGACCCAGTATTCAATCAGCGCGGTATGGCGATTGAGAAGACGGCGTTCGAGATCGCCCGGTGAAGGGGCGCGCAGATCCGCCGGGGTCAACGAGACACCTTCGCGACCGGCGGCATCGATCTGATCGCTTTCGAAGACGAGCGCATGGAGACGTTCTTCCGCCCGCCGCAAAGAGGGATCGTCCAGAGTTCGAGCCTGGGCGCTCAAGCGGAAGACGTCCTTCTCGGCTTGCGCAATCTCGCGTTCAACGGCCGCTCTTTTTTCAATCGCTTCGGCAGGCAGCGGCTGCGCAGAGAATCGCGTTGCGCTGCGAATCGCGTCCATGAGGGTCTGCGCGCGGGCGCGCTCCGCGATCGCCCATGCCCGCGCCACGCTCCCATTGCCGCCCTGTCCTGCAGACGAAGAATTCATGAGAAGTGCGACAGCAAGGCCGAATGAATTGTGGCGCGCGGCAAAGAAGCTCTCACCCAGGTCGCGGCTGCCGATGTGCGTACGCGCCGTCTCGAAGCCGTCGAGCGCCCTCAGGATGTCGCCGAGCGCGGCGGCATCCTGGCCTTCGTGGAACTCGACCCGGGCAATAGCGGCGCGCGTCAGAGACGCATCTTCGCTGTCGAGCATCGCCGACCATTCCGATTCGGCTTCATGGTAGGCATCGAGAGCCTCTGTCTCCTGCCCCAATCGAGTCAACAGACCGCCCTCGGAATCGAGGAGCAGCGCATGGGTTTCCGCCTCTTTGGTGGATGCGGCCAGTGCAATTCCCTGCTGAAGCTGCGCCAGGGCGGCGTCACGTCGGCCTCGGGAGGCCAGAAGGTCGGCTTCACCCAGTTGTGCCATACAGAGCTCGCGATTGAGTTGCTGCGACCGCGCCAGGAACAGGGATTCATCGAGATTGCGTGCCGCTTCAGCAAGGTGATGCTGCCTGATGTCGAGCATGGCAAGGTAAGAGAGCGCGCTGCTGGTATTCGCGGCGTCATGTGCTCGGCGCAGCAGGGCCAGCCCCTCCGTGAGGGCGGCGCGCTCATGCTCGGAATCCCCGAGATCCTCATAAATTTCTGCCTGGTTGATCCATATCTGCCCCGTTTCGTCGGCGTTAGGCGCTTTACCCAGCGCGTCGATCGCCGCTTGATTGGCGTCGATCGCCGCCTGATATTCGCCCCGCAGGCCGTGGATGGCGGAAAGCGTCGTCAAGGTGAAGGCAATGCCCGTGAAGTCCTGAAGCTTTTGCGCAATGGCCAGGGCCTGCTGCGACGAGGCCTGCGCGTGCGTGGTGTCGCCCATTTCCAGATAGACGTTGGCGAGATTGCCTTCGAGGATTCCCTGCCAGTAAAGATCGTCCAGGCTGCGATAGAGCGCGAGCGAGCGGTTGCCCGCTTCGATCCCCTGGGCATAGCGCGAAAGAAACAACTCAGCGGTCGATCGATTCTTCCAGGCATGAGCCGCAATCGCCATCGCCGCGCCCGGAGCGGCCAGGTCCGCGCTTGCAATCAACCTTGTACTGTGCTGCGCGCATTCGAGTCCCAGCTTATAGTCGCCTCTGTCGTAGATGGCGAAGCGCGACTTGCCGATCCATGCCTGCTCTTCGAGAAGACGGTCCGATGTCTTCTGCGCCAGAGCTACGGCCCTGTCGTAAAGTTCAAGCGCGGAGGGACTGCCTTTGGTTTGACGGGCCCGGCGCATAGCCTCGGCCTGCGCAAAGGCACTATATGCGGCGCGTACGTCCAGATCCGCCGGCCTGGCTGTTCGCGGCTCGGTCATCTCCACCAATAACTTGACGGGAAGATAGTGATCTCGCGAATGCAGACGGAGGTACAAGACTCCTTGCGAGGCGCCTTGTACGGGAATCCTGATGACCGAGTGCGCGCCGGCATCGGAAGCAAATTGCAGAGGCGGGGCTGCACCTTCGATGGAAGCAGATACCATCCCCCGTAGCTGGTCGATCTCAACAAACGCGAACGAGGACGGGGGCATTGAGACCGCGAGCAAACGGTCCCCACCCGGCGGCAGGACGACAGACAGTGATCCCTGCGGCGTGACGGCAACGGGCCGCGGCTGAGACGCCGACTGGCACATGGCCACGCCGGCCGCAGCAATGGCGGCAAAAATAGCGACACCCATCTGCCACAACACAGGTTGGAACCGTGCGCGCTCTTTCCTGGCAGTCCAGCCGGTGCGTGTGCATGCTCGCGTCCACCTGGCAGTCACACGAATCATAGTTCAGGAGCTGTTTTGCGGTTCGAGGAACGATCGCAGGCCGCTCTCCGCTGACCTGCGCTTAAGTCGCTTGCTTGCGCGTATACAGAATAGCTGAATTTCGATGAAAATAGACAGTGGAACTCCGATTTCGCTGGATTGAATGAGACGATTCTCCGGGCGATTCAACCTTTACGTTCATCGAAAATTCATGTCTGGCCCTGGAGTAGCATCTCGACTGAAAAGAACGTTCGCTCACAGATTTCCTGCTTGTGTCTAAGCGTGCTTGTGCCTATACTTGGCGCAAATGAAAAATCAGAAATTCTTGCCCCTGTTTTTCCTCAGCGTCTGCGTGGGTTTGACGAGTTGCGGCGGTTCTTCCGGCGGAGGTTCGCAACCGGCTCCGGCCGTGTCCTCGATCAGCCCGGCGAGCGTCACGGCCGGCAACGGCCCTGTTACGCTGACGGTCAATGGCTCCGGATTTCTGAGCGCAACCACGGTTCAGGTCGGCGGCGTCGCCGAGCCAACCACCTACATGAGCAGCACGCAGCTTACAGCCACGATTCCCGCATCGCAGGTGGCCAGCGGCGGCCTATTGCAGGTGACCGCCCGGAACGGCTCGGTCGGCAGTTCGGGCGCGGCAGTCAGTTTGCAGGTGAACAATCCTGCGCCGGTACTCTCCGCGATTTCTCTCAACGCCAGCACCATCAATACGAGCACAACGGTCACACTGACAGGAACGGGGTTCACGCCGCAATCGGTCGTCGATATCGACGGAATGGCGGTCGCCACGACAGTTGTGAGTTCCACGGAGATCACGTTCGACTCATCGGTCTTTACGCTGCCGGGAAATGCGAACGTCGTCGTGGAGAATCCCGCGCCGGGCGGCGGAACCTCGGCGGCATTGTCGTACACCGCCTTTATCGGCATTCCCAACAACAGCATGGTCTACAACCCGGCGAACGGCCTGTTTTATGTTTCTGTTCCAAGTTCGGCGGGCGCTCCCTACGGAAACTCGGTTGTTTCGGTCGACCCGGAGACGGGCGCGCTGGGAACGCCCATCCCCGTCGGCAGCGAACCGGATCAACTGGCGATCAGCTCCGACGGAACGATTCTATGGGTGGCGCTCGACGGCGCGTCGGCCGTTCGCCAGGTGAATCTGACTACGGGAACCGCAGGGATGCAGTTCTCGCTCGGCGGCAACGGAGGCGTTTACCAGAATCCGCCCGAGGCCCTGGCGCTGGCCGCTCTGCCGGGCTCGCCGAATTCCGTCGTCGTCGCCACGCAGACGTCCTTTACCTACGAAGGAACCGTCGCCATCTTCGATAGCGGCGTGCTGCGCGGAAGTGCAACCTCTTCCACGATCAACGGCATCTTTTACTCCCTGCTCGCGGATGGGACAAAGAGCGAAATCTACGCTGGCGGCAGCTCATATCAAACGTACACCTACAACGCATCGGGACTAACTCCCCTGGCGAGCGGTCCTTCGGGCTTTACCTACGCGAGCTACAGCAGCAATGAAATGCAGATTGCCGGAGGGAAACTCTACACCGACTACGGGCAGGTATTCGACGCCGAATCCGGCGACCTGCTGGGAACGTTCTACCAGAGCGGCGCATCGGCGGCTCAGGGCCCGGCGGTCGCCGACACCACGCTCGGCCTGGCCTTTATCCTCGACAGATCGTCGAGCAATCCGTATGGAAATTACAACCAGATTCAGCTCTTTCATCTTTCGGACTACACGACCGATGGCGCCGCAACGATCCCGGTCAATGTGCCTGCCCAGAGCGGAAGCACCTTGGTCACCTCGTCTTCCCACCTTACCCGCTGGGGGACAAACGGTCTCGCCTTCCGCAACAGTCTTGGCGTCTTCAGCCTGCGCTCCAATCTGGTGAAGGATCTTTCCAGCGTGAACGCCGATCTGGGCGTAACCGTCCAGACCAGCGGCGCATCCACGACCGGAAGCAATACCACTTATACCGCAACCGTTACCGACAACGGTCCGTCGGCCTCCACGAACATTGCTCTGACGGCGGCGCTGCCGTCCACGGGCGTTCTGGTGTCGGCGACGCCCTCGGCCGGCGCGTGTTCGATTGGCTCCGTGGTCTCCTGCGATCTTGGCGGACTGGCGAACGGCGCTTCCGCCACGGTCGCCTTCGTCGTGCAGCAAATCAGCGCCGGGACCGCGACGACAAGCGTGCAGGTCTCCGGCTCGGAGAACGATCCGAACCTGGTCAACAACGCGGCGTCGGCGTCGGTGACAACGACCGGATCGACCTACAATCTCCCGCCCACGCTGAGCGCCATCAGCCCCGCGGCGATTCGGTCCGGCTCCAGCGACACCACCATCACGCTCACTGGCGCGGGCTTCAGCAGCGCATCCAGCGTTCTGCTGGGCAGCGCTGTGCTGCAGACCTCCTACTCCAGCAGCACCGAACTGACGGCGATCGTGCCCCAGTCCGCACTGGCCACGCTGGGATGGGCGCCGGTCACCGTGTCGAACCCCACGCCCGGCGGCGGCGTTTCCAATCCGCTCCCGCTTTCGGTTTTCAACGTGATTACGCTGGGCGTCAATCACATTCTCTACGATCCGTATTCACGCCAGATCATGGCCAGCGTTGGCTCCGGGTCTTCCAGCATCGTCGGCAATTCCATTGTGGCGATTGACCCCCAAACAGGGACCGTTGGAACGCCTGTGCCGATCGGCAGTCAGCCAACCAACCTGGCGCTCACCTCGGATGGACAGGTTTTGTATACGATCCTGACCGGGAGTCAGAGCATCGGGGTCTTCAACATGCTGACGCAGTCGGCGGAATTCACCTATGCCGTGCAGCCGGGATCGGGCACGGATACCAATCCCGCGCCGCGCGGCATTGCCGCGCAGCCGGGATCGGAAAGTACGGTGGCGATCGACCTGGGCTCCTGGGCGGGCAATGCGATCTACAGCTTCGACCTGACGAACAAGACGGCGGCGATGGTTGGCCAAGCCTCCGGCCCCTACAGCGGCTCCTGCATTCAGTTCCTCGACGCCGGCGATATGCTTGCATTCGATACGGACACTTCCGGGGCCACTCTCAACCACTACACGGTAACGCCCGCCGGTTTTACGTACTACGACTACTCGCAGTACACCGAATCCACGCTGAACGGCTTCGGCTGTTTCAAACTGAGCGGCGGTCTCGCTTTTGGCAGCGGCGGCGGCGTCGCCAATCCCGCCACCGTTCCGGCCACGCAACTGGGCGTATTCCCAGTGTCCGGCGCAACATACACCACCAATGCAACGCTCGCGCCGGATACTTCGCTCCAGGCCGCTTTCTTTGCGGTCGATACGCAGGTTATCCCGTCAGCTTGTGTCACGCCAACTAGCTTTAACGGCACCTTCACTTGCACGTACGTTGCAAACACCACAGCGGATGGCATCGAATCATTCAACCAAAACACTTATCTGCCAATGGCGAGCGCGTACTTGAATATGGAGTCCATTGAGGGCAATACATCGTATTCGGTCGTCGACCTGATTCGCTGGGGGCAGGATGGTTTGGCTGCCCTCACGAGCGGTGGACATATCTATCTCCTGCGGGGCGCTTTCGTGGCGCCGCTGGAGCTTGGCTCAAACTCCGCAGCCGTGTTAAATTCGAGTTCCGCGACAACGTTCACGCACGGTGGCGGCAACACCGTACTCACGCTTACCGGCTCGAACTTCCTGCCCGGCGTTGCCGTCACCTGGAACGGCAGCTATCGCACCACAACCATCGTCGACGCCAGCCACGTGACGGTGAACATTCCGGCCAGCGACCTGACGAATGCCGGCAGCGCCTCGGTGGTCGCCACCAATCCCGGCGCCCAGGCGTCGAACGCGCTGACCATCACGATCAACTGAAGACGCAAGGCGCTTCAGGCGTAATCGCAGCGCGTCAGCGGATCGATCAACTACTCCAGAGCGCTCTGCAACGCTGGATCGAGTTCAACGCTTCGTTTGCGCCCGCCGCCTTCGCAGCGCAGCCGCGTCGAGATAGGCCGGTCAGGAAACTTCTCTCGTTCGGCGAGTTCGGCGAGTTCGGCCAATCCCTTCTTGACGGTGTTGGGCGACATACGCATGATGCTCGACAGCGCCTGAATGCCGCCTCTGCCGTAGGCGCGTGCCTCTGCCGCTGCCCATTGGCGACGCATGCGCTCATCCATCAACGGCGCCAGCGCGGCATATTTGCTGGTTATCGCCTCGATATTGGATGCGGCGTGCATGACCTGCACCTATTATAACCGTCACTTTATTCTGACGCGCATCCTAAAGTGCGGCCTTGAGTTTGACCTGTTCGAGTTGAACGAGAGACTGTTTCAATTCCATTGCCAGCGCGGAGAGGCTCGGATACAGAATCCCAAAAGCTTTAAGCCCAACCGTCGGTTCAAAGGCCCCCGTGAATCGAATGCCATCGCTCGAAAGACAGAGGAACGCGCTTCCGAAATTCGGATGAGCGAAGTCGCACAGTAAGTTGTACAGTTCCGATGGCGTAAATTTTCCTAGCTTTTTTCCAGTCGCCGTCCAACCCCTGGCAGCCTTGAGCAAAGTGACGTCGTCCATTCGCTCTTTGTCCTCAAGAGCAGCAAATTTGCCGATGAGTAAGTTCTCAAAGTTGATCTTCGATCTACGCACCGACGAGTGAAGTTTTCCAATCAGTTCCTGAAGTTCACCCGGTCCCACCTGCCCCGCGCTTGCGCACTTCGAAATCACGGGAAGCAATTGCTCAGCCCAGTATTCTCGAATAAGCAGAACTTGTGGGGTGAACCCCTCGGTTGAGACAGTCGCCAATAGCACACTTGCGGTTCGCTGAATTTTACTACTCAAACTCGCTGCTCTCCGCCAGAATTGTCCCTGGTTGGTGAA
>JAJYFB010000177.1 GCA_021785495.1 Acidobacteriota bacterium | reverse complement strand
CTTGTACGTCGCCGTCAGCGTCGCCGCGCCCACGGACAGCGATCCGGCGGGAATCGTGATCGTCGCCGAACCGGAGCTGAGCGTTGCCGACGACGAAGTGTAGCTGCCGCTCGCGAGCGTCACCGCGCCGGTCGCCGCGCCATTCGACCCGGAGACGGCAATTGTCACACTGAGACTTTGCGCCGTCGTGATGCTGCTCGACGCCGGCTTGACGCTCACCGCCGGTGCTACCGGATTCGACACCGGCGCACCCGAAGCTCCCGAACCGCCTCCGCAGCCGACAAAAGCCAAAACCATCAAAAGAAACAGGGCGAAAACAATGCCCGCAGACCGATTCAACCTCGAATGCCTCATCACCATCCGTCTGGCGCGAAGAAATTCCTCAACGCGGGCCCGACTTCTCCTCAGGAATTCAACAAACGGAGCTATTGGGCGACAGGGCGCGGAAGGCCGTCAAGTTCAAACCTGTACACACATCGTGAAACACCGCAAATCGCTGAAAAAACGTGGCGTACATCGCACATCCCCCTCCGTTACACCCATCGGGAAACGTCGCATCTTCCCTTCTCCGCGTTTTCCCTTCTCCTTGCCCGGCGGCCAAAGCCTGTTGCAATCGGACGGACCGGCAATCGTTCAAGGCCCTATCCGGTCAGGAAAGCGCGCCAAGCGGCGGCCGGATCAAGGAACCGGCGGGCTGAACCATCGAAGGCCATGACGCATTGCGTGCCCCGGCGGGAGATCCCGCGCCCAACGCTCAACAGCCCACCCGTTGGCCGGGGTGCTTGCTGAAATCGGATGACGATGGAGCCACTTGCAAAATTCAGTTCCGGTGTATTCTGCGAGAAGAAAAATCTCCCGCAGGGGCTAAAGCCCCATTCATTCCAGGTATTTTACGGCACGACTGAAGTCGTGCCCTTTCAAATCCAGCGATCATCGATTGAATTTTGCAAGTGGCTCGACGATGGCCTGCGCTGTGGCGCCGGTCACGCGGTTTCAGGCCCGCCCCGCGAACTCGCGGGTTTCGGTGGATACCTTCACTTTTTCGCCTTCCTGGATGTAGAGCGGAGCCTTGATTTCCAAACCCGTCTCCAGGCGAGCCAGCTTGGTCACGCTGCCGCTGGTGTCGCCGCGCGCGCCCGGCTCGGTGTAGGCCACCGTCAGTTCGACCTTTTCCGGCAACTGCAACCCGATGGGGTTTCCGTTGAACTTGTGCAACTGAATCAGAGCGCCCTCGACCAGAAATTCCCGCGCATCGCCCATCATCTGGCTCGAAAGCACGTGCGTCTCAAAGCTCTCCTGATCGAGAAAATACGAGCCGCCGGCATCGCTGTAGAGATACGAGGCCTCCACCGTTTCAAGGTCCGGCTCCTTGAAGCGCTCGCCGGCCTTGAAGGTCTTGTCGAAGACGGCGCGCGTCAGCAGGTTGCGCATCTTCAAGCGAACCAGCGTCTGGCCGCCGCGCGCCGTCGGCGTGGAAACCTCGGCGTCCATGCAGTAATACGGCGTGTTATCCAACTCGAAATACATCTTGCGCTTCACGGCGATCGCTTCGATCAATGCAGGCATACAATCCTCAAAAATTTCAGGCTGGCCGCTCGAAGAGCGGCGTAAGCACGTTTTCGAACCTCTTCAAATTATAGGAGCGGGCTGGGCGTCCCCGCCTCTGCCGGAATTCCAGCGATCCGGGGCGGGAGGCGGTCCGGCGGGAACCAGGACGGGCGCGCCTGCGTATGATAGGAGCGGGAAGCCATGCCGTTCAAAGAAGCCTTCCAACTCGCGCTCCAGTCGCTGTGGGCCAACAAGATGCGCAGCATCCTGACCCTGCTCGGCGTTATTATCGGCGTGGCGTCGGTCATCATGGTGGTCACGCTGACCAACGGGGCCAAGAAGTTCGTGACCTCGAAGGTGGATACCTATGGCGCGTCGGTCATCACCGTAACGAAGATGCCCGCGATCTGGAACACGGCCGACGAGTATTTCGCCTACCAAAAACGCAAAGACATTCGCTACGACGACTACCGGGCCATTCTCTCCGATTGCAAGTCCTGCATGACCGTGGGCGCAAGACGGGAGATCGCAAACGGAAAGGTCGTGCGCGGCGCGCAGTCGACCACCGACACGGGGATTCACGGCTGGACGTGGACGATGCCCGCGCTGTCGAATCTCGATATTGCCGTCGGCCGCTCCTTTACCGAGGTTGAGGATGCGCATTCGGCGCATGTGGCCATCGTGGGTTCCGATATTGCCGAGAACGTGCTGGGGCCGGGCGACCCGCTCGGCAAGGAGATTCGCGTGGACGGCACGCCCTACACCGTGATCGGCGTGGCCAAAAGCAAGGGCAAGATGTTTGGCCAAAGCATGGACAACTGGGTGGTGATTCCACTGACCGCGTTCTTTCAGCAGTACGGCGCGTTTGCCAGCCTGGACATTCTGGTCGACTCCGGCGGCGGCCAGGGGATGGATGCGACCGAGGACGAGCTGCGCACCCTGATGCGGGCACGGCGGCACCTGGGGCCGGACAAACCGGACACCTTCACCATCGAATCCAGCGCCACCCTGCAGAATTTTCTCGGCAAGGTCCTGAACAACTTTGGCGCGGTGGTGGTGGCCATCGCGGCCATTTCGCTGGTGGTGGGCGGCATCGTCATCATGAACATCATGCTCGTTTCGGTGACCGAACGGACGCGCGAGATCGGCGTGCGCAAGGCGCTGGGCGCGCGGCGCAGCGATATTTTGCTCCAGTTCCTCATCGAATCGGCGGTCTTGGCGCTGGCCGGAGGACTGCTGGGCGTCGTCGTGGGCATCGGCCTGGCCAAGGCGATTACGCTGGCCATCGGCTTTCCATCCGTGGTGGCGTTCTGGTCGGTTGCCGCCGGACTGATTGTCGCCACGGCCGTAGGCATCTTCTTCGGCATCTATCCCGCGCACAAGGCCAGCGCCCTCGATCCGATCGTGGCCCTGCGGGCGGAGTTATGAAGACAGTTGTCAGTTATCAGTTGTCAGTTGTCAGTTGTCAGCGATTGCTGACCGACGGTGCGGCAGGGGGAAGACTTGAAATCAGGCAAGCGATGCGATTTTTTACAATCTGGCGCTCTCCATCGCCGCAGCGCGACTGCCGAATCGGATCGCCGGCCGACGCACTCGCGCGCGCAACAGGATCGTTCGCAACCGA
Source organism: Acidobacteriota bacterium (assembly GCA_021785495.1). Classification (GTDB taxonomy): domain Bacteria; phylum Acidobacteriota; class Terriglobia; order Terriglobales; family Acidobacteriaceae; genus Telmatobacter. The sequence goes on along the minus strand of JAJYFB010000177.1, from coordinate 1,382 downwards.
CAACTGACAACTGATAACTGGCAACTGATAACTGACAACTGACAACTGATAACTGACAACTTTACGTATGCGATCAACAGGTCAATCCCGCGAATCCGTCAAGATGGCGCTCGATACGCTGCGCAAGAACAAGATGCGCTCGGCGCTGACCATCCTGGGCATTTTGATCGGCATCGCGACGGTCATACTGATCTCCTCGGCGATCAACGGGCTCAATACGAACATCTCCCAGTTTGTGGACTCGCTGGGCACGAATGTCCTGTGGGTTTACCGCTTTGAGCCCTTCGGCAAGCGGCCCACGACAGAAGAATTGAACCGCAAAAAGCTGACTTACGAGGACGGCATCGCGCTGCGCGCCCTGCCGCATGTGCTCACCACCGATCCGGAACTGCAATACGAAAACTACAATCTCGGCGTGGGATCCGTCTCGCTCAAGCGCGGCAGCCACAAGATCGCCAACACGATCCTGTCCGGCGGCACGACGCAATTTGGCGCCGTGCAGCAGTTTGATTTCCTGGAAGGCCGGATGTGGACGGAGTCCGAAGAGCAGCGCCACGCCAATGTCGTGGTTCTCGGCTATGACACGGCCGCCACGCTCTTTCCCGGCGAGTCGCCCATTGGCAAGGATGTCACGTGTGAAGGCGAGGTGTTTACGGTCATCGGCGTCATCGACAAGTTGCCGCAGCCCTTCGGCAGCGGCCGCAACCCGAACGACAACCAGGCCTATTTCGCAATCGATGTCTTCCGCAAGCTGCATCCGGAGCTGGACGACTTCTGGCTTGTCGTGCGCTACGATAACCCCGCCAACCGGGCGCTGGTGACCGAAGAGGTGCATGAGTTGCTGCGCGTGCGCCGCAAGCTGCACGCCAATCAGGACGACAACTTCGCCATCTTCGGTCCCGATGGATTGACGCGGTTGTGGAATCAACTCACGGGCGGACTCTTCCTTTTCATGGTCGCGGTTTCGAGCGTCGGGCTGATGGTGGGCGGCGTGGGCGTGATGAACATCATGCTGGTGAGCGTAACCGAGCGGACGCGCGAGATCGGCGTGCGCAAGGCCATCGGCGCGACCCGGAAAAACATTCTCTCCCAGTTCACGATCGAGGCGGTGACGCTGTGCATGGTGGGCGGGTTGCTGGGCATCCTGGCCGGCGCCATTCTGACGCTGATTCTGCACTTCGCCGTGCCGTTCCTCCACGCGACCCTTTCGTTCGCCTGGGTCTTGATCGCCTTCGGCGTCGCCAGCGCCATCGGCCTGGTCTTCGGCATCTACCCGGCGTGGAAGGCCGCGAATCTGGATCCGATCGAGGCGCTGCGGTACGAGTGAAGCCGTTGTCCGTCTTCAACCTTCAGGGGAATCGCATGGGCAGGACGCCGAGATC
>JAJYFB010000176.1 GCA_021785495.1 Acidobacteriota bacterium | reverse complement strand
CCGGCCTTTATGATTTGCATCGTGCTCTCCCACCCTTTCCGCAAAAAACGCGGAAAGGGTGGGGCACGGTTCATCGAGGGAGAACCCAGAGTGAAAGAACTTGAGCGGGCAACCTGCCATCGCGCACGGTAGGGTTTGCTCTGGCGCCCTTGGCCGCCGCATACTGGCAGTCAGAATGATCTCTTCGCTGGCAACAGGTATTGATGCCGGGCTGGGCATTGCCGCTGGTGCGGGCCTGGCGGCAGGCGCGTTTGCGTACGCCTCGCTTTGGCCGGGGTCTCGCCTGTTTGGCACGGCGCTCACGGCGCCGGCGCGGCCGGGTGAACTGGCGCTCACCTTTGACGACGGACCGAACGCCACCTGGACGCCGCGGCTGCTTGAGACTCTGGCCGAGCACGACGTGCGGGCGACGTTCTTCCTGCTGGGCGGCCGCGCCCAGGCGCAACCGGAACTGGTGCGGCGCATCGCGGCGGCGGGGCACACGATCGGGAATCACTCGTGGTCGCATCCGAAACTGTCGCGGGCGCGCGCAAGCCGCGTGCGCGAGGAGTTGCAGCGGACGAACGAGGAGTTACAGCAGATCGTTGGCGCGCCGGTGAAGTTTTTTCGGCCTCCCTACGGAGCGCGGCGGCCGGCGGTTTTCCGGATTGCGCGTGAGCTGAACCTCAAGCCGGTCCTGTGGAACGCGATGACGTCGGACTGGAGCAATCCCTCGGCGGAACGCATCGCAGAGCGGCTGGCGAAGAAGATTGACGGTCTGGAGCGGCGTGGGCGCGCGGCGAATATTGTCCTGCACGATGGGGGGCATCGGGATGCGGCGGCGAACCGCGAACCGAGCGTTACGGCCGCGGGGCTGCTGCTGGCGCGCTACGCGAAGAACCACCGGTTTGTGACGGTGGATGCGTGGGGTTGATCCCTATTGGGACGGATGGTCGAGAGCGGCTATGGCTTCCTCGATGTTCTTGCGCAATGCGGGAATATCGCGTTCAATCACCTTCCAGACAACGTCCAGATCGATCGTGAAATAACCGTGTGAAAGTTGATTGCGCATTGCATAGATCGCCGCGAAGGGAATTCCTGGAAATCTTCCAGTTGCATTTGGAACGGAAGTCAGGAGATTTCTTGAGGCCTCGCCAAGAATTTCGATGTTTCGTACAACAGCATCCTGCAACAGCCGATCGACAAGGAAATCGTCGGGACACTTGCCGCGCGTGTAGGACTGGATCTGGCCAGTTGCATCGAGCATATGGCCGAGATAATCTCGCGCTCTCAGCGGGTGTTGGCTCATACCGGTATGGCTTCCGCGAGCACTGCGTCGCGGAAGGCCGCAGGAAGGAACTTCGGCGTGCGCAGGTCAACTTTGACGCCGAGCGTGGCCTCGATCTCGATCTGCAGTTTGGCAAGATCGAGGAGGCTCGTCTCGGGCGAGGGATCGACAAGAAGGTCCAGGTCGCTTCCGTCAGCGTCCTCTCCGCGAACGACGGAACCAAAAAGACGCGGGTTCGCCATGCCGGAATTCAACACCATCCGTCGAATTGCGTCGCGATGATCCTGTAGAACGTCGGACGGTCTCATGGCATCCATTCTAGCCCAGATCGGACTGCATTCCCTCACGCTGCAAGACAGGTGCGCAGTCCTGAGATCCCGCTGCTAACAGCCTGCAAACGCCTTGCGCGCCGCGGCAATGGTGGCCGTAATGTCAGCGTCAGTGTGGGCCGTCGAGAGGAATGCGGCTTCGAACTGCGAGGGCGGCAGCCAGATGCCCTGGTCAAGCATGGCGTGGTGGAAACGGCCGAAGGCCGCGGTGTCGGATTTCGCAGCATCCCCATAATTGGCGACGGGTGCGGCGGTGAAGAACCAGGTCCACATGGCGCCTACGCGGTTGGTGGCGAGGGCAACGCCGGCGCGTGACGCTTCCCCGGCGACGCCTTCGGCGAGTGCGCTGGATGCGGCTTCGAGCCGCGCGTAGATTTCAGCCGCGTGTTCCTGCAAGTAGCCGAGCGTGGCCAGTCCGGCGGCCATCGCCAGCGGATTGCCGCTGAGGGTTCCGGCCTGATAGACAGGCCCCAGAGGCGCCAGAAGATCCATGAAACGGCGTTTGCCGCCGAAGACGCCGACGGGCAGGCCGCCGCCAACGATCTTGCCGAGCGTGACAAGATCGGGGTCGAGCGAGTAGAGCTCGCAGGCGCCGCCGAGGGCGACGCGGAAGCCGGTCATCACCTCATCGACGATGAGCAGCGCGCCGTGGTTGGCAGTGATCTTGCGCAGGCCGGCCAGGTAGCCCGCGGCCGGAGGGATGCAGCCGGCGTTGCCCACGACCGGTTCGAGGATGATGGCGGCGATCGCATCCGGGTGCGCTGCGAAGGCGGCCTCGACGGCGGCGAGATCGTTGTAGGGCAGGGCGAGGGTGAGGTGCGCAATCTCCTCGGGCACGCCGGCTGAGCCGGGGATGCCGAAGGTGGCGACTCCGGAGCCGGCTTTGACGAGCAGTCCGTCGGCGTGGCCGTGATAACAACCCTCGAACTTGACCACGATCTTGCGGCCGGTGGCGGCGCGGGCCAGGCGAATGGCCGACATAGTGGCCTCGGTGCCGGAGCTGACGAAGCGCATCTTCTCGATGGCCGGGTAGCAGGAGGCGATGCGCTCGGCGAGGTCTGCTTCGCTGGCCGTAGAGGCGCCGAAGCTGGAAGATTTGCGCGCGGCGCGCTGGATGGCCTCGACGACGGGCGGGAAGGCGTGGCCGAGGATCATCGGGCCCCAGGAGCCGAAGTAGTCGATATAGCGGTTGCCGTCGGCATCGTAGAGATACGCACCCTCGGCGCGGTCGATGAAGGGCGGCGCGCCGCCGACGGCGCGAAAGGCGCGCACAGGCGAGTTGACGCCGCCGGGGAAGTAGCGCTCGGCGCGCTCCTGAAGGGTCTGCGATCGGACGCGGTTGGACATTGTGGGTTCAGTATAAAAGGCCGCGCTGATGCAGCGTCGCTCAGTTTGCCGTGGGCGTTGACTTCGAGCGGATGGCGACGATGCGTCCCAGCAGGAACAGCGCCGCAATCTCCAGGACCAGGCCCAATCCTATGCAGAAGCCGTGGAAGAAATCGCTCCGATCCGGCGAGAAATGGAGCATGGGCCCAAAGGTGTGCTGCCAGGCGACGCCACAGCTCAGCGAGAGCAGGCCCATGGAGAGCAGGAGCAAAGCGGCAGGCAGGGATTTCTTCGATTCGTGCAGGCAGTTGAGTAGCATGAGCTTCTCCTTCTGGCGAAAGGCGAGGGGCTTCCCGGCTGGTTTGCAGAATGGGTTTAATCGTTCTGCGGGTCGCGGCCAGCCTTCATGGTGTGCCTGGCCCAGATGCGGGCGAGTTGATAGAGCGTGAGAACGTCGATTGAGGCAGCCAATCCAGCGCTCATGCCACGCACCGAGTCGCTCGAAGCGGGGGCAAGATGCAGCAATGCCAGCAAGGCGGGCGGCCAGCCAAAGGCATAGGCCAGATTGATCTGCGCCACAACCAGTAAGACCAGAAGCAGCGGCAGCGACTTTTTCGGTTTTTCACAGTTGAAGAGGCACATGCGAGATCCTTTCAGGGGTGGGGATTGGCAGAGCGGCGGCGGCGAAATGCTAACCAACTCGCCAGTCCGATGGCGCAGCCAAACAACAGAAAGCGCAGCCCGTTGAAGAGCGCGTGGTGGCGATGACCGAAACTGTCCTCAAAAAACTCTTGGAACAGAATTGCCGAAAACAAAAAGAAATATGCGGAGGTGTAGATGCGGCGCGACTTGGGATCGAGTTGCTGACGGCACAGGCACATGGCGAGACTCCATTGCGGCGGATTAGTTTTTGAAGCGATACCAAAGCAGGAGCGCAATTTTTGTTCCGCCCATGGCGTAGATCACAGCAATCAGGTCCCATGCGATCGTGTGCTCTACCAAAAGGCGATAGTCCTGCAACGCCAGGGCGATGAGAACACCTACGATAGCCGCGGCGCTGGTGGAACGGCGATGATGCTCACGCAACCGCTCGTCGGCAACGTGATCGAGCATAAGAATGCGTCTGAGGACGGGATGGTTCATGCTTTCTTCTCCAGTTGGAAGATCTCGTCGGTCGGGCAGGCAAAGATGCGGGCAAAGGTGAGGGCCAGCTCCAGGCTGGGGACGTAGCGATCGCGCTCGATGGCGTTGATGCTCTGCCGGGAGACGCCGGCAGCCTGGGCCAGTTGTTCCTGAGTCCAGCCGCGGGCCATGCGGAGTTCCTTGACGCGATTGATGACAGTCGGAGGCATGTAAAGCTGGCTTTCCAATTCAGAGTATCCCCGAATCGATCCGATGTCAAGTTAGCTTTCCATTTTAGGGAAGATATTGTTCGGAGGGACAGGAGCAGGCGGGGGCTGTCGCGTTTGTGTGGGGCGATTTGTGGGAAATGTGGACGCAAATGCTGTTAGAATCTTGCTTTCCGGCAGCTTCGCGCCGTGCACCTTTCAGAAGACGAAGGCCTCGACCGTGTCTCAAGAAACCACAGCAAAATCCGTTAGTTACGCCGACGCCGGTGTGGACATTCGCGGCGGCGACCAG
>JAJYFB010000175.1 GCA_021785495.1 Acidobacteriota bacterium | reverse complement strand
TGGCCTCCAGGCCGGCCACGCCGACGATCGCCGAGACCACGAAGTCCGCCTCGTTGTGCGTGGCGCAGGCGATGGTTCCCGCAGTTCCATGTACGACTTCAACGCCGGTGACGCCGGCCTGGCGCAGACGCGCCGCCAGTTGGCCGGCCAGATCCTCGGTGGCGAGTGAGACCAGGCGCGGACGCCAGCGAACGGCCTGCGCGAAGGCCTCGTCGAGGTTGCGCCCGGCGGCCAGAGCCGTCACGCTATAGCGATCGGGAAACTGCTCGACGATGGAAAGAGTGCTTTGTCCGATGGAACCCGTGGAACCGAGAATGGCGAGACGTTTCAAGGCAACTTCCTGTTTCTGGCGATGGCGTTCAGCGCATCCAGCCGTTGCGAGCCGCGGCCGCGCTCTCGCGCATGGCGCGCGAGAGGACGATGCATGCGCTGCTGCATTCCAGTCTATCCCAGGCGTATTCCTGGGCCGTTGCGCGCCGAGCGTGCGCAGGGCCATTGCAGAAACGAAATCCGGGCCAGCGATCGACTTCGCTTTGAATGCGTCCGCCGGCCGCGTCTTTGGAGTCTGTCGGGCATTGATTTTAATAATTTTAGAATCAATAAACTGCAAGATCGACCGCGTTTGCTGGGCAAACGCACTTGGATTTCGCATTGCCGCCCGGAACAGATTGGAAAGGGCACGGCTTCAGCCGTGCCGAAACGTGGTGCGGAAAACGGTCCGGCTTGAGCCGCCGAGGGATGTTTTTGGGATGCAGAACCCATCCCGCAGGGCCTAAAGGCCGCAAACATTCAAAATATGTCTACGGCACGGCTGAAGCCGTGCCCTTTCAAAACAAAATCATCCCGCAAGCTGAAATGCGTTTGCCCTGACCGCGTTTGATGTGTGGTTGACTCTCTGCCGGTTACAAATGTTCAAGTCCTTATGCCCGACAGACTCCTGGGTGAGCACGTATGCGGCTCTTCCGAGGGAGAGGCTTACTTGCCGGAGACGGTCTCCTGACTCCGGATGCTCATGAACGAACGGTGCCTGCCGTGGGCATTCAGGCCCGGCGCGGCAAAGGCCGGCCGCGAAGCTGCGGCGTCGAAGCCCCCGGAAAAGATCGGGTTGGGCCGGAATCGTGGCCGTCCGCCGTTGAACTGCCGCGCATGGCTCAGAATCATCATCGTGCGTCCGTTCATCGGCGCGATGGCGCCGCGAATCCGCACGTCCAGATTGCGATACTTCTGCAAACTGCCGACCTCGTCGTAATCGCCCCAGTAGCTGACGATCGTAAAGCGGCAGTCGTCGTCGGTCATTTGCGGCGGGCACACGTCGAGGAAGCGCGTGCCATCGCTCAGCCGCACCACGTCGTAGACATGGGCGGTGACGCAAACGTCTTTGTTGACCATCCGCGCGGCCTCACCGGCCGTGACGCAGGCCATTGGCTTGCCGGCCAGGGCAAGCGTCGGAGCGCAGACCGCCAAGGCGGCCAGCCAATGGAAAAAGTTGCATCGCATCGCAGCCATGCCCCCGCAAACCGCAACCAGAGTAGCGCGATTCGGCGACAAAAGAAAGCGCCAGCGACGGCAAGGCCCGTGAGCGTGGCGGCGTCCAACTCCAGCCCTTACCGCGTGCCTGCGGGTTCATCGCGGCTGGCTTGCCGCCCGTAGTGGCTTGCCACGTACTCGTCGAGAATTTGCTGAAAATCGGCGACGATGGTCTCGCCGCGCAGCGTGGTGGCCAGCTTGCCGTCGATGTAGACCGGAGCCTTCGGCTCCTCAAAGGCGCCCGGAAGGCTGATGCCGAGGTTGGCGTGTTTCGATTCGCCGGGGCCGTTGACGACGCAGCCCATCACTGCCAGCCGCAGCTCCTCGACGCCGGGATACTGCTTGCGCCAGGCGGGCATCGAGGCGCGCAGATAGTTCTGAATCTGCTCGGCCAACTCCTGGAAGTACGTGGAGGTGGTCCGGCCGCAGCCGGGGCAGCTTGTCACCTGCGGCATGAAACTGCGGATGGAGAGCGATTGCAGAATCTGCTGCGCGGCCTGGACCTCTTCGGCGCGGTCGCCGCCGGGCTTGGGCGTCAAGGAAACGCGAATGGTGTCGCCGATGCCGGCAAGCAGCAGTGGCGCCAGGCCGGCCGTCGAGGCGACCAGGCCTTTGACGCCCATGCCGGCCTCGGTCAGGCCCAGGTGGAGCGGATAATCGCAGCGCGCGGCCAGCCGGGTGTAGACGTCGATCAGGTCGCGCACGCCGCTGACCTTGGCCGAAAGAATGATCTTGTCGTGGCCAAGTCCGTAGCGCTCGGCGGCCGCGGCCGATTCAAGCGCGCTGGCGATCATGGCCTCGATCATCACCTCGCGCGTGGGCTGCGGCGCGGGTCTTTTGCTGTTCTCGTCCATCAGGCGCGCCAGCAGGGACTGGTCGAGCGAGCCCCAGTTGACGCCGATGCGCACGGGCTTTTCGTTTTCAACCGCGCACTCGACCATGGTGCGGAAGTTGTCGTCGTCCTTGCGGCCGATGGAGACGTTGCCGGGATTGATGCGGTACTTCGCCAGCGCACGGGCCGCGGCGGGAAATTTCTTCAGCAGAATGTGGCCGTTGTAGTGGAAGTCGCCGACGATGGGCACGCGCAGGCCGCGCTGTTCGAGGCCCTCGACGATCTGCGGCACGGCGGCCGCCGCCTCCTCGTTGTTGACCGTGACGCGCACCAGCTCGGAGCCAGCCTGCGCCAAGGCCGCCGCCTGCTCGATCGTCGCCTTGGCGTCAGCCGTGTCCGTGTTCGTCATCGACTGCACGACGACCGGGGCCTCCCAGCCGAGGCGCACCGGGCCAATTTTTACCGTAGGGGTTTTTCTGCGCTGAATCTCCGCCATGGCCTTAGTGTACCCGCTCCTGCCGCACAAAAGCGACGAGGAGCGAGGGCTCAGGCGAAGAGCATCGCCGCCTCGGCCGAGGCCTGAAGTTGAAGCCGCTGGCAGAGCGGCTCCAGTTCCATCGGCCGGCCGAATTGCCAGCCCTGCGCCAGCCGCACGCCGTGTTCCAGCAGGTACTGCGCCTGTGGTTCGGTCTCCACGCCTTCGGCCACCATCTCCAGGTCCAGTTCGTGGGCCATCTCGATGATATGTTCCACCACGTGACTGGTCGTTCCGCCAGCGTGGATCGTATCAACAAAGGCGCGATCGATCTTGAGCGTATCGAGGGGCAGGGTTTGCAGGCAGGCCAGACTCGAATAGCCGGTGCCGAAGTCGTCGATGGCCACGCTGAAGCCCTTGGCGCGCAGGGCGCCGATGGTCTTCGCGGTCGAAGGCGATTCGAGAAAAGCCCGCTCGGTCGCCTCCAGTTCGACGTTCTCCGGGCTCGCACCCGAGATTTCGAGGAACCGGTCCATCGCATCGAGCAGGCGCACATCCTGCAAATCGCTTGCCGACAGGTTGATCGCAATGCGGAATCGGGGATCGATACGCAAAAAGCGCGGCAGATCGTGCGCGACCAGGTCGAGAACCCGCTCGGTGATGAGCTGAATCAGACCGCACTGTTCGGCCTGGGGAATGAAGAAATCGGGGCGCATCTCGGCGTAGCTGGTGCGCCATCGGACCAGGACCTCGGCGCCGATCACTCGCAGCGTAACCAGTTCGATGACCGGCTGATAGAGCACGTAAAAACTCTCTTCGCGGATGGCGCGCCGCAGCATCGTGGGAAACGAGGAGTGGATGCGCGCCATCAGCCACAAGGTCAACGCGAGAACGCCGCCGCAGAGCGCGCCCAGCGGGATCAGGAAGACGGCGAAGCGGCCGATGCGCCGGTCGATGTAGCCCTGCGGCGTGGCGGCGATCACGAGCAGATGCCATTGCGGCAAACGAACCCGCGAGACGAGGTAGCCTGCGTTGAGGATTGTCGATTGAGCCGTATGCGCCGGCATGTCGAGCCAGTCCGATGAGACGGCCGGGCCCAGAGCGGCCACGCGGCCGGATTTGCCGGACGAGGAATCGACGACGGCCAGTTCCACGTCCGGGCTCTCGGTGGCGATGTCCAGAACAAGGTTCGGGTCGACGATGGCGGCAAATTTTCCCTCGGCGAAGACCTTCAGCGGATGAGGCGTCTTCGTCTGGCGGCCGGGAATGCTGTATTCGGAAACGTCGAGCCCGGTGGCCAGTTCCGGCTTGCCCAAAGAAACCGGATTGGTGACCCCTTGCGAGGTGCATAGCAGCGTGCTGCGCTCGATGCGAGCCGCCGCCTTGATGTAACTGGAGCCGAGATCGATCTGCCGCATGAGCTTGACCTCCTGCGGCGAGCAGGGTGCAAGGCCATCGGCTTGCAAGGTGTCGGCGCCTTCCTCCAACTGGCCGGAGATCTCGTCCATGCGCCGCTCAAGATTTTGCGCGTAACCGAGAGTCAGCGATTTCTCCCGCGCATAGCTCTCGCGCCAGGAAAGATAGACCGAAGCCAGAACGGGAACAAGAAAAGCTACCATCGTCATTGTGGATACGACGCCAACCCTGGATTGATTCAACATGTTCAGCCTCATGTGCGGTTTGGGCTGGGGTAGCTCAAAAACCGGATGATAAAGGAAAAGGAAGGCTCGTGTCATCCAGTCTGAAGCGCAGGCTCCAGGAACGCAAGC
>JAJYFB010000174.1 GCA_021785495.1 Acidobacteriota bacterium | reverse complement strand
CTCCGACCTCGGCGCGGGATTGGCGATCGCCGCGCTCGACCTGGAACTGCGCGGCGCGGGCAACATGCTCGGCGGCGAGCAGAGCGGCCACATCGAAGCGGTCGGTTTCGAGCTATACACGTCGATGCTTGAAACCGCGGTGAAAGAATTGAAGGGCGAAGGCCACGAAGAGCGGCCCGCGACACAGCTCAATCTCGGCATCGCGCTGCGCATCGACGAGGACTACGTCGCCGAGGAGAACCAGCGGCTGCGGCTCTACAAAAAGATCGCCGGCGCCGCAAGTGAAGCGGCTGTCGCGGAGTTGCGCGCCGAGCTCGCCGATCGCTACGGCCCGCCGCCGGACGCCACGGTCTATCTGCTGGAAGCGGCCGAGTTGCGCCTGGAATGCGAGCGGCTCGGCATCGCGCAGATCGACCGCAAGCGCGGCGAGCTGCAGATGCGCTTCACGGAACAGGCCGCCGTCGATCCGGCGCAGATCATGCAGTTGGTGGCGCGCAACGCCAAACGCGGCGCGCAGTTCACGCCTCAGGGCTTGCTCAAGCTGCCGCTCAAGTCTGCGCGGCCCGACGAAGTTCTGCTGGAGATTCGCGAGCTGCTCGAAGGCCTTGCGCACTAACTCCGCTGACTCCGCTGTTTTTCACGCCTTCCACTTGATATTGCAGCCGATCGACGGCCGCTGATCGGCGGAGACCGGCTTTCGGGCGAGCACCGCATCGATGGCCGCGCGCAACTGCTGGCCGGTGACGGGAACGCCGTTGCCGGGGCGGCTCGCGTCGTACTGACCGCGATAGACGAGCTTGAAATCGGCGTCGAAGAGGTAAAGATCGGGCGTGCAGGCGGCCTTGTACGCGTGCGCCACGGCCTGCGACTCGTCGTAGAGGTAGGGAAACCGGAAGCCGTTGGCGATCGCCTGCTGTTTGAGTCCGGCGGGACTGTCGCCGGGATGGGTAACGGCGTCGTTCGCGCTGATGGCAACGATGCCGAGCGGCTTTTCCCACAAACAACTGTGCACTGTCCACGGCCCCCTGTACACTGCCTTCATGCCGCCCTTTTTCGTTCATGGCCTTCGCATTGCGACCACGGCGCTTGCCCTGGCCGGCATGGGCTACTACGTCGCCAGCTTGCTGGCGGCGCGGATTTTTTTGCGCGAGCGGCGCCTGACGCGGCCGGCTTATGCGCCCGGCCTGAGCATTCTCAAGTCGCTCAAGGGCCTCGATCCGGGCATGCTGGCGGCCTTTCGCAGCCATTGCCGGCAGCAATACGGCGGCGAGTTCGAGTTGCTCTTCGGCGTCAGCGCGCTCGACGACCCGGCCGCCGATGCGGTGCGGGCGCTGGCCGGCGAGTTTCCCGGGCACTCGATTCAACTGATCGAGTGCCCGGAACAACTGGGCGCGAACGGCAAGGTGAGCACGCTCGTGCAACTGGCTCGCCATGCGCGCTTCGAGATTCTTCTCATCAACGACTCGGACATTACCGTGGGGCCGCACTATCTCGAAGGCATTGCGCGTTGCTTTGCTCCGGCGGCGGAGGACGAGGGCAAAGCAGCGGCCGGTTTGACGACGGCTCTTTACCGCGGCCGCGCGCACGGCACGCTGGGATCGCGGCTGGAAGCGCTGGGCATCGCCACGGATTTTATTCCCGGCGTGCTGCTGTCGAAGTGGATTGAGGGCGGCCTGCATTACGGTCTGGGCGCGACACTGGCCGTGCGGCGCGAGGCCCTCGAAAAGGCCGGCGGCCTGCTGGCGCTCGCCGATCAACTGGCCGACGATTACGAAATGGGCGCGCGTGTGGCACGGGCGGGCTATCGCGTGGCGCTCAGCGCGGAGGTGGTCGAGACCAGCGTTCCCGCCTACGACTGGCGCGGCTTTTGCGATCATCAACTGCGCTGGCTGCGCACGGTGCGCGACGCGCGGCCGGGCGGCTACGCGGGCCTTGTCTTTACGCACGGGCTGGTCTGGGCGATGACGAATCTTCTGCTCTGCGAAGCGAGCGCGGCGAGCCTTGCGCTGCTGGCAGCGAGCCTGCTGCTGCGCATGGCGCAGGCGGCGGTGTTGAGCGCGATCGTGCTCGAAGACCGCACGCTGCTCGCCGATCTGTGGCTGCTGCCCCTGCGCGATGCGGTAGCGCTAGGGCTGTGGCTGGCGGGCTTTGCCGGCACGACCATCGTCTGGCGCGGCCAGCGTTACCGGCTGAAACGGGGCGTGCTCACGAAGATCGCACAGGGATGAAGCGCGCGGAACGCCGTTGGACCCTCTACAATCGAGCTATGCGTGGTTGGTCGATTCCCTGCGGGCGGTGGATGGGCGTGGAGCTTCGTCTCCACATCTTTTTTCCCTTGTTGCTGGCGGTGCTTGCCTTTTTGGCCGGCCAGCAGGGCTTTGCCCGCGCACTGGCCCTCTTTGTCCTGCTCGTTGCCGCCGTCGCTGTGCGCGAGACCGCGCGGTTGATCGTCGCCGCCTGGCTGGGGCTGCGGCTGCGCGCGCTGCTGCTATTGCCAATCGGCGGATTCTTCGCCTACGCCAACCCGGAGAGTCAGGAAAAGGCGAATGCCGGCCGGGCACAGTTCGCGCTGGCCTTGGCCGGGCCGCTGACGAATTTGCTGGCGGGTCTGGCGGCCGCAGCCGCGATTTTAGGCGCAGGTGGCTGGGTTCCGCTCTTTGCGCCGCCATTTGTCGCCACCAGCCAACTGCTGCGCAGCCTGGTCTGGATGCAGATTGGCCTGGGGCTGCTGCATCTGATTCCTGCCTATCCGCTCGATTGCGGACGGCTGGTCCGCAACGCATTCGCCCGCGCGCATGGCGCCGCGTCCGCCAGTCGCGCCGCGGCCGGACTGGGGCAGGTGCTGGCCTTTCTGGCCATGCTGGGCGGGGGACTGCTGCACGAACCGTGGCTGATTCTGGCCGGCTTTTTCATCCTGATCGGCGCGCAGATCGAGGACCAGGGCGTCTTCTTCCAGTCGGTGGTGGACACGGTGCGGATGCGCGAGGTGATGCTGACCGACTTTGCCACGCTCTCGCCCTCCGACACGCTGGCCGATGCGCTCTATCGCTGCGTGCACTCGCTGCAGGACGAGTTTCCCGTGGTGCGCGGCCCGCAGCTTGTGGGCATCGTCTCGCGGCAGAGGATCGTTGACGCCCTGCGCAACGAAGGCAATGGCTACGTGCAGGCCGTCATGTCGCGCGCCTTTCAGGTGGCGCGGCCCGAGGACACGCTCGGCGCGACCATCGGACGCCTCACCGCCGGCCGCGGTATGGCGATGATTCCTGTCACAGAAAGCGGCCGCGTGGTGGGCATCGTCAGCGTGCAGAACCTGATGAGTTCCATGGCGCTGCTCGCCGAGCAGCGCCGCATCGAACGAAGCGAAGCGGGAGAATGAGAAAGGCAAGTTATCAGTTGACAGTTATCAGTTGACAGTTGTCAGTTATCAAAATGGCAGAGGATGATGCCCTGTTCATTTTGCCACGTTCGCCTCCTCTAAGGAGTTTTTCGGCGATTCGTGAAGTCGTTTCCGTACGGTTTATCGCACGACAACTGGAATTTTGCGGGGCAGTTCAACTGACAGTTGATAACTGATAACTGTCAACTGATAACTGACAACTGACAACTCTCCACTTCATGCCCTCCGAAGCCCCCCAACTCGCTCCCGGCCTGTATCTCGTCGCCACGCCCATCGGCAATCTGGGCGACATCACACTGCGCGCGCTCGACGTGTTGCGCCGCGTGGACCGCATTGCCTGCGAGGACACGCGGCAAACGCAAAAGCTGCTCAACCATTTCGAGATCGCCACGCCCACGGTCAGTTGTCACGAGCACAACGAGCGCGCCCGCGCCGCGGAGCTGATCGCCGAGATCGAGCGCGGAGCCGCGATTGCGCTCGTCTCCGACGCGGGCACGCCGGCTATCAGCGACCCCGGCGGTCAGCTTGTGCGCGCGGCCCTCGCGTCTGGTGTTCCGGTGGTGCCCATCCCCGGCGCTAACGCGGCCCTCGGCGCGCTGGTCGCCTCCGGCTTGCCGGCCGCGTCCTTTCATTTTTTCGGCTTTTTGCCGGAAAAAGCAGGCGCACGCCGCAGCTTCCTCGAAGAACTGGCCGCCTCCGCGCAGGCCGATGCGCGCAAGCCCGCGCCAACGCTGATTTTTTACGAAGCGCCGCACCGCATTCTCGACACACTGGCCGACATGGAAGAAATTTTCGGTGGGTTGCTCCACGCCGTGGTCGCGCGCGAACTGACGAAAATTCACGAGGAGTTTTTGCGCGGAACCCTGGCCGAGGTGCGGCGGGAGCTGGCCGCGCGCGAGCGCGTTCGCGGCGAGATGGTGCTGCTGGTCGAATCGCCGCGGCCGCAGCCCTCCGTTCCCGCGCCGGGCGCGGAGAGTGCATCCGAAAAGATTGCTGGCCGCGTCGCGCGGCTTGTGGCCGAGGCTGGCATCGACGAAAAGGAAGCCCTCAAGCGGCTGGCGCGTGAACTGGGCCGGTCAAAGAGCGATCTCTACCGCGAGTTGCAGCGCGAACGCGCACGAAGACGTTAATCGGAACGGCGCTTCCGTACAGTCGCGCAGGCGGTTTCCACGGTTCCCCGCTCATTTCTGCTTGCCTCGCGCGTGCGTGC
>JAJYFB010000173.1 GCA_021785495.1 Acidobacteriota bacterium | reverse complement strand
GTAGACGCTGGCCCCGGCCTCGCTCACGGTGGCGGAAAAGATGGTGTCGATCCCCTTGTCGCGCAGAAAGCCGCGCACAAAGGCGTCGGTCTCGCGCGAGGCGGTACCGTTGCCGATGGCGATGGCACGCACGGTGTGTTTGCGCAGCAGGGCTTCGAGTTTCGGCATTGCTTCGGCGTTGCCGTGCTTGGAGGTGTGCAGATAGAGCACGTCGTGAGCGAGCAGCTTGCCCGTCTGGTCGACAACAGCCACCTTGCAGCCGGTGCGCAGGCCGGGGTCGATGCCGAGAACCGAGATCGGCCCGGCCGGCGGCGCCAGCAGCAAATTATAGAGGTTGTCGCGAAAGACGCCGATGGCCTCCGTGTCCGAGCGCTGCTTCAGTTCGAGCCGCACCTCGGCTTGAATCGAGGAGTTCAGCAGCCGCTTCCATGCGTCGTCGATGGCCAGCTCCAGTTGCGGCGTCCAGTCGCCCGGCGCACGCAGCAGATGCCGGCGCAGGATGGCCAGCGCCCGCTCCGGCTCGATCTCAATAAGGAAATAGAGCACGTTTTCCGCCTCGCCGCGGCGAATCGCCAACATGCGATGCGAAGGGATGGTCTTCACCGGCTCCTTGTACTCGTAGTACATCTTGAACTTCTCGCGCTCGTCCACCGCGTCCATGGTTTTGCGGCTGACGACCACGCCTTCGTCAAAGACCAGCGCGCGCAGCGCCTTGCGCAGATCGGCGTTCTCGCTGGCCCACTCGGCCACGATGTGCCGCGCGCCTTCGAGCGCCTCTTCGACGCTGGCCACGCCCAGCTCGGCGTTGACGAACTTCGGCGCCAGGGCATCCAGCGGCTCCTCGCCCGGCTGCTGCGCCCACAGGTAGGCAGCCAGCGGCTCCAGTCCCTTTTCGCGTGCGATGGTCGCCTTGGTGCGGCGCTTCGGCTTGTACGGCAGATAGAGATCTTCCAGTTCGCTCTTGTCGAGGACGGCCTCGATGCGCGCCTTCAACTCGTCGCTGAGCTTGCCTTGCTCGGCGATCGAGGCCAGAATGCTCGCGCGCCGCTCTTCCAACTCGCGGAAGTAGCCGAGCTTCTCTTCGACGGCGCGAATCTGCACCTCGTCAAGATTTCCGGTGGCCTCCTTGCGGTAGCGCGCGATGAACGGCACCGTGCCGCCGTCGTCCAGCAGTTCGATCGTCGCCGTCACGCCGCGTAGCGGAATGTTCAGAAGGTTGGAGATGTGCAGCAAAAGATGAGTGGGAAGAATTCGGTTCTCGGCCATGGTTTCAATCCCATCCTAAACGCAGGGCCGAAATCTTTCGTTGTGCAAAACCGGGGATGAACTTCAGGCAGGATGGCGTCCTCCGTCGGCCAAACATTCCCTTCACAGGGCCCGATCGTTCATCCTGAATGGATGGTGCACGACGAATCGTCTTCTTTCCCCATCAATGAGGCGGCAGCGCGCGGTTCCTTGGCAAAGTCCGAAGCCGGGCCGCCTGCATGGCTCACGCCGTTCGAGCCGCATCCCTGGCTTAAGAACGGCCACCTGCAAACGCTGGTCGGCAACTTTCTTCCCCGGCCCGCGATCGCTCTACCCACCGAAACCGAGACCGTCGAAGTCGATCCCGCCGACGGCAGCCGTGTGCTCTGCCATTGCCACTGGCAGCCGGAAACCGAGAGGCGCGCGCGCCTGACCACCGTTCTCGTTCATGGCCTCGAAGGCTCGTCCCGCTCGCGCTATATCCAGGGCATCACAGCGCTCGCCTTTGCCGCCGGACTGAACGTCGTGCGCATGAACATGCGCAACTGCGGCGGCACGGACGCGCTCACGCCCACGCTTTACCACTCCGGCCGTTCGGCCGATGTGGGCGCGGTTGTCGCGCACTTCGCCGCACGCTACGGCCTCGATCGCTTCGCGCTCGTGGGTTACTCGATGGGTGGCAATCTCGTGCTGAAACTCGCCGGCGAATGGGGCGAGGACTCGCGGCTTGCCGCCGTGGCCACGGTCTGTCCGGTCGTCGATCTGCATGTCAGCGCCGACGCCCTTCACGCTCCCGCCAATCGCGTCTACGAATGGCATTTTTTGCGCGGATTGCTGCGCCGCATTCGCCGCAAAGCCGAACTTTTTCCCGCCCGCTATTGTCTCGACGGTCTCGGCCCCATCCGCTCCATTCGCGAGTTCGACGAGAAGATCGTCGCGCCCCACTGCGGCTTCCGCTCGGCCGACGACTACTACTACCGCGCCGCCAGCGCCCGCGTCCTTGATCGCATCGCCGTGCCCACGCTGATTCTTTGCGCCGCCGACGATCCGTTTATCCGTCTTACGCCGGCGACCCGCGCGCGTCTTCTCGCCCATCCGCGCATTCGCTTCGTCGAAACTCGCCACGGAGGTCACTGCGCCTTTCTCGCGCGCAAATCGTCAGGCCTTCACTGGGCCGAGCAAACCGTGGTCCGTTGGCTGGAAGCGATCGCCACCGCGCCGCGCACAGCCTCCGCATCACAGCTACAATAGGAAAAAAGGGCGAGTAGCTCAACCGGATAGAGCACCGGCCTTCTAAGCCGGGGGTTGTGGGTTCGACTCCCGCCTCGCCCACCATTGAATTGAAAAGGGTTGCCAGTTGCGGCAACCCTTTTTCCTTCTGTTTTTCGGTCGACTGTGGGGGATTTTTGGGGGGACCCTGACGGCCCGTCAGGGGTAAAGGGGACTACTGCGGTCTCAGGCGCGGGAGCTTACTCACGGCATCCTGTTTTGCCTGGCGACTGGCGTGCGAATAGCGCTCCAGCATCTTCCGAGACATCCAGCCGGCGATCGCCTTGATCGTTGCGTCTGGGACACCTGCCGCTCCGAGCTGCGAGATCACGGTGTGCCTCGCATCGTGAAGACGGCACTTGACACCCGCGACCTTGCGACAGGTGGTCCAGGCAGTCTTCATCGAGCCCATCGGTTGCGTCGGATCGAGGTTCCAGACCGCCACGGCACCCTTGAGACGGCCCTCTTCACCATCGAAACCGTAACGCTCGGAAGGGAACACGTAGTGGTCTGGTTGCACATTGACAAAACGAGAGCGCCATTCGACCAAGATGTCGTACGCTTCATCATTGAGCGGGATGACTCGTCCCTCACCACCGCGGGTCTTTGACTTTCCCACGGTAATCGTGCGGCGGATGAGATCCACCTGGCACCATTGCATCTTGCGCAACTCCGCACCGCGGACGCCGGTATGGAAGTAAGTCATCAACGCTGGAAAGAGAGAGCGGCTACGGCTATTGATGGCTGCATTGAGCAGCCGTTCCACTTCATCTGCTTCGAGTGCCCGCCCCATGTCATCCGGCTCCGGCAGAGGGTGAAAATCGGGTTCAATCAGATGCCACAAACGGTGTTTGCGGAGGATCTGCCGTAACACGCCCGTCTCCATGTTCACTTCGCGGTTCGCGGCACCCTCGCTCAGCCACCGCGCAAACTTCCGCTGTGAAGACAGTGATGCGCCGGAGGGGGAATCATGGTGAATATCGATAGATTCCAGATAGAGATCCTCGACGCCCGTCTTGGCAATCTCTGCTGGATCCTCGTCGTCTTCGAACCGCGGAAGAAGAAACCGTGACAATAGAGAAACGCCGTCGCGGATTGTGCGCAAATTGCGTCCTTTCGCCTGTTTTCTGGACAATACCCAAGCGGCAAACTCAGCGAGTCGTCGAAACGACGGCTGTTGAGCTTCGAGCTTTACCAGCCGATCAAGGCGTCTACGCGCCTTTTGCTTGTCGGTGCCACTCAGCGCGGCACGAAGGGGAGAGAAACTCCGCGGCTCGGTTGTTTTGCCCGTTGAGTCGACAGGATCTCGCCTGGCGCATCATCGTCTTGCGAAGACGACTGCACTTTCCGGCTCGATTGGGTTCGTGTGAGTGCGGCGCCGGCCTGCTTCGTGGGGACAAACAGCAGTTCGCATGTTGGCTCGATGCGGGCCAAGGTCTCCATCGTGGGAGAGTGGCTGATCAGTTCGCGCCGGAGGTAGGCTACCGTCACGGGGTTTCGCCAGTACAACGCGGACGCAGTGCAAAATCTTAGTAGGGCGTCCACGGAATAGCGAATCTTCTTGTCCTTTTGTCCGATCGCCATCGCCGCCTGGACCCGAGCGCTGATGGCGCGAAGGATCTTCTTGGGTGCGTCCGCGTCGCTCCCTCCAGCGTCGAGTAGAGCCTTCGCCTCTGTCGCTTCCACCTGCAGGAGAAGAATCGCGGAGAGGGGATCGGGAATATAAATGCGATGCTCCGAATCGGGAACACCTCTCACTGCGAGCGATTGTCGAATCACAAGCGTTTTGCCGAGCCAGCACAAGTTCGGATAAGGATCAGCCAGAGAATGCAGCACGGCGAGGATGCAGTCTGGATGGAGCAATCCGAGGTGAATGATCCCGGAGGCTACTCCAAGAGCCAGTGCGTCAAACTGATTCAGTCTGGACGAGTATTTGATCGCTTGCTCAAGATCGACTTTCGCGGCCGCCTGAAAGAGCACACCCCTGGCGACATTCTGACGCCAGGGATTTCGCGCCCGGGGATGCCGGATCATTGGCGGAGCGGGCGGGGCCTCGATCTGTGTCACCTGAGTCCAACACTTCACCAGCACGTTGAGGCACAGATGCATGACCACGGCACGTTTGGCA
>JAJYFB010000033.1 GCA_021785495.1 Acidobacteriota bacterium | reverse complement strand
AGCCGACCAGCGCGTGCGAATCGACCATCGTGCCTTCGTCCACGTACGCGCCGGTGTTGATGTACATGGGCGGCATCGCCACCACGCCGCGCGCAACGTAGGCGCCTGCGCGCACCGACGATCCGCCGGGAACGATGCGCACCCCCTCGCTCGCCGCGAAAGCCCGCGCCGGAAAAGTGTGCTTATCGACAAACGAAAGCCCACCCGCCGGGGATGCTTCGAGCGCGCCCAGCCGGAAGCCGAGAAGGATTCCCTGCTTGACCCAGGCGTTCGTGCGCCATCCGGTGGACGAGGCCGCATCGGGCTCAGCGGCGCGAACTTCGCCGCGTTCGAGAGCCGCACGCAGGGCAAGAAAAGCCGTCATCGCCGCCGGATTGCCTGCCACAGCCGCACCCGCGGCAAAGTGCTGCACAATTTCATTCTGCAATCGATCAAGTGTCATCACCCTCCGAGTGTAACAAGGCAGAGCAGAATCGGTTGAGCTTTGAAGTGGCTGAAAAAACGGCTGGAGAATTTTGTCCCATGGGCACAGCTCCGGGCACAGCTTCAGTCGAGCCATACGGGCGGGAAAATCAACAACGATTTTGGACGTTCCTCTCGCTCAAAATCGCAAAATGACTGGCCGCGAAAGATTCCAGCAGAAAATCCAAGCGCTTTTCCGCACCTTGCGAAGCCCTTGAGGAAGGTCGCATCCGGTCCTTTTGAACTTTGCAAGAACATCCGTCTGCGCGCGCTTACGCACTGTGCCGAATTGGCTCACGGCGCCGCCGGCCTGCCGGATGAGGAAACCGGCTGGCAATCGAGCTCCCGCCGGTTGAGAAGCCCCGGCCGGGCGTGTATCGTGATTGCAAGCCAGGAGCCATGACCGCCCCCGCCATTGAAACCATCGCGCTCACCCGCCGCTTTGACGATTTCACCGCCGTCGACACGATGAACCTGCGCGTCGAGGCCGGACAGTTTTTCGGATTTCTTGGGCCCAACGGCGCGGGCAAATCGACGACCATCAAGATGCTGACCGGATTGCTCGCGCCCAGCTCAGGCAGCGTGTGCATTCTCGGCGAGGATCTGCACGCCCGCTCGGCCGAGATCAAGCGGCAGATTGGGGTCGTGCCGGAAGGCATGGCGCTCTTCGGCCGCCTGACCGCAGCCGAGTATCTGCGCTTTGTCGGGCGCATGTACGGGCTCGATCGCGCAACGACGCTCGATCGCACCGAAGAGCTTCTGGAGTTCATGCACCTGGCCGGCGACCGCAAGAAACTGATCGCCGACTTTTCGCACGGAATGCAGAAAAAGCTGGCGCTGGCGGCCGCGGTGCTTCACGGGCCAAAGGTGCTGTTTCTCGACGAGCCCTTCGAGGGCGTCGACGCGGTGGCCGCCGGAACGCTGAAAGCGATGCTGCAACGCATGATCGCGCACGGCGCAACGATCTTCCTTACCTCGCATGTGCTGGAGATCGTGGAACGGCTTTGCACGCACATCGCCATCGTGCATCGCGGGCGTCTGGTGGCCGAGGGCTCGCTCGACGAACTGCGCGCCGGCTCCGGCAGCAAACCATCGGACCCCGACGCAAACAACCCGAAGCGCAGCCTCGAAGAAATTTTTCTCGAAATTGTCGGTTCGGCGCGTGAGAAAGATGAGGACGGCGCGCCCACCGGACGGGAGCTTTCATGGCTGAGCTGAGGCGCGGCGAAGGCGTCCGCAATCGCCTGCCCCCCATTCCCGCCCGCGCGCAAATCCTGGCGGTTGCGTGGATGCGCTGGCGCATCTTCGTGAACGGGCTGATGCGCAGGAGGCCGAAAAAAGCCAGCCAGATTGCCGGATGGATTTTTTCGGTTTTTTTGTATGCTGTGGTTTCGCTTTTCGTCGTGTTCTGGGTGATCGGTCCGGTGGTGGGCAGCGGTTTTCTCGCCTGGCTGACGATCGTCAAGGGCCGTCCGCAGGGGCTGGCGCCCCTGCTTTTCGGCCTGGCCCTGCTCTGGCAGTTTGTCAGCATCAACGGCGTCAGCATGGCCGCCACGGCGCCCAGTTTCGATCCATCCGCGCTGGTGCGCTTTCCCCTGCGCTTCGGCCGGTATTTCGTTCTGCGCTCGCTGCTCGGATTGCTAACGGCCAGCACCATTGTGGGCAGCCTTGCCTTGTTGGCCGTCGCCGTGGGCCTCGGCATCGCAAACTCTGCGCTGCTGGCGCCGGCCCTGGCCGCCATGACGCTCTATGCGCTGATGAACATCTATCTGACGCGCGCCATCGGCGCCTGGATGGAACGATGGCTGGCCAATCGCCGCTTCCGCGAGATCTTCAGCGTACTGATGCTTGTATTTGGCGCAGGCGTGCAATTTCTGAATCTGCGCCAGACGCCCGCACACGCGCACGGCGCCCGGGGCGCATTTCTGCTGAAATTTCTGGCCAGTTCCGGACCATTCATCGACTGGTTGCCTCCGGGTTTTGCGGCGCGCGCCATTCTCCGCACCCATCACCCTGTCGAGGCGCTCTTCCTGTTCGCGGGCCTGCTTGCAAGCGCGGTTCTGTTCGCGGCGATCTTCGCCATCCGGCTGCGCAAGCAGTTTCATGGCGAGCACCTGCACGAGGGCGTGCGCCATCATGAACCAGTACAACAACTGCCGCGCGCGCGCGCATCGGCCCGTGCAAGGGCGGATCGCGCTGTTTTCAGGCCCGCGCGCGCAACCGTCTCCCCCGTCGTCCTGGCGTGCCTGCGCAAGGATTGGCTGATCCTGCGCAGCAGCGGAATGCAGTTCATCCGCCTGCTGACGCCGCTCTTCTTTCTCGCAGCCTTCAGCATGGGGCGGTCCTTTCCGCATTCGTCCACAAACTATCTGCTCACCGGAGCCATTGCCTACACGCTGATCGGTTTTCTCGGTTCGCTCTATAACAGCTTTGGCGCGGATGGCCGCGGGGCGCAGTTGTATCTGCTGGCGCCGATTCGCCTGCGCGATGTGGTCCTCGCCAAGAATCTCCTGAGTCTGGCCATGATTGCCGGAGAAGTGAGCGCGGCCTGGGCGATTGTCTGCCTGGGGGCGCGCGTTTCCATTCCCGCCTCGACGCAGGCTTCCACGGCCTTGTGGACCATTTTTGTGGTTGCCTTGAATCTTGCCGTGGGCACGCTACGCTCCATTCAGGCCCCGCGTTACTTCGACCCCACCCAGGCGCGACGGCTTCGCCCGGTTACTCCCACGGACCGCACCAGTGCGCTGCTGGTCGTCGCCGTGCTCTTTGGCAGTCTTCTTCTGCAGATTCCGGTCATGATGGCGTCACGATTCTTCGCTCTGCCGTGGCTGGGCGTCTGGATCGATGCGCCGCTGGCCACCGCCGCCGTTCTCGCGTATGCGCTGGTGCTGTGCAACACGGAACGGCTGATCCTGGCCCATCGCGACGTGCTTTCCGAAGAATTGTGCAAAGTATAGCCGCAGAACCTGGAGGCCGATTGCGATGGAGCAACTTCGCATCGTGACGCGGTCGTCGCGCCGGCGCTAGAGCTTCCATCCATCGAAGAGCTTCATGCGCGGATAATACAATCCGCCGCGCACGGGTGCGCTCTCACCGTAAAGATTGCGCAGAATCCTTGCGTAGGCTTCGATCTGCGGCGCAAAGATGCGCCGGAATCCGGAGAGCGCCGCCGCCGGATCGAGGCCGTCTTCGTGCGCGGTTTTGTAATCGATGATCCACCAGGTGTCCTCGCCGGACGACTCCGGCTCTGGACCAGAGCGAAAGACGCGATCGACCTGCACGGTTCGTAAACGGCCATCAATGACGCCCGACCAGCGCGCTTCGCTGGCAGCTTTCTCGTGCGGAGAAAGAATCCACTGCGCGACCGGATCGGCGGCGGCGTTGAGCGTGACGGCAAGCGCTTCGGCGGCGATGCGCCGCGCTTCGCGTACATCCATTCCGGCCGCGCGCAGATCGGCGGCAATGCACGGCTCGATCTGCGGCAACAAAGCCAGCGCGGCTTCCTTGGATTCTCTGGCGCGAATCTGCGCCAACGACTGAAAGAACGCATGAACGGCTCTGCCGAAGGCGCGCGCCAACACACCGCCTTCGTGGCGCTGGTAGAGATTGCCCGCTCCCATCGGCGGATCACCAAAAGAAGACACGCCTTCTATCCGCGGCATCTGGAATCCGGAGGGAAGACGGCGCAGCCGCACAGGCTGAACCAGATTCGCAGGAGCAGATGCGTTCATCGTCAACACAGTCTCCGCCGAAGCCGCAAGAGATTCGATGATCGAAGGCTCCGACGGATGCGCCGTCGCGCACCAGGCGTCGAAGCGGCATTCGACCTCGTCGCGCAGCGCAGGCCACGCGGTCTTGAGCAAACTCTCACGCGGTTCGACCAGAGCAGGCGATCCGTCGGCCGCGGCTTTGACTTCAAGCCGGGCGAAGAGATGCAACTCTTCACGTGCGCGCGTCGCCGCCACGTAGAAAATACGCCGCATCTCCTGCCGCTCGCGCTCGCGCCGTACACGATCGACCCAGGATTTGGCCGAACCGCGATCGGCTCCCTTGGCGGAAAAGGGTGCAACAAGAAATTCAGTGATCTCCTCCTCACCGGCCGAACTGGATTCAGCGGGCAAACCGCGCTCCAGCCACGAGAGCATTTCCTGCCGGTTCTGTCCCGGTCCGGCCTGGAGTTCGGGTACAATCACCACTTCAAATTCGAGACCCTTGGCGCCGTGCATGGTCATCAATTGCACGCCGCAATCGGCGCTGGCCTTTGGATCGGGAAGCGCCTTCAACGAGTCCAGCGCGGCGTTGAGCGCCGGCCCCAGCAGATCCGCTTCGCCTTGCGGCAGACCGTCCAAAGCTCTCCAAAGCAGATCGAGATTGGCGCCTGCTGCGGCATCGACGCACTGCGCTCCGCCCAGACGCAGCCATATCTGCTCCACCCGGGTTCCCAGCGCGGCCGTGGGCTGTGTGGCCTGCAACCGCACGGCGAAGCCAACAGCATCGGCGACGCGGGCAACGGCTGCGCGTCCCTCCTCGCTGAGCAACCGTGCGCGTTCGGCAAGCAGATCGGGAATCGCGCGCATCTTCAGATTCTCGTCGTCTGCGCTTGTAAGCAGATGCAAATCGGCAAGCGAGAGCCCGCACCACGGCGCACGCAGAACGCCCAGCCACGCGACGCGGTCCTGCGGATTGCAAAGAGCCCGCGCCAGCGACAAGGCGTCGAGAATCTCCGGCCGGTCGCGCAACGGTTCCAGTTCGACGGCGCGAAAAGCAATTGCGGCCTCGCGCAAGGCTTGCGCAACGGGAGCAAGCGCTGTGCGCGCGCGGCCGAGAATTGCAATGCGGAACTTGCCTCCAGACGCGCGCGCCTCTTCGACACGCGGCCAGTAGCCGCGAACCAGCGCCACGATCTCTTCCAGTTGCTGCTGGAGAGCCTCGTCACGCTGGTTTTTCTGCGATTCTTTCTCGTTCGCGTTCCGGCTGTGCGCATGGCCGAATCTGGCGGGCATGAAGGCGAGGTGAAGGCCGAAACAGGACGAGGCATCTTCCACCAGTCGCGGACCTTGATCGCCGTGTGATCGTTCGGCATGCGCTGTTGCGCCGCGCGCGGGCGCCGCCGGTGCAAAGACCATGCCGCAGCCGTCGTCTTCGGCGAAGATCGCGCCAAAGACGTGGTTCAACCGATGAACCAACGGAGTCGCAGTGCGAAAGTTGGTGAATAGCTGCACGGCATTGAGACCCAGCGGCATCTCGCCGGAAATCTCGATGCCGCGTTGTTCGACGCGCGGAAAGAGTTCCGCGTCCGCATCGCGAAAGCCGTAGATCGATTGCATCGGATCGCCGACGACGAAGCAGGTGCGGCCTTCGCGGCCGGACCATGCGGCGAAAAGATGCGCGAGCAACTGGTGCTGCCGTCGGCTCGTGTCCTGAAACTCGTCGACAAGCAGATGACGAACGCGATCGCAAAAAAGTTGCGCGGCGTCGCCTGGCAGATTGTCCTCGCCCCGGAGCGCTCGTTGCGCCATCTGCGCCATCTCCACGAAGTCCGCTTTGCCCGTTTCGGCGAAAACCACGCGCAACTCGGCCGCGGCGCGACGTAAAAGCACGAAGCAGGCGCGCACAATCTCCCAATCTTCGTCGCTATAGCGCGCCGGTGGCAGATCGCGCACGGCAACAAGCGCAGGCAAAAACGCAGGTTCCGCTTCGAGCCTTGCAATCAAGGCGAACAAACGGCTCTTTTCGCCGCGCGCATTGGCAGGAAATCCATGCCGCTTGTCGACGCTCCGACGAAATTGATTCCCGGTCAGCAGCAACCCGGCAGCGCACTCGTAAGCATGCTGCGCCGCGGCCAGGTCACTGGAGTTTGCGGAAGGAGCGGCTGGAAATTCGGCGAGTTCCGCAAGTTCGCGATGGAGCGCGCCAGCGCTCTGCTGGCAGGCGAAGCGCGCCAGCGCCTGCGCCTCCTCGCGCGCTCCTGGCGAATGCTCGAAGAGCAGGTCGAGACCGGCCAGATGAAAGCGAATCGCGCGCGCAAAGGGCCGCTCCAGTTGTTCGCGAAGAAGATCCCAGTTGGGATCGCGATCGAGAAAACTCGGCTGCATCCAGCGGTCGCGCACGGCCAGCATAGCGACGATCTGATCCTCCAGATCCTTCCAGCTATTGTCCCGCCACAGGAGAAGCGTTTCGATGGCCTCGCTCAAGGCCGCGTCGCCCCTGCCGATCTGCTCGATGGTACGGCGCGCGGCGCGGCGAAGAAGTTCCCCAGGCTGTTCGCCAATTTCGAGAATTCCGCCCAGCCCCGAAAGAATCGGCTCCGCAGAGGCAATCTCGCGGCAGAAGGAATCAATGGTGTTGATGCGCAGTTGCGCAGGAAGATCGACGAGATTCCAGCCGAGCGCACGCGACCGCGCAAGCGCACGCCGTGCAAGCGCGTTCATCGAAAACGCTTCCGCCGCATCTTCCCTAGCGCCTTCCGCGGCATGCGTTGACGCGGCCTTTTCCAGTTCGGCGAGAATGCGGTGGCGCATCTCGGCTGCGGCGGCCTTCGTAAAGGTGATGGCCACAATCTCGCCGGGATCGACCACCTCGCCAAGCAGAAGAAGAAAGCGGCGCGTCAGCAGATCGGTCTTGCCTGATCCGGCCGGCGCGCGCACCAGAACCGATCGCGTAGCGTCGAGAGCGCTCTCGCGCTGGGCATTGTCCGGAGGTGCGATCCTTTTTTCAGGCATCCGCAGTCTCCTCCGCATCGCCGCCCGCGTCTGCAGCCGTCTGCGGCGGATGCTCGGCGATGCGACACAAACTCACAAGCCCGCATCGCTCGCAGGTCGATGGCCAGTCGCGCGGATCGGCCTCCGCGCGGCCGGCAAGAAACGCTTGCGCCAGGTCTTCAATCGATGCGCGCCATGCGGCCAGATCGTCGTCCGCAAGTGGATTCTTCACCAGAGCCTTCTGCGCGCCAAGCGAATTCAGCACCGTCGCTTTCGCATTCCTGACGCGCCCAAGAAATTCCTTGTTTTCGCCGGCGCGAATCCGCGCAAAGACCAGGCCGCCTGCATCGCCCCCAATCCCACCGAGCGCGAAAACCGCGTAGAGAGGCAGTTGCACATCGTCCGGTCGCGGCAGATTCCACGCATTCGGAGAAACCTGTCCGGTTTTGTAATCGATCACGAGCAACGAATTGTCGTTTAACCGATCCACGCGATCGAGACGCACCTTGAGCGCAAGACCAGAAATCGAAGACCGCGCATCAAACTCCGTCTCCTCGACAACAAACGGCGTGCGCGCCGCTTCATAGCGCAGCCATTCCGTCACGAGACCAGCCAGTCGTTTGGCTTCAAGTTCGAGATACCGTCGCGGCATCGCTTCCCGCGCACGCGCGGGCATCTTTTCCGCAAGTACGCGCCGGACGCGCTCTTCAACAAATCCGTTGAGATTTTTGAGAGCGGCAAGTTCCGCGTGCGTGCGTATTCCATCGGGCGCTCCAGCCCAGATGGCGTGCAGAACCTCGTGGAGCAGCCGTCCGCGCTCAGCCGCATTGAGTCCCGCCTCGGCCGCGTCCCAACCATCCGCATCCAATCGAGCCCGCGCAAAGGCCTGAAAGGCGCATCGTGACTGCGCGGTGAGAACGAATGCTCCGCCAGCCACCTCGCGATGCGGATACGGAATCCGTGCCCCATCGTCAAACTCGACAGTGAGCGGAGCGGCAGGTTGCGCCGCAATCCACTTTGCCGGCAGCTCGCGCGGCACACCGGCAAGTTGCGCAACGAGACGCGAGGGCCGCGCCTCAACCTCCTCGTTTTGCCTTGCGTAGCTGAAACAAACTTCGGGCGCCGAGGCAAGCAGACGGCGCGTGACCACTCTGGCAAGATCCCAATCGAGCACTGGCGAGGCGTGCGGCATTCCCGCCTGACGCGCGATGGCCAGTGGAAGAAACGGCTGCGCGGCTCCGGTCGCAGGCCATGCCTCTTCGCTCGCGCCCAGAAACCAGATGGCGTCGGCGGTCAGCCCTGCGGACTCGGCCGGACCGGCGACAAGAATCGGTGCATCCATCGACTCCGGCGCAAAGAGCGTTTCGTTGACCACGCGATCGAGTGCGGCGAAAAATTCGCTCCACGTCGAACGCCTTCCATCGAATCCGAGAGAGGCACACTCTTCGAGCGATTGCCGCCAGCGGCGAAGAACCTGAAACTCCGCGCTGGCGAGCGGGCGCGCACCGGGCCAGCCGGCAACTTCCAGAAGTTTCGTCGCAAACTCAGCCCATGCAAGCGGAGTTTGCTGTCGCTTTGCGCTTTCCTGCAATTGCTGTCGCGCCTGCGCCATGCGCGCAACCCACGCTTCCGGCAGCGAAACGCCCGGCCGCTGACGCAGAAACTCCGCCAGCGTCCAGTGCGTGCGCGCAAGGCCGCGACGGCGCAACGCGCGCACAAAGTCGAAAAGCGTGCGCGACTCTTCGGGCGCGGCGGCAAATTGCCCCGTCGCCAGCAGCCAATCGAGTTCGTTTTCCGCAATCGCCTCGTTCAGCCAGCGCAAAAGCAACTGCGCTCCGCGCGCAAGCGCCACCTGCCCGAGTGGAACGCCCAGCGAAAACTCCAGCAGATTGGATGCGGACGAGAAATCACCTGACGCAAAAGCATCGCGCAAAAAAGCACGCTCGATCTCGCCGCGGCGGTTGCGCGCATCCTGCGCAATCACCAGCAGGTGCGCATCCGGATGGGCCGTTCGATGATCCTTCGCCCAGAGCGCACAGGCGGCAAGCTCCGAGGACGGGTCCGCAGCGGCATAAAATTCGATCCGCTCGGCTGCGGCGCCAGGACGCGCTTCACGCACGCAGCCGCCCTCGCCCCACGCGGCGAAGAATCGTTGCTGCGCAAACAGAATTCGGTCGAAACCTGTAAGCAGAAGAGGCGAACGCGGCGCGGCATCGGCCTTCAGGCGCTCCGCCAGTTCCAGCGGCAACCTCGCTGCGGAGAGAAACTGCTCGTTCTGACATATCGCATTGAAAGCTCTGAGCCAGCCGCTAAAAGCGCCTGCGTCTCCATCCCAGCCCAGGCGCGCCTTGTCGTCTAAAAACTGCGGAGCGTAGCCACACAGCAAGTGGTGCGCATCCATGGCGAGCGCAGCCAGACGCTCGGCCGCGCCTCCCAGCCGGACGGCCTCTGGCGCGGTATCGGCCACGATGCGTGTCCAAAGCGCCTGCTCCTGCAAAGAACTAAGCACGACGCGGCCATCGTATGGTTGTTCGTTCCACGCGATGCGCACAAAGGAATGCCAATCGTAAATCTTCGGCGACGGCCACGCGGCAAGCCCCTCAGCGCGACGCCCGCGATGAAACTGCGCAGCCAACGAGCGGGCGGCACGTTCGTTCGCGGCGACGATCAGGCCGCCCTCGCGCAGCCAGGCGTCCATCGATTGCGGTTCGGAACTCATGGCTCGCAGCGACCAGCCTCCATGCCCAAGGATACCGCCGGAGTCGTTCGCTTCAGGGACCGTACCGGCCCCCGGTCAACCACTGGGAGCCAGAGCCAAAGCCACCCTTCCAGTGGTCAGTCCACTGGTTGTACACTAAAGCGGGGACAGTTTCGTTCCAGCGGGCAAAACCGCGCTTCCCATCTTTCCGCCGCCCATGCGCAAAGATGGGAACAACCAGTTTTCGAAAGGGCCGGATCGATCGGCATCGCACGATTCCATTTCTTCAAAGAAAGCCAAGGAGACAACCATGAAGTACGGATTGAATATTCGCGAAGGCGGCGAACTGGATTTTTTATCGCTGGGAGCGCTGGTGCATCGGCTCGATCCGGGCATTATCCCCTTCCGCAAGGCCACCGAATGCAACATTCACGTCAGCGGCGGCGAGTTTAACGTGGCGGCCAACCTTGCGGACTGCTTCGGGATGAAAACCGCCGTGGCTTCGGCGATGGTCGATTATCCCATCGGCGACATGATCGCCGAGCGCGTGCGCGCCATGGGCGTCAAGCCCATCTACAAGCGCTTCGAGCACAACGGCGTCAACGGTCCGAACATGGCCACCGTCTACAGCGATCGCGGCGCCGGCGTGCGGCCGCCGGTCGTCTTCTACAACCGCGCCAACGAAGCCGGCGCCATGCTCAAGCCGGGCGACTTCGACTGGAAGAAAATCTTCGCAGGCGGCGTGCGCTGGGTCCACTCGGGCGGCATCTTTTCCGCACTCTCGCCCACCACGGCGCCGCTCGTCGCCGAGATGATGCAAGAGGCCAAGGCCGCCGGAGCCGTCACCTCCTTCGATCTGAACTTCCGCGCCAAGCTGTGGAAGATTCACGGCGGCGACGACAAGGCCGTCGAGACCATCGCCTCGATCGTCAAGAACGTCGATGTGCTGATCGGCAACGAGGAAGATCTGCAGAAGGGCCTCGGCATCCCCGGACCCGACGTGCAATCCAAATCCAAGCTCGATCCGGCGGTCTTCTTCGGCATGATCGACAACGTGCGCAAGAAGCATCCGCAGGTCAAGATCGTGGCGACCACGCTGCGCGAAGTCCACTCGACCAACCGGCACAGTTGGAGCGCGGTGGCCTGGATCGACGGCCAAACCTACGTCGCGCCCACGGCCGAACTCGACGTGATCGATCGCGTCGGCGGCGGCGACGGCTTTGCGGCCGGCTTCATCTATGGCCTGCTCAGCGGCGAAGAGCCTGAACAGGCGGTCCGTCTCGGCTGGGCGCACGGAGCGCTGCTCACCACCTTCATCGGCGACACCACCATGGCCACGCTCGATCAGGTGAAATCCTTCGCCAAGGGCGGATCGGCGCGCATTCAAAGATAGCCTGCCGCGGGTGGACAACGCTCCTCTGCTGCGGCGTACCGCCTGCGGATTGAAAATGAATGGGCCTGTTTGCGATCTACCGGGCATGGCTATGCCCCGTGGACCTGAACAGGCCCGCCTGCAACACGGGCCGATGCGAATCCTCGAGATTTCACTGGAGAGTATCCACGGACTTTCGGCCACGGCGGCAATCCCTCCGGCGATCTTCAGGCTCCGCGAGATACACTAAACACGCTCGTCATTCTTTCGTTCCCCGAGGAGGAATCATGCCGCAGAATCTGCTCGAACAGCTTCACCAATCGACTGTGGTCGTCGCCGACACCGGCGACATGGAAGCGATGGAAAAATTCCATCCGCAGGACGCCACCACGAACCCTTCGCTGATTACGGCCGCGGCGCAGATGCCGCAGTACGCGCCCATTGTGGACGGCGTGCTCCAGCAGGCGCGCGCCGAACTGGGCAAAGGCGCGACCGATCAGGCCATCGCCAACCTGGCTTTTCAGCGGCTGGCCGTCGCCTTCGGCCGGAAGATTCTCGCCATCGTTCCCGGCCGCGTTTCCACGGAAGTGGACGCGCGTCTTTCCTTCGATACCGAGGCGACCGTCGCGCAGGCGCGCAGCATCATCGCGCAGTACGACGCCGCCGGCATCGGCCGCGAGCGCGTGCTGATTAAAATCGCATCCACCTGGGAGGGGATTCGCGCCGCCGAAGTTCTGGAGCGCGAGGGGATTCACTGCAATCTGACCCTGCTCTTCGGCATGCACCAGGCCGTCGCCGCCGCCGAGGCCGGAGCCACGCTGATCTCGCCCTTTGTGGGCCGCATCCTCGATTGGTACAAGAAGGACACCGGCAAGGACTACACCGGCGCGGACGATCCCGGCGTACAATCGGTCACGCGCATCTACAATTACTTCAAGAAATTCGGCTATCAAACGGTGGTCATGGGCGCCAGCTTCCGCAACCTTGGCGAAATTTGCGAACTGGCCGGCTGCGACCTGCTCACCATCTCGCCGCAACTGCTGGCCGAGCTCGAATCCACCGCAGGCGCACTGCCGCGCAAGCTCTCGGCCGAGGCCGCTGAAGCCATGCCGATTGAAAAGATCGCCGTGGACAAGGCCGCCTTCGAGCGGATGCACGCGGCCGACCGCATGGCCAGCGACAAGCTGAAAGAAGGCATCGAAGGCTTCTCGGCCGCGCTCGTCAAGCTGGAGACGCTCCTGGCCGAGCGGCTGGCCGCAACGGAAGCGCACGCGGCGGCCATGGCCTGATCGAGGCCGGTTTCGAGAAAAATCCAGCGCCAAGGAGGCCGGTTTGGCCGCCTTGGCGCTGTGTCTGCTTCACGCCTCATCCTTTCCGTATTTTCCGCGGAAAGGATGAACGCATTTTTGTCCATTTTTGCCGAATCAAGACAACTCAATCGGAAAGACCGGCGGGCGGAAAGGTCGTCCGCGCCGCCAGCACCACCAGCGCGATCCACAGCGTGAGCGCGGCGGCCAGATGGGCAATTTGTAGCCAGACCGGGGCCAGCAACGCGACATCGAGCAGGCCGAGGAGCAGAACGCAGACGGTCAGAGCCAACGTCGTCGAGGCCAGGCCGCGATGGGTCTTGTCCTGGCGCGCGGAAGGCAGCATCCACAGGAGAAATCCGCCCGTCAGCAGGGCCAGCGCCGGATGCGCCCAGCGCCAGCGCACCAACCAGACGCTCGCCGTCGAAAGGTCCTGATGAAAGGCCGCGGCCAGCGATGCGGCGGGAAACAGCGTATCGCCCAGCGCGGCCAGCGAGCCGGTAACGGCCACCAGCGCGACCAGCAGAACGGCTGCCAGATTCTTCCAGGGCCGTCGCAACGCGATCCGATCCCGCTGCACGCCGTGACTGCGGCCGAGAAAGTGCGCACAAAGCGCCAGCGCGGCCACCAGCAGCAGTGTGTTCGTCAGGTGCAGCGCCAGCATGGGCGGCCGGAGCGGCGACAGGCTTCCGGCGGTCAGTCCGAGCTCGACCAGAAGCGCGCCGAGCACGGCTTCCATCAGCGTTAAAAACAGCGCGGCGACGGCAGCCGGACGCGCCATGTGCCCTCGGCTGGTTGTGCGCAGCGTCCAGACCAGCAGAATCACGACGGCCAGCAGCGAAAGGCCGCTCGTGATGCGATGCGTGAACTCGATCAGCGTCTCCACGCTGGCCGCCTGCTGCAGGATGGTCCCGTTGCAGAGCGGCCAACGATCGCCGCAGCCCGCGCCGGAGCCGGTCGAGCGCACGACAGCGCCCCACAGAATGACGGCGACAAAATAGACGAGAACGCCCCAGGCGAAGCGGCGCAGAGCGATGGATGCGGGCAGTGAAGCGTCGTTTTGAGCGGGCATGAGCGGCCTCCGGAACCTCTCAGTGTAGTCGAAACAGGCCCGGATTGGGACGAAAACGCTCGTCGCGCCCGATTTGGACTATAATTCTCCAAAAAGCGCCGCGTTGCGATTTTTTCTGCATCGGCCAGGGCCTTTGCGTACTCCAATTGTGCAGAACGTGTTCCAGACCATTCTCCGCGGGTTCTTCGCGGCTTGCACGTCGACAGGTTGACGAACGCGTTCTGCAAGAAACCAGGATCGAACCGACTTTTTCGCCAGACGGCGGAGTGGACTGAAGAGCAGCCAGCCTTCGCGCGGACTATCCGTGGCAGATGCACAGGGATTATCGATGAGTCTCGTCTCTCTTGAAAGCGCCTCGGCGGCCTCGGCCGGGATCAGTTCTTCGTTGACGCAACTTCGATCATTGGCGGCATGGGCATCCGGAGCCCCGGCCAACATCTTTGCTCCGCAGGCGACGCCAGCGCATACGATCTTCGGACTTTCGCTGCTGGTGATTGCCATCGTCACCGCGATTTTTCTGGCCGTGGGCGGATTGCTTCTCTATGCGCTCATCCGCTTCCGCAGCCGTCCCGGCGACGACGCGGCCGAACCCCGTCAGATCTACGGCAGCAACCAGGTCGAGGTTTTGTGGACGGTGATTCCCGTTCTGATTCTGGTGGTGCTCTTTCTGGCGACGATTCGCGTCATCAGCGAGACCGAGCGGGCCCGCAAACCGGCAAACGCGCTGGATGTGATCGTGCTGGGCCACCAGTTCTGGTGGGAGTATCGCTATCCCAAGCAGGGCTTTGTGACGGCCAACGAGCTGCACATTCCGGTCAGCGATCCGAAGGCTCCGCGGCCGACCTATCTGACGATGTCGTCGGTCGACGTGGACCACAGCTTCTGGGTGCCGCGCCTGGCCGGCAAGATGGACCTGATTCCGAACAAGACGAACGTCATGTGGCTGGATCCGCAGACCTCGGGGCTCTATCTGGGCCAGTGCGCGCAGTACTGCGGCATGGAACACGCCAAGATGCTCATCCGCGTCTACGTGGATACGCCGGAGCAGTTCGCCGCCTGGGTCGAGGCGCAGCAGCAGCCAGCCGTGAACGATCCGCGCGTCGCGGCCGGAAAAGAAATTTTTCTGCATACGGCCTGCGTCAACTGCCACACGGTGCGCGGCACCAGCGCGCACGGCGTCTTCGGACCCGATCTGACGCACCTGGCCAGCCGCGACACCATCGCCAGCGGCGTGGTCAAAAACACCCCCGCCAATCTGCGGCAGTGGATTGAAGATCCCGACTCGCTGAAGATGGGCAGTTTGATGCCGAAGATGAATCTGAGCCCGCACGATCTCGACCAGATCACGGCCTACATGGAATCGCTGCGCTGAAGGGCGCTCAAGCAGCGGAACTGGCGGGGCTGGCGGAGTCAGGCTGGAGCCGCTCGACGCAAGCGCACCGTGCAACGCGCGCAAGAAGGAGAAGCAGATGAACTCGACCGGGACGGCCGTTCTCGCATCGGCTCAACCGCCCAGAAAGCTCTGGCTCGACCACGTTCAGGAGTGGCTGACGACGGTCGATCACAAGCGGATCGGCTTGATGTACATCGGCTATGCGCTCATCTTTCTCGTCGTCGCCGGCGTCGAAGCGCTGCTGATGCGCATCCAGCTTTCCGCGCCGGACAACCACTTTCTCAGCCCCGAAGTCTTCAATTGCATGTTCACCATGCACGGCACGACGATGGTTTTCTTCGTGGGCATGCCGATTCTTTTCGGCTTCGGCAACTACCTTGTGCCGCTGATGATCGGCGCGCGCGACATGGCCTTTCCGCGGCTGAACGCCTTCAGCTTCTGGATCTCGGCCTTCGGCGGCCTGCTGCTTTACTTCAGCTTTCTGGGCGGCAGCGGCCTCTATGGCGCCGGTTCGGCTCCGGACGTGGGCTGGTTCGCCTATGCGCCGCTGACGGCAAAGCTCTTTTCGCCGGGCCACAGCACCGACTACTGGACGCTGAGCATTCTGCTGAGCGGCATCGGCAGCGTGGGCACGGCGCTGAACCTGATCGTCACCATCTTCACCATGCGCTGCAAGGGCATGACGATGACGCGGCTGCCGCTGCTGTGCTGGCTCTACGTGGTCACCTCGTGGCTGACCTTTCTGGCGCTGGGGCCGCTGACGGCGGCGCAGATCATGCTCTGCCTGGACCGCTTTGCCGGTTCGCATTTCTTCGACGTGCAGGCCGGCGGCTCGGCCGTTCTGTGGATGCACTTCTTCTGGATCTTCGGCCACCCGGAGGTCTACATTCTGGTTCTTCCCGCCTTCGCCTTCGCCAACGAGATCATTCCCGTCTTCAGCCGTAAACCGATCTTTGGCTATCCGGCAATGGTCGCCGCCTCCGTGCTGATCGGCTTCATCAGCCTGGGCGTCTGGGCGCATCACATGTTTACCGTGGGACTAGGCCCCGAAGGCAACGCCTTCTTCACCCTGGCGACGATGATCGTCTCCGTGCCCACGGGCATCAAAATCTTCAACTGGCTGGCGACGATCTGGGGCGGCAAGATTCGCTTCGCCACACCGATGCTGTTTTCGATCGGCTTCCTCTTTCAGTTCCTCATCGCCGGCCTGACGGGCATCATGCTTTCGGTCGCGCCCTTCGACTGGCAGTTAGGCAACTCCTACTTCGTGGTGGCGCACTTTCATTACGTGCTGGTGGGCGCGATCCTCTACATGATCTTCGCCGCCTTTTACTATTGGTACCCGAAGATGTTTGGGCGCATGTTGAGCGAGAAGCTCGGCAAGTGGCACTTCTGGCTCTTCACATTCGGCTTCCATCTGACCTTCGACACCATGCACATTCCGGGACTGCTGGGCATGCCGCGCCGCGTCTTCACCTATCCGGCCGATCGCGGTTGGGCCATGCTCAACCAGATCGAAACCGTCGGCGGCTTCATCCAGGCCATCGCGCTGCTACTCTTCGTCTGGAATATGATCCAGTCCTATCGCACGGGCAAGGAGGCCGGGCCCGATCCCTGGGATGCGTGGACGCTCGAATGGGCGACCTCCTCGCCGCCGCCGCACTATAACTTCGCCGTCGATCCGGTGGTGCACAGCCGCCGTCCGCTCTGGGATCGCAAACACCCCGAAAGCCCTGACACACACTACGAGTAGAGGTCATCCATGAGCACGCAAGCCGTTGCGTTGAAAGCATCCACGGAAGAGTGGCGACTGCCGGATAAAGGCAAGGTGGGCATCGCCTGCCTCATCGTCGCCGAGTCGGCGATCTTCATCATCTTCGTACTCGCCTATGTGTTTTACATGGGCAAGAGCCTGAGCGGGCCGACGCCTGCCCAGGTGCTTTCCGTTCCCATCGTCGGCACCATCTGTTTGCTTTCGAGCAGTCTCACGGTACACTTCGCCGTCGTTTCACTCGAAAAGAACCGCATTGCGCTCAGCAACGCCTGGCTGGCGCTGACGATTCTCCTGGGCGGCATCTTCCTGGGCGGCACGGCGATCGAGTGGCGCAAGCTGATCGTCGACGACGGGCTGACCATCCGCACCAATCTCTTCGGCACCACGTATTACTCGCTGGTCGGCCTCCATGCCTCGCACGTCGTGGTGGGGTTGATTCTGCTGATTTCCGTGCTGCTCTTCGGGCTGGCCGGAAAACTCGATCAAAG
This sequence comes from Acidobacteriota bacterium, assembly GCA_021785495.1. Taxonomy (GTDB): domain Bacteria; phylum Acidobacteriota; class Terriglobia; order Terriglobales; family Acidobacteriaceae; genus Telmatobacter. The sequence goes on along the minus strand of JAJYFB010000033.1, from coordinate 5,307 downwards.
CCACGCGCGCCGGCTCGATGTGCTCTCGTACTATTGGCACTTTGTCGATGCCGTCTGGGTGGTCGTCTTCACCGTTGTCTACATTCTGGGCCGCTAAAGGAGGCCGACGTGCAAGAACACGCGAGTTTGCCGCGCGACGCGGCGAAAAACGCCGCCGCACCCCATGGAGAAACGGGCATCGAATCGATTCATCTGCCCTCGCCCACCGTCTGGCCGATGGTGCTGGCCCTGGGCGTGACGCTGCTCGTCGCCGGGCTGATTACGAATGCGGCGATCTCCCTGCTGGGCGCGGTTTTTGCCGTCGCCGCCAGCGTGGGATGGTTCCGCAACGTGCTGCCGCACGAGCGGCATGAGGAGGTTCATGCGCCGGTCTCCGCCGCCGAGCGCGCCGCGGCCGTTGCGGCGAGCGCCGGGCCCCGGCCGGCTCCGGCCGCGGCAGCGCACGGCCAGAGGCGCCTCACCTACAGTTTTCTCTCCGGAATCGAAGCCGGCGCGGCTGGCGGCGCAGCCATGGCGCTGGTGGCGACGGCCTTCGGCATGGTTCGCTTTCACAGCCTTTGGTATGCCATCAACCTGATGGCGGCCAGCAGCTTTTTGAGCTGGTCGAACGCCAGCGACGCATTTCTGAGCGGCTTCCATCTGCAAGGCCTGCTGGCCGGGCTGCTGATTCACATGCTGATCTCCGTGCTGGTGGGCCTGCTCTACGCCGCGACCATGCCGATCTTTCCGCGCCTTTCGCTTGTCGCCGGCGGCATCCTCGGCCCGCTGGTGTGGACGGGGCTGGCCTTTTCTCTGACGAAGAGCGTCGCTCCGCTTCTGGGCGCGCGCGTCGATTGGCTCTGGTTCATCGTTTCGCAGATCGCCTTCGGCCTGACCGCCGTCTGGATCGTCAACCTGCGCATCCGCTTTCTCTCGGCCGAATTTCAATCGCTGCCCTTCGACCAGCGGGCAGGACTGCACAGCAACGAGGCCCAGCGCTCGGCCGCCAGCGAGGTGCGGCAATGAACAGAAATCGAAAGACACGATTCGTTTTGGCGGTGGGTTCTCTGGCGGCATGTTTTGCCGCCGGCTGCCGCGCGCCGGGAATGCCCGGTCCGCCGGAAGTGCGGCCCGATCAAGTGATGGACTTCAACGTTCTCTACAAGCAAAACTGCGCCTCGTGTCACGGCGAGCAGGGCCACGGCGGCATCGCCATCTCGATGGCCAATCCCGTCTATATCGCGATTGCCGGCGAGCAGACCATCGCGCGCGCCATCGACGAGGGCGGTCCGGGCGAGCTGATGCCGGCCTTTGGCAAAAAACATGGCGGCTTTTTGACGGACGCGCAGGTGAACGCGCTCGCCCAGGGCATTGTCACGCGCTGGGGACGCGCCGATGCGCTGGCCGGCGCCACGGCTCCGCCCGATGCAGCCACGCTCGCCGGCGACCCGGCGGCGGGCAAGGCAGCCTTCGCAACCTACTGCGCGCGCTGCCATCGCGACACGAACGACCGCAACGCGAAGCCGCGCAACGCCGGTCCGGTCACCGATCCCGACTTTCTGGCCCTGATCAGCGATCAGAACATCCGTTCGACGATCCTCGCCGGCAAACCCGACGAAGGCATGCCCGATTGGCGGCATCTGGGCACGCAACCCATGAGCGATCGCGACATCACCGATGTGGTCGCATGGCTCTCCTCGCTGCGCGACGCGGCCCATGCGGCGACGCCGACGCAGACGTCAATCGCGCCCCAGGGAGAACAAAAGCGATGAGCGACCCGAAGCATACGCACCACGAAATTGCGGCTGAAGCCACCGATCCCCGCTGGCAGGCGACGCCCGCGGAAGTCGCCGCGGCCGCGCCCGCAGCGACCTCGCGGCGGAGTTTTCTCTTCAAGCTGGCCGTCGGCCTGAACGGGCTGGTAGGCGCGGTCTTTGCCGTGCCCATCCTCGGCTACCTGATCGGTCCGGCGACGAAAAAAGATGCGGATTTCAACTCCTGGGTGAAGCTGGGCTCGCTCGACGAGTTCCCTGTCGGCAAGACGCACTTTGCCGAGTACGTCAATCCGGTGGTGAGCCCGTCGGACGGCGAGACGGCGAAGATCGCCTGCTGGGTGCGGCGCATTGACGCGAACAGTTTTCAGGTCTTTGCCGTGAACTGCGCGCACCTGGGCTGCCCGGTGCGCTGGTTCGAGCAGTCGCGGCTTTTTCTCTGCCCGTGCCACGGCGGAGCCTACTACGAGGACGGCTCGCGCGCCTCCGGCCCGCCCATGCGCGGGCTCTTCGAGTACCAGCACCGCGTCCACAACGGCGCGCTGGAGATTCTGGCCGGTCAGCTTCCCACCTTTTCGAACGAAGCCTGCAACCGCAAGCCGCAAAAACCGAATGCGCCGGAAAACAATCCGCTGCGCGTGCTGGCGGACGATGACGCCGCAGGCCGGAGGGACGCATGAAGAATCCCGTCGAACTCGGCAAAAAGCTGCGCGCGTGGATCGACCTGCGCACCGGCCTCGTGCAGCAGGCCGAAGAGATGGCCGATCACCCGACGCCCTCCTCGGCGGCAAGCTGGTGGTATGTCTTCGGCAGCGGCGCCATGGTGCTGCTCGGCCTGCAGGTGGTCACCGGCATTCTGCTGGCCATGGTCTACTCGCCCAGCGCGAGCAACGCATGGGCCAGCCTCCAGTTCATCAATCACAACCTTCCGCTGGGCTGGTACCTGCGCGCGCTGCACGGATGGGGCTCCGATTTCATGATCGCCATCGTGCTCATCCATCTGGTGCAGGTTTTTCTCTTCGGCGCATACAAATTTCCGCGCGAGCTGACTTGGGTGGTCGGCGTCTTCTTGCTGCTGCTCACGCTGGCCATGGCCTTCACCGGGCAGGTGATGCGCTTCGACACGGACGCCTACTGGGGCATTGGCATCGGCGCCTCCATCACCAGCAGCGTTCCGCTCGTCGGCAAGCCCCTGGTGCGCCTGCTGCTGGGCGGGCCGATCATCGGCGGCGCCACACTTTCGCACTTTTTCGCGCTGCACGTCTTCGTGATTCCGGGCGCGCTGCTGGGGCTGGTCGGGCTGCATCTGCTGATGGTGCTCCGGCTCGGCATCAACGAGTGGCCGATGCCCGGCCGCATCGTGCGCCGCGCCGACTACCGGCAAAACTACGCCGCGCTGACGCGCAAAACCGGCGTTGCCTTTGCGCCCAACGCCGCCTGGAAGGATGCCGTCTTCGCCGCCGCGATGATCCTGGCCGTGATGGCCTGCGCCTGGTTCTTCGGTCCCTTCGGCCCCTCGGGCCAGCCCGATCCGACGATCATTCAAACCGCGCCGCACCCGGACTTTTTCTTCCTGTGGATCTACGCGGTGCTGGCCTTTCTGCCGCCGCAACTGGAAATCCCGTTCCTTCTTGCGGCCCCGGCGCTGATCGTCCTTCCCCTGCTGCTGCTTCCCTTCCTCGCCGGCGAGGGCGAAAAACACTGGTCGCGGCGGCCGGTGGCGATTCTCGTCGTCACGCTCGTCGCCGTCACGCTGGGCATCTTCACAAATCTCGGCCTGCACACGCCGTGGAGCCCGGTGATGGACGCCTGGTCGAGCGCGGCGATTCCCGCGAGATACGTGAAAGACCGTACGCCGCTCGAACGGCGCGGGGCGCTGGTCTTTCAGGACAAGCAGTGCCGCGACTGCCACTCGATCGGCGGCATCGGCGGCCGGCGCGGACCGGCGCTGGACGACATCGCCACGCGCATGACCGTGGACCAGATGGTGCGCCAGGTGCTGCAGGGCGGCGGCAACATGCCCGCCTACGGCAAGGCGTTGAGCCCGGCCGAAACCACGGCGCTCACCGCCTATCTGCGCACGCTCAATGGCAATCACCTTGCCCCAGCCGTCAATCCGGCTGCGGGCATCGAGCCCGTCAACGGCACGCATCCGGTGGCGCAATGAACGACTCAACCGCATTCCAGGCGATTCTGAACGACTGGAGCCTTCCGGTTCCGTTCACGATCGCACTTGCCGTCTTTGCGGCCCTCTATTTTGCGGGATGGCGGCGCATCCGGCGCACCCGCCCCGCGCAGTTTCCCGCCTGGCGGCTGGCGTCCTTCGAGGCGGGATTGGCGATTTTCTGGCTCGCCGTCGCCTCGCCGATGGATGGGCTCGCCGATGCGCTGCTGAGCGCGCATATGGTCGAGCACCTCTTGCTCATGAACGTCGTGCCGCCGCTGGTGCTGCTGGGCGCGCCCATCGTGCCGCTCCTGCGCGGGCTGCCGCGATGGTTCCAGCGCTTCGTCTTCGGATTTTTCTTCCGCCGGCGCGGTCTGCGCTCCTTTGTTTTCGCGCTCGCCCGCCCCTTGCCGGCATGGCTGCTGATGAATCTGACCTTTCTTGCGTGGCATCTGCCGGCGGCCTACGACTTCGCCCTCGAAAACGAGTTTTGGCACAGCGTCGAGCATCTCTGCTTCTTTTCAACGTGCCTGCTCTTCTGGGGCTGCCTGCTGCGCCCCTGGCCCGCGCGCCAACAATCGCTCGGCTGGATGGTGATTCCCTATCTGGTCGGCTCGGACATCGTGAATACCATCGTTTCGGCCTCGCTGGCCTTTTGCGGCCGCCCCGTTTATTTGTTCTACGCCGCCCATCCCAACCCCTTCTGCGTTTCCCTGCTCGACGATCAGGTGCTGGGCGCGGCGATTATGTGGGTCGTCGGCTCGCTGATTTTTCTGGGGCCGGCGATGATTCTCATCGTGCGGCTCTTCGAGCGGCAACATGCGCCCCTCGCCGAGCACAGCTTCCCCATGCAATGGAGATAAAAAAGCCTATGACTCCCATCGCGCAACCGATCCGGCGCACAGCGCCCGAGCAGACGAAGGCTGACCTCCAGGCGCCGCGCACAACTCCCTTCGGGCCGCGCGCGCACAAGGGCGTTGTCGCCGAGATAAAGCCTCTTGCCGGGCCTCGGCTCGTTCACGCGGCGCCGGCCCCGGTCTACGCCATCGACGGCCAGGGCGCGCTCGTGCTCGACCTTCCCTTGGCCGCCACGCGCAGCCGTTCGCTTGGCCAACTGCTGCGCGACGCCGCGGAACTTTACAAAGTCAAGGTCGTCGCGCTGGTCGTCGTCACGGCCTGGGGCGGCTATCATCTGGGCGCGCTGCAGGCGGGAAAGCCAACTCTCGCACTTCCCCTGCTCGAAGTGCTCGGCGGGATTGGCCTGGTTTCGGCAGGTGCGGGCGCGCTCAACGAAGTGATGGAGCGCAAAACCGACGCGCTCATGCATCGCACGGCGCATCGCCCGATGGCGGCCGATCGCATCTCGCTGCCGTTGGGACTGTCGGCCGCGCT
>JAJYFB010000032.1 GCA_021785495.1 Acidobacteriota bacterium | reverse complement strand
TACACTGGATTCGTGATGGAAACGACAGGCTGTGGTACCGCAATTGTTACGCCGTTTCGAGGCGATGGATCGGTGGACGAGCCGGCGCTCCGCTCGCTGGTTAACTGGCAGATCGAGTCGGGGATCGACTTCCTCGTCGTTTGTGGATCGACGGGCGAGGCCGCAACGCTCGACGAAGAGGAGTGGCTGCAAACCATCCGCCTTGTCGTGGACGCCGCCGCCGGGCGGGTTCCCGTCTGGGCTGGCTGCACGCACAACTCGACGCGCGTGCTGTTGCGTCAGGCCGCGCGGCTCAAGCAGGTTCCCGGCGTGGCCACGGTGCTCTCGGCCAATCCCTACTACAACAAGCCCACGCAGGAGGGCCAGTATCAGCACTTTCTCGCGCTCGCCCGTGAGGTCGATCCTCTGCCCGTCTGCCTCTATAACGTGCCCGGGCGCACGGCGGCGAATCTGGAGCCGCAGACCGTGGCGCGGCTGGCCGCAGCCGCCAAAAACATTCAGGCCATCAAGGAAGCCAGCGGCAAGCTGACGCAGTTTGCCGAACTGACGCACCAACTGCCGCGCGGCTTCAAGATCTTTTCCGGCGACGACAACCTGGCGCTGGCGGCCATCGCCGTCGGCGCGCACGGGCTGATCAGCGTAGCCTCCAACGAAGCGCCCGCTGAAGTGGCGCGCATGATCCGCGCCGCGCTCGACAATCGCTGGGATGAGGCGCGCGACCTGGAGCGGCGTTTTGCGCAACTCTTCGAGGCCAACTTCTGGGAGTCGAATCCCGGCCCGGTCAAGACGGTGCTGAGCATGATGGGCCGTTGCAGCGACGCGCTGCGGCTGCCGCTGGTGCCGCCCACGGCGGCCACGCGCTCGAAGCTGGAGCGGCTGGCTGGCGAGCTGGGCCTGCTCAAGCACGCGCCGATCCCGCCAGGGGTGCGTTCGGAAGTCTACTGACGGAATTCTTTTCTTGCGACTTTACACGGCGGCCGGACCTGGCCGCCGCGCGGCGTTTGCGGCAAGAAATTGCGCATCGAACGAGGCCGGGCCAGGACCGCGTGGACAGAGAAGTAGGCTGGGGTGACCGGACAAAACGTTCCTTTGTGTCTTGCAGCGACATGTGTGGCGGGAAGAGACTGAGAAAATGAGAAACCCCGGCAGCCTGAGTCAAGCTGCCGGGGTTTTGCTTTGCTTTGCTTTGCTTTGTGGTGCTCGATGCGAGAATCAACCCACCTAGCTTTTGCGCAGCTTGAACTTGAGGAATCCTGCCATTCCGAGCAGACCGGAGCCCAGCAGCAGGAGCGACTCCGGCTCCGGCGCGGGATCAATCGAAGAGGCCATCAGATTGCCGCCGTAAAGAACACTCGGCGAACTGCTGCTCAACGCCGGAACTGTCAACTGCAACAAGTTTGACGGGGCAGTTGCGTACTCGCTTCCGGTAAAGGTTGCCCATCCATCGGTCGGAGCTGTCTCGCCGACCCCGTACGGAAGCAGGCTGCCATTGGTGTAAACGACCAAGGTATACGTGCCCGGAGTGAGCGTGTCGCCCCCCACCATGACGCTGTTCCAGTCGTACCCATCGGCGCTATAGGCATTTGCTGTGGGGGTGTTCTGGTCCTGGTACGGAGTCACTACGGTCGCCGCGACAAGAGCGCCGGCGCTGTTGTAGACCCCCACGGTCTCTGTTTGCGTCTGACCGGGCAACTCGTACATGCCGAGTTCAGAGATCGTAATCGTCGCATTGACCGAGAACGTCGAGCCGACGTAGGCATTGTACTGTGTGCCAGAATAGGCTGTGATGCCGGAGGCCGGAGCCGTCCAGGCGATGGTGTCTGCCGAAGCCTTGGGGGCAACGGCGAGCGCCAAGGCCGCCAACGCAACGAGGGGAAGGAAATTCCTGGGAGCCCGCAAGCTTTCAAAGTGAGTCATGTTCGTATGCCTCGCTATTCGGATTGCTCCCGATGGGGGGAAGTGAGATCACATGCTCTATGATCTTCGGCTCAAGCGCCCAACCGGAGAACTGGCCCTTCTATTGCAACTTCGGTGCCAAATCAAAAATGATTCGATTCATAGGCTTAGACAGACTAAAAATCCCCAATGTGCAATAAAATGCACAGGAAAAGGATAGAATTTTCCCCTTTTGCCCTTGCCGTCACCGCCCGCTCCCCTCAGGCGCCTCCATGCCGCTGGCTTCGCTTGTGACTCGCGGGGAATGCGCGGACGGCGAACCGGGCTTGCTTGATTCCCGAACCGGGCTTGCTTGCTCCCCAAAAGGTGCGCTTCTGCATGGAATCCCTGTCCTTGGCGGGAGCAGCCTGCCAACTGCTGGCCGCAGGCCGGTCCCGGTTTCTGCTTCCATCCAGGCGCTTGCCCAAGTCCAAGAGCTATGATCGTGAAAGAGTCCACCTGCCGGGCATGGAGCCAATCCTGCATATGAATCGTGTTGTTGCCTGCATCTCAGCTGTCTTCCTTGCGAGCGGCCTCGTTGCCGCCCAAACTCCATCCACCGTTGCCCCAGGGCAGGCCGCAGTGGCTGCGTCTGGCGCGGCCAGCACCGTCAGTTCCGAAGTGGCGCTGTTTCAGAAGATCGAAGACAGTTGGTCGCAGGCCGTGAATCAACGCGACCAGTACGCGCTGGAGCTGGTGCTTTCGCCCCTGTTCGTCGACATCTCGGCCCAGGGCGACGTGACGACCCGCAATCAGCAGATCGCGCAGGTGCTCAGCAATCCCGACAAAACGCTGTTCCTCACGCAGAAGGTCATTGCCGTGCGCATGATGGGCGACATCGCGGTCGCCAACGGCACCTACAGCCTGTATCACCGGGTGAACGGAGCGGAGGCCAACGAAAAGGGCATCTTTACGCACGTCTTCGAGCGCGTGCATGGCGGATGGGTGTGCGTCAACTCGCAGCGCACCGTGCTCCGCCAGGAGGCGAACGGCAAGCAGAAGAAACAGTCGACGACCGAGACGCCCTTCCACCTTCCATTCTTCAAGAGCGACAAGGGAACCGACTAGACGGCGTGAACTCCGCCGGAAAAACTGCGGCGGGATTGATCGGCAGGCCGATCGATCCCGCCCGATGAAGCGAAACCGCGCCGCCATCCTTTCCGCAAAGAAACGCGGAGAGGATGGCGGCGCGGGAATCTCATGGCAAAGCTCCGGCTCTGTGAACTTCGAGAACCGTACTCACGCCCAGAGTTTTTCGGGATAGGCGCCGGCGTCGATGAGAGCACGAATGCTCTGGACCACGCGCGGGCGGTCTTCGCGATAGGTAACGCCGAACCAGGAATCGGGCGAGTGCAGCACCTTCACGCGCGCCTCGCCGCTGCGCACCAGTTCGCCAACGGTCATCGGGATGTAGCACTCGGCCTTGAGGTCGTCGGCATTCGTTGCGAGGAACTGCTCGAAGCGCTCGCGCAACTGCGCGAAGACACGCGGCGTAAAGGCCCACATGTTCATCGAGACCGGCTCATCGCCGGTCAGGCTGGTGACGACTCCGGCCGGATCGGTGTTGCGTGCGCCCTTGCCGTCGCGCTCGATCTTCGTCAACTCGACAATGTGCTTGAGGAAGCCGTCGGACGCAACCTCACAGACGCCGCGGGCCACCGAACCAAATTCGGAGAGCGTGTTACGCAGCACAAAACCAACCATGGCGTAGTCGTCCGTGCCCGCGTTCAGATGGCCAGCCAGCTCGCGATAGCTTGCGGCGCCGTAAAAGTCGTCGGCGTTGATGGCGGCGAAGGGCTCACGGATGGCGTTGGCGGCCTGCAGAATGGCCTGCGTCGTACCCCACGGCTTGGTGCGCTCGGCCGGAACGCGGAAACGCGACGGAATATCTTCCAGCGCCTGGAAGACGTACTCGACGGCGACGCGCTTCTCGAAGCGCGATCCCACCTTTTCGCGAAAGGAGTCCTCGAAGTCTTTGCGGATGATGAAGACGAGCTTGCCAAAGCCGGCGCGGAGCGCATCGAAGATCGAATAATCGATAATCGTTTCGCCCGACGGCCCCACGGGGTCGATTTGCTTGAGGCCGCCATAGCGGCTGCCCATGCCGGCGGCAAGAATCAGAAGTGTCGGCGCAGTTGCAGAGGTCATGAAAGAAACGTTCCTTTGGATGGACGGTTGAAATCCATCGGCTGAGTCGAATGGTACAACATTGCGGTTGAACGCAGCGTGGAGAGCAGGCGAAGTTCGGCGCAACCTCAACAAGGAGGCGCGCTCCCTTGCTGAATACGTTTACATTAACCGATGAAGACTTCCCTTGACAACCGTTCTTCTGCGGGATCTTTCTCCGCGCCCCTTGCGCTACACTCTCGCCGCGTTTTTGTCGAACGATGCGCCGCACTCCGGGCAGAAGCCCTTTTCTTCGGCTGCATTCGGATTGGGCGCGTTGGCGGCGAATCGATTCTTGCAGCTCGGGCAGCGATAGTTCGTCATGCCGGCCGCCGAAGCCGGCATGGGCGGCGCATGATTGGCGGCCGCCTGCTGGGCCGGATCGGGTACGCCCTTGATGCCCTCGCGGAAGCCTTTCAATCCCTCGCCCAGCCCCTTGCCCAACTCCGGCAGCCGCTTGGCCCCGAACAGCAGCAAGGCCACAATGGCCAGCAGGATCAGGTGCCACGGCTGAAGCAGGTCGCCCATCGAAATCACTCCTTCGCGCGCTGCAATTTCACCGCGCTTCTTTCGACTTCCTATTGTCGCACAGCGATGGTGGCGCGGGCGCGCGCGGGCGAGAAGCCAACAGGGCCATCGCAGGAACGAATCCCGAGCGCGCAATGGACTCGGCTTTTGGTCCAACCGCCGGTTGCGTCCCGCAGGAACAGGCGAAAATCGCTCAGGGGGAAGCGCAGCGGAACCCTGGGACGGTGAGGAGTAGAACCGTTCGCGCCCTGGAGGGGCGCGGCGATCCCGCGATGCAAACAGAAAGCGATTCATGCGATCAGCCTGGAGAAACCGATGCGCGCATTTTTCGGCACAATACAGTACGTTGTGCCGAAAAATGAAATGCGTTCCCATCCGCCCGCCCACTGTGATCCGTAACACAGGCAACCGTACCCCGTGGGCTGTAATTGTGTTTGCGAAAGGCTTTCCCGCTTCGCGCAGTTCCATACGTCTTGAAGGGCTTCGCTGGTCCGGCCTGCCTGTCTTCTGCTTTTCGTTGGCGCGCCGGGCCTCCGTTCCATTACCCTTCTTGTGGACCGCGTTGCGGAATCCTACGACGGAGATTTGAATCGATGACACAAGTAGTGGAGAAGTCGTCCGCCAAGGCGGACTCAACCTCAATCGAACGCTATGTCTACTTCTTTGGCGACGGCAAAGCCGACGGCAATGGCAAGATGAAGGATGTGCTGGGCGGCAAAGGCGCGGGCCTGGCCGAGATGACCAACGCCGGACTGCCCGTGCCTCCGGGATTCACCATTCAGACCGAAGCCTGCCGCGAGTACATGCGCGGCAAGCTGAGTCCGCGGATCGACGAAGAGATGCGCGCGGCGCTGGCCAAGCTCGAAGCCCTGCAGGGGCAGAAGCTGGGCGCGGGCGACAATCCGCTGCTGGTTTCCGTCCGTTCCGGCGCCAAGTTCTCCATGCCCGGCATGATGGACACCATCCTGAACCTCGGCCTCAACGACAAGGCCGTCGAGGCGCTGGCCAAACTCAGCAACAATCCCCGCTTCGCCTACGACTCCTATCGCCGCCTGATCCAGATGTTCGGCGATGTGGTTCTGGACATTCCCAAGAAGAAGTTCGAGCACATCTTCGACGGCGTGAAGGCCGCCAAGAAAGCGAAGTTCGACTACCAGCTCCAGCCCGACGCGCTCAAGAAGATCATCGAAGAGTACAAGAAGCTGGTGAAGAAAGAAACCGGCAAGGACTTCCCGCAGAACCCGATGGAGCAGCTCGTCGCGGCCCGCGACGCCGTTTTCCGCAGCTGGGAGAACGACCGCGCCAAGACCTACCGCCGCATCAACCACATCGACGACTGGCTCGGCACCGCGGTCAACGTGCAGTGCATGGTCTTCGGCAACCTGGGCGAGACCTCCGGCACGGGCGTAGGCTTCACGCGCAACCCGGCCACCGGCGAGAAGGTTTTCTTCGGCGAGTACCTGATGAACGCGCAGGGCGAGGACGTGGTTTCGGGCGTGCGCACGCCGATGCACATCAGCGAGCTGGAAAAGGCCATGCCCGCGGTCTACGAGCAGTTGCGCACCATCACCACGCGCCTGGAAAAGCACTACCGCGACATGCAGGACTTCGAGTTCACCATTCAGGACGGCAAGCTCTACATGCTGCAAACCCGCAACGGCAAGCGCACAGGTCTGGCCGCGGTGCGCGTCGCCATCGATATGGTGAAGGAAGGCCTGATCACGCAGGAAGAGGCGATCTTCCGTGTCGAGCCCAACCAGCTTTACGACTTCCTGGTGCCGCGCCTGGTCGAGAAGGGCGAGAAGATCGAAGTGCTCGCCACCGGCCTGCCGGCTTCGCCCGGCGCCGCCGTGGGCCAGATCGTCTTCACCGCCGAGGACGCCGTCAAGTACTACCAGAACGGAACCTACAAGGTTGTCATCCTGGTGCGCGGCGAGACCACGCCCGAGGACATCGCCGGCATGGAAGTGGCCTCCGGCATTCTAACCTCGCGCGGCGGCATGACCTCGCATGCGGCCGTCGTCACCCGCGGCATGGGCAAGTGCTGCGTGGCCGGCGCGGGCGACTGCACGGTCGACGAGAACAAGAAGGAACTGCGCGTGAAGGGCAAGACCTTCAAGCAGGGCGACTGGATCTCGCTCGACGGCACCACGGGCCGCGTGATTGCAGGCAAGCTGAAGACCCTCGACGCGCAGCCCAACGATCCTGATCTGGTCAAGTTCATGAGCTGGGCTGATCCGGTGCGCAAACTCCAGGTCTGGGCCAACGCCGATGTGCCGCGTGACGCCAAGAACGCCCGCGCTTTTGGCGCGCAGGGCATCGGCCTCTGCCGCACCGAGCACATGTTCTTTGCCGAGGATCGCATCGAGCACATGCGCGCCATGATTCTGGCCGATAATGAAGCGGATCGCCGGGCCGCGCTCAAGAAGCTGCTGCCGATGCAACGCTCCGACTTCGCCGGCCTGTTCAAGGCGATGGAGTCGCTGCCGGTCGTCATCCGCCTGCTCGATCCGCCGTTGCATGAGTTCCTGCCCAAACGCGAGGACCTGCTGGTCGAGATCGCCAGGATCGAAGCCACCAAGCCGAAGTCGCCCAAGCTCAAGGGACTGCGCACCCTGCTGGCGCGCGTCGAGGAACTCCACGAGATGAACCCGATGCTCGGCCTGCGCGGCTGCCGCCTCGGCATCACCTTCCCGGAGATCACCGAAATGCAGGCCCGCGCCATCATCGAGGCCGCCGTGCAGATCAAGTCGAAGGGCGGCGATCCGCACCCGGAGATCATGATCCCGCTCATCGGCTCGATCGAGGAGATGCGCAATCAGGCGGCCATCGTGCGCCGCGTGGCCGAAGAGGTCATCGCCGAGAAGAAGGTCAAGCTCGACTTCAAGGTCGGCACCATGATCGAGATTCCGCGCGCCGCGCTGACCGCCGATCAGATCGCCCAGGAGGCCGAGTTCTTCAGCTTCGGCACCAACGACCTGACGCAGACCACCTTCGGCATCTCGCGCGACGACATCAACAACTTCCTCCCAGCCTATCTCAAGGCCGGCATCTTCAAGCAGGATCCCTTCGCCACGCTCGATCAGGTGGGCGTCGGCCAGCTCGTCAAGGGCGCGGTCGAAAAGGGACGGTCCGCGCGGCCGAACCTCAAGGTCGGCATCTGCGGCGAGCATGGCGGCGATCCCGAGAGCGTCAAGTTCTGCCATCGCATCGGCCTGAACTACGTCTCCTGCTCACCCTTCCGTCTGCTCACGGCGCGTCTGGCCGCGGCGCAGGCCGCGCTTGAAGAAAAGTCGGGCGCATCGCACTCCAACAAGTAACCCTCCCTGCGAGGCAATCCCAAGGGCGCGGCCTTGCGGCCGCGCCCTTGGCGTTGATAGCCAGCGCGGAGGCTTTTGACAAGTAGGGCGCGGCTTCTGGTTTACACGCCGGTGATGCGTTCCATCAGGGCGTCGAAGTCCTCCAGGCGGGCGTACTCGATGATGACCTTGCCGCGTCCATTCTGGTCCTCAATGCTGACCTTCAGGCCCAGAGCCCGTTGCAGTTGTTCCTGCGCATCGCGCACATTCGGATCGAGCGCCGGCTCCGGCTTGGGTTCTTTCTTTGCTTTGCGGCTGGGATCGATCAACCCCTGGACGTAACTTTCCGTCTGCCGCACGGACATGGAGAGCGCCGCAATGCGCTGAGCTGCCTTCTCGATCTCTTCGGCGTGCTCGAAGGCCAGCAGGGCGCGTGCGTGGCCAAAGGAGAGTTCTCCTGACTCGACGCGCGACTGAACTCCATGAGGTAACTTCAATAGACGCAAGAAGTTGGCAACTGTCGTACGGTCTTTCCCTGTGCGTTGCGCCATCTGCTCCTGCGTCATGTGAAACTCGCGCGCCAGCCGCTCGAAGGCCCGCGCCTGCTCCATCGGGTTCAGATCGGCACGCTGCAGGTTCTCTACGATGGTGATCTCCATCGCCTGCTCGTCGGAGACCTGGCGCAGAATCGCCGGAACCGTGCTCTTGCCGGCCAGCTTCGAGGCACGCCAGCGCCGTTCGCCCGCAATCAACTGAAAACGCCCGCTCGCCTGCGGCCGCACCAGAATCGGCTGCACCACTCCGTTCGCAGCGATCGATGCCGCCAGTTCGGACAATTGCTCCGCGTCGACGTGGCTCCGCGTTTGATAGGGGTTGGGATCGATCAGTTCGATCGGAATCTCGCGCGGTTTCCCCCCCTCGGCTTCAGCCTTGGGAGCAGCCGCCGGAGATGCCGCGGGAGCCACCGCCGGGCGAGGAAGCAGGGAATCGAGCCCCTTGCCGAGGGCGCGGCGTTTCAAGTCGGGAGTTGCAACGTTGCTCATGGACGATCCTTGATTTCTGCATGGCCTGCCTTGCAGGCGAAAAATTCTGTGAGCTTCGCGTCAGCGGAATGGACGGTACGGCCAAACCGTTCAGGCGTAAGGCCAGAAGCTCACTTTGGCCTGCAAGCGTGTGGAAGCCGTTGCTTTGCCTGCGCTGGCGCGAGGGCTTTCGATCTGGTTGCGCGCCAGGAACTCGCCGGTCATCTCAAAATAGGCCTCGGTGCCACGGGAGCGGGGATCGTAGATCGCCACCGGCTTGCCATGGCTCGGCGCCTCGGCCAGCCGCACATTGCGCGGAATCACCGTGCGATAGAGGATCTCCCGGAAGTATTCGCGGAGGGTCTCCGTGACCTGCTGCGCCAGATTGGTGCGGTCGTCGTACATCGTCAACAGCACGCCCTCGATGGTCAATTCCGGGTTGTAGGCGGCGCGTACGCGTTCGAGCGTGGAAACCAGCTCGGAGATTCCTTCGAGGGCGAAGTACTCGGCCTGCAAGGGCACAATCAGGGTCTGCGCGGCGCAAAGCACATTGAGCGTGAGCAGATCGAGCGCCGGGGGACAATCGAGAAAGATCAAATCGTAGGAATTTGGAAGAGATTCGAGGGCGCGTCGCAGGCGCAGCGTGCGATCCTCGGCGCCAGCCAGTTCGATATTCGCTCCGGTCAGATTTTTCGATCCAGGAAGCAGCCACAGCCCTTCGACTTCCGTCTGAAGAACGGCCTGCTCCGCCGCGCTCTCGCCGATCAGCACGTCGTAGATCGACACGCGATCCTCATCGCGTTGCACGCCCAGCCCCGAGGAGGCGTTGGCCTGCGGGTCGCAGTCGATGAGAAGGATCTTCAGACCCTCCAAGGCAAGGCAGGCGGAGAGGTTGATGGCCGTGGTGGTCTTGCCCACACCGCCCTTCTGATTCACGATTCCGACGATCTTTCCCATGGCATTCCAGAGTACAGGCAGCGGTCGGCCTGCGCCCAGCGAGATGCCCCGTGGAAAACTACAGGTTTCTGTGGAAACCGCCTTGGGAGTAAACGGCGCCGCGTCAAGCAAGAGACTGTAGAGAAAGAACTTCGATTCACGCATGGCCAGCGCGTCCGGCGCGGACAAAATTTCGCAAATCGGTGGAAAACTTCTTGTTTTACGACGATTTTTTGCCTTGAATTTCATGGCTCGATGCGGGCTTCGCCGCCAACCTGTCAAGCCATTTTTCGCGGCCATCCCACCGTCGAGCGGTTTGTATCGAGCCCATCCCGCAGCCGTCTCAACAAAGAACACATCCCGAATCGGGCAACATGGTCTGGTGTTCCACGTGAAACATTGTGCACGTGACTCATGCCTTTCCCCGCCTGCCCGATAAAGTGTTTCACGTGGAACAATCAGCCGTAGATAAAAATGATCCTTCCGCCAAAAGGCATCCGCTCTGCACCCCATCCTCAGTGTCATCGTCCTTGAAAAAAATGTGTGCCTGCGCCGAAGCGACCTTGCTCCGCTAGAGCTTCTGGCTTGTCTGCAAGGGCTCATGCGATAGCCCTTGCAGCCTCGGCTCTCTTGCACCTTGGCGTTGTGCCAGCGCGAGCACCCGCTGCATACTGCCCGGGAGCGCTATCGGCTCGCCAAAGGAAAAATCTCTGCCTGCCGCTGCAACAATTTGCGGAAGCTCCTTCCGCGTCGTCAACGGCGCAAGCCAGCCCGATGGCGCGACAAGCTGCGCCGCTGCTGCGACGGCCCTTTGCATCCTGTCCACTGCACGCAGCGTCACGCAATCAAACCGCTTCTCAAGGGTCTCAGCCCTCCCGCCGTAAACCTGCGCTTCGATCTTCGACTCCCGAACGGCTTCCTGCAAAAATGCCGCCTTTTTCCCTTGCGATTCGGCCATCGTTACAGCAATCTCAGGACGGCACAACGCGATGGGAATCCCCGGCAAGCCTGCGCCCGAACCAAAGTCAAGCAGCGAGTGGACGTTCATCGGAATATATCGACTAACTATAATTGATTCAAATAGATGTATTGACAATACGTCGATTTCATTGCGAACCGCGCTCAGATTGAGGCGTGCATTCCAGCGCTGATACAGCGAAAAATACCCTGCAAATTTCCGCGCAGTCGCTTCGCTGAGCGCAGGCTGGCTGGCCGTTTGCAGCATGGCCTGGAGCTGCTGACTTGCCTCTGCAGCGTCCATCGCTTAGCTCCTGCCTTCGGTCGGCTCATCTGCATCGACCTGCGGAGTTCGCCAAGCCGCGGTTGCCTGTACGAACGCGGTAAAGATCGCGCGCGAAAACGCACTCTGCGCACAGCTCCGCTCCGGATGCCACTGCACGCCAAGGACGAAATGATCTTCCGCATTGAGTTCGACTGCCTCGATGACACCATCCTCGGGCGAAACCGCCGTAACGCGCAGGTTGTCACCCGGCGTGCGGATCGCCTGATGGTGGCTGGAGTTTACCTGCACATCACCGGCCTCGCCGGCCGGAAAAATCGCCGCCAGTCGCGATCGCTCCGCAATCCGAACCGGGTGCGCTTGTACGATCTCCCGGCCCGGGCGATGATTCAGCACTGTCTTCAAATCCTGAATCAGCGTGCCGCCGCGCCAAACATTCAGGCTCTGCACGCCCTGGCAGATGGCGAGGATCGGCTTGCGCAGATTGAAGGCGTCTTGCAGGAGCAACTCGTCGGCTGCGGCTCGCGCCGGATCGGCCGCGGCGCACTCCGGCTCGCGCGTCTGGCCATACCGCTCCGGGTCCACATCGAACCGGCTTCCCGGCAGCAAAACTCCTTCGACGCTAGCCAGCAACCGCGCCACCTGCGCCTGCGAGGCGTCCAGCGGCACAATCACCGGCTCGGCTCCTGCAGCCTTCAACGCCTCGATGTACGGCGGCAAAGCCCGCTGGTTATACTCCGTGTCGCTGCTCGTTGGTTCAGGGATTGCAATGCGGGCTGCCATGCAGCCAGTGTACGGCTACTGGCGCCACCCGGCGAAGATCCACTGCTCGTGCTGTCGAACGAAACCGTGGCCCGCTGCATACTCACTGACCCGGCTCCGTCAGCATCGCCTCAATCGCCGCGCGCAGCCGCTCGGTCAACTCCGCGCTTTGGCGCGGGGTCATGCCCTTGGTCTCGATCGGTTCGCCGATCTGCACGGTCAGTTTGCCGGGGTAGATGTGTCGCGTGTGCATCGGCAGCAGATCGTACACGCCTTTGAGCGCAATCGGCACCAGCGGCGCTTGCGCGCGAATCGCCATGTAGGCCGCGCCAGCCTGGAAGGGCATCAACGCCCCGGTTGGCGTGCGTCCGCCCTCGGGAAAGACCACCAGCGGCATCCCCGCCCGCAGCGCCTTGACGGCACCGCCCAGACTCGCCAGCGTCTCGTGCGGATTCGCCGTGTCGATCGGCATCTGCCCGGAGCGGTCGAGGTACCAGCCGATGAACGGCCACTTCCAGAGTTCCTTTTTCGCCAGGATGCGAAACTGGAACGGAAGCGCGGAAAAGATCGCCGGAATATCCATGTACGACGTGTGATTCGAGGCGTAGACGGCGACTGTGTGCTTCTCCAGGTGTTCCGCGCCGACCAGCTTCACTCGCGCAAACGCGACACGCACCACCGTTTGCGCCCAAAACCGTGCAATACCGTGCTGCGCTCGGCCCTTGCGGTCAAACAGCGAGACCAGCAGCGCCATGCTGCCGCAAAGAATCGTCGCCAGGCAAAATAGCGGCGTTTGCAGCAGATTGGTCCGCCAGCGATCGAGGCGCGGCAGCGTTTCCGGCCGAGCGCTCATGCTTCACCCGCCTTTTCTGCCAGTAGGAATCCCCGCGCCTCACCCACCAGATACACCGAGCCGGAGACCACGACCACCCCGCCCGCCGCGCACTCCCGCGCAAGCCGCAGCGCATCGCCCACCGATTCCGTTGCCAATGCTTCCCGTCCCGTCGCGCGCGCCGCCGCCAGCAGTTCTTCCATCTCTGCCGCCCGCGCGCTATGGATCGGCGCGACGAGCACGCGGTCGAAGAGCGGAAACAGGATCTGCGCCATCTCGCCAAGCGGCTTGTCGCGCAGGCAACTGAAGACCAGAACCCGCTGTGCGTGCTCCTTCAGAATTTTTCCGAGCCCGGCGCGCAGCGCCCAGGCTCCGGCCGGATTGTGCGCCACGTCGAGCACCCACCGCACGCCGCCCGAAGCGATTTGCTCCAGACGCCCCGGCCAGCGCGTCTGCGCGATTCCGGCTTCGATCGCCTCCGGGCGCACGGCGAAGCCGTGGCGCATCGCCAACTCCACGGCTGCGGCAATCGCCAACGCCACGTTTCTCTGCTGGTGCGGGCCGGTCAGCGGCGAATTCACCTTCACCGGCCGGCCGAGCGCCAGCACGGTGTAAGCACCCTCTGGTTCACGTGCGGGTATGTACTCGGCCGCATTCACCCCGCGCACACCGAGCGCCATCGCCGCCTCGCCCAGAGCGGCGTTTGCCTCCGGGTGCTGCGGCAGCGTAATCAGCGTTCCGTTGCGCCGCAAAATGCCCGCTTTTTCGCGTGTAATCGCCGCAATCGTCGGCCCCAGCCATTCCGTATGATCGAGGGAAATGTCCGTCACGATCGATAGCAGCGGCTCGACGACATTTGTCGCGTCCAGCCTGCCGCCCATCCCTACCTCGAGGACCGCAATCTCCACCGCGTGATCGGCAAAGTAGAGAAACGCCATCGCCGTCAGCACCTCGAAGTAGCTCGGCCGCTGCGGCAGCCTGCCCTCCTTCACGAACGCGCCGGCTTTCTCGACAACCAGAAAAAACAGCCGGCCAAACTCTTCGTCGTCGATCTCCGCACCATTCACGCGGATTCGTTCATTCGGCCGCTCCAGATGCGGCGATGTATACAGCCCCGTTCGCACTCCTGCCTCGGCCAGGATCGAGGCCAGTGTCGCCGCCGTCGATCCCTTGCCATTCGTTCCGGCAATCAGCACCGAAGGAAAGTGTCTTTGCGGATCACCGAGCGCACCAAGGAGCACGCGCACTTCGTCGAGCGAAAATTTGCGCCTGGGCTGGCCGGCTCGGGCATAAAGCTCCGGCGTCATGGCATTCAATTGAGCGATGGCGGCTGCGTACGACATATGAAAATTCAGTATACGAGCGGCTGCTTGCACACCTCTCCTTCGATCCGCAACCCACCCCTTCAATGCAGCCTCTGTGGAGGAATCGACTGCTCTAACTTGCTCTTCTATAAAGCCTCCAGCCCGTCTCCCACACAAACACCGTGGATTCCACAGCCTTTTGCGACCCTCCTGTGCGAACCATGGAAAAACAGGGGCGCAACCCACCCTCCCCGCACCTGTTTTCCAAATCTACACTTCTCCACAGCCACGTTTTAGAAAACTCGCACCATGCGCAAACCCGCATCCAGCAAGATTATTTCTTCGATTCCCACTTTTCCTCCGTGCCTACGGGGGCTACTGGTTTTTGAATCTCTTTTCTTTCACACAATCATCCCCGCTCCGCATTCCCTCACGCGCAAAACAGGAGAGACACTCGGCCGCGCTCATGCTACGCTGCTTCCTCACCGCGCAATGCAGAAAAAACCACCCTGGAATCCAGAAAGCGCCCCTGTTTTCCACGCGCATTTTTGGCTTCAGATCGCTACAATCGGGAGAAAGTGGCGAAGCCGTTTCCTGCTGTCCGCAAGTTGTTGTACAGTGGGGGCATAAGGCACGGCTTTGCGAGCTGAGGGGTTTCGATGATCGCAGGAGATACCGAAGTCGAGCAGCCGGCCGTTCAGGGGGCAGACATG
Source organism: Acidobacteriota bacterium (assembly GCA_021785495.1). Taxonomy (GTDB): domain Bacteria; phylum Acidobacteriota; class Terriglobia; order Terriglobales; family Acidobacteriaceae; genus Telmatobacter. The sequence continues at coordinate 8,071 of JAJYFB010000032.1, read as the reverse complement.
GAGATTACCGTCAGCCGTCAGGATCTGCTGAAGGAACTCACGGCAACGCAAAGCGTGGTCGAGCGCAAGACCACCATCCCGATCCTCTCCAACTTTCTCATCGAGGCCGAAGGCGATCGCTTGCAGATCACGGCCACTGATCTCGATCAGGCCATCCGCACCAGTACGGCTGTCAAGATCAAAAAGCCCGGCTCCTGCACCATCCCCGCGCGCAAGCTCTACGACTACATCAAGCTGCTGCCCGACGGCGATATTTCCATCAATCTCCTGGAAAACCACTGGGTGCAAATTCGCAGCGGACGCTCGAAGACGAAGATGGTCGGCATGGCTCGCGCCAACTATCCGCAGATTCCCGAGTTTCCCTCGATCGCCTCAACGAGCATCTCCATTCCCGCGCTGCGCACGCTCATCAGCCGCACCATCTTCGCCATCTCGAACGAGGAGTCGCGTTACACGCTGAACGGCGCGCTGATGGTGCTCAAAGCCGAATCCATCGCCATGGTCGCCACCGACGGCCACCGGCTCTCGTTCGTCGAAAAGCCCAACGAAAATCTCGAAGGCATCAGCGGCGAAAAGCGCGTTCTCGTTCCGCGCAAAGCCCTCCAGGAATTGCTGGTCCTGCTCGCGAATACCGACGCCGAAAAGGTGGACTTCGCCGACGACGAGCACACGCTCTTCTTCCGCGTGGGTCATCGCACCCTTTCCAGCCGCAAGCTCACCGGCCAGTTCCCCAACTTCGAAGCCGTCATGCCGCGCGACAACACCAGGTTCGCCGTCGTCCGTTCAAGCGAACTCGGCGCGGCCATCCAGCGCGTCGCGCAGTTTGCCGACGAGCGCTCCGGCGCCATCCGCCTGCGCCTGGAAGACAACGAGCTGAAGATCAGCGCCAACTCAAGCGAGGCCGGCGAGAGCGAAGACACCATCGATACGCCATACACGGGCGAGGTCATCGGCGTCGGCTTCAACTCCTCGTACATCCTCGAATTCCTCAAGGCCCTCGACAACCAGGGCGAGGTGCGTCTCGAATTCAAGGACTCGCAGGCCGCCGGCCAGATGCGCCCCGAAGACCCCGACGCCGAGTACAAGTACCGCTATGTGCTCATGCCGATGCGCATCTGACGCGGCATCCACCACACGGAAGCAACTCAGGCCTGGTAGTGATACCAGGCCTTTGCGTGTTTAAGGGCGGAAAATCTACAGGATTTGATCTCTGCCCAATCGTAGTGATGACCCGATGCGCCGGTAGGTGCAGGGCACACGCATTTGGATTTCGCATTGCCGCCTGGAACAGCTTGGAAAGGGCACGGCTTCAGCCGTGCCGAAACGTGGTGGGGAAAACGGTCCGGCTTGAGCCGCCGAGGGATGCTTTTGGGATGCAGAACCCATCCCGCTGGGCCGAAAGGCCGCAAACATTCATCCGAATGTGTCTACGGCACGGCTGCGGTTGCCGATCCTCTGGCGTCTCGGCGTTCGCGTGCGGTTTGCCGCCGTTTCGGCCGCCACGTTAGTATGATTGCACCGGCTGCCGGGGGTACGCGGGATTGGCAGAGCGCGTCTGCGGCGCGCGCTAAACAAATTTGATCGGCAGACCGGACGGACTGAATGCAACGATGAAAATTCATGAGTATCAAGCGAAGGCAATCCTGGCCCGGTACGGCGTTCCCGTGCCCAAGGGCGAGATGGCGAATACCCTCGAAGAGGCCAACGACGTGGCGCGCAAGCTCTTTGCCGAGGGTGCGCCGGGCGTGGTCGTGAAGGCGCAGATTCACGCCGGAGGCCGCGGCAAGGGCGGCGGCGTGAAGGTGGCCAGAACCCGCGAAGAGGCCGAGGAACACGCGAAACGCATTCTTGGCATGACGCTGGTGACCCACCAGACCGGCCCGCAGGGGCAGAAGGTGCAGCGGTTGCTGATCGAGGAGACGGCGGCCATCGAGCGCGAGTTGTATCTGGGCATCGTGCTCGACCGCGCCACGGGCAAGCTGGTCTTCATGGCCTCGCAGGCCGGCGGCATGGAGATCGAGGAGGTCGCGGCCAAGACGCCCGAGGCGATCTACAAGGAAACCATCGATCCGGCCGTGGGCTTTGGCGCCTGGCAGGCGCGCAAGCTGGCCTTTGCGCTGGGCTTGAAGACGGCGCAGATCAACCCGGCGGTGGCCTTTTTCCAGAGCCTCTACAAGGCGTATGTCGAAACCGACGCCTCTCTGGTCGAGATCAATCCGTTCATCACCACCGCCGATGGCAAGCTGTTCGCGCTGGACGCCAAGATCAACTTCGACGACAACGCCCTCTTTCGTCACGCTGACATCAAGGCCCTGCGCGACATCGCCGAGGAAGCACCGCTCGAAGTGGAAGCCAGCAAGTACGCGCTCAATTACATCAAGCTCGACGGCTCGATCGCCTGCATGGTCAACGGCGCGGGGCTGGCCATGGCGACCATGGACATCATTCAGTACGCCGGCGGCAGCCCGGCCAACTTCCTCGACGTGGGCGGCGGGGCGACGCAGGAACAGATCGAGCACGCCTTCGAGATCCTGCTCTCGGACAGGAATGTGAAGGCGATCTTCATCAACATCTTCGGAGGCATTCTGCGCGTGGACCGGCTGGCGAGCGGCGTGGTTGCGGCGGCCAGAAACCTCAACGTGAAAGTGCCGATCGTGCTGCGGCTCGAAGGCACAAATGTCGAAGAGGGCCGCAAAATCCTGAAGGAATCCGGGTTGAACTTCCAGGTGGGCGCAACGATGAAAGAAGCGGCGGAGCTGGTGGTGAAAGCAGCTAGCTAGAAGCTACTAGCTACTAGCTACTAGCTACTAGCTGCAAGCGTGTAAAGCAAAGCAAGGAATCGGAGAGTCGGGCTTTGTCTCAGGATTTTCAGGATCTGACAGTTTGGCAGTGAGCGATGGAGTTGACTGAGGCTGTATATGGCTTGACCAGGACATTTCCCAAGGATGAGGTTTACGGGCTATCGTCGCAGCTTCGACGAGCCAGTGTTTCGATCGCAAGCAACATCGCAGAGGGACGCGCCAGGACTACAGATCGCGACTTTGGACAGTTTCTCAAAATCGCGCTTGGATCGGCCTACGAAGTTCAAACGCAACTTTTGCTCGCCAAACGATTGAAAATTGGCGACGATGCCATGCAACGGAAGGCAGAATCGCTTTGTATCGAGACCTCCAAAATGCTTGGAGCGTTTCTCCAGTCTTTGAAAGGCTAGTAGCTAGAAGCTAGCAGCTAGGAGCTGTTTTTCATGGCAGTTTTGGTTGACAACAACACGCGATTGATCGTGCAGGGAATTACGGGCAAGGAAGGCACCTTCCACGCCATGGGCTGCGCCGAGTACGGCACCAAGGTTGTCGGCGGCGTGACGCCCGGCAAAGGCGGAACGACGCACGAGGGCTGGCCGGTCTTCAATACCGTGGCCGATGCCGTGAAAGAAACCGGCGCCAACGCGACGATGATCTTTGTGCCGCCGCCGTTTGCCGCCGACGCGATCCTTGAGGCTGAAGACGCGGGGATTCCGCTGATCGTCTGCATCACCGAGGGCATCCCGACGCTCGACATGGTGAAGGTGTGGGCGAAGCTGAAGAGCTCGAAGTCGCGGCTGATCGGGCCCAACTGCCCCGGCGTCATCTCGCCGGGCAAGGCCAAGATCGGCATCATGCCGGGCCGGATTCACCAGGAGGGCTCGGTGGGGATTGTGTCTCGTTCCGGGACACTTACCTACGAGGCCGTTCATCAACTGACCCAGCGGGGGATCGGGCAATCGACGGCCATCGGCATCGGCGGCGATCCGATCATCGGGACGACGCACATCGACGCCTTGCGGCTGCTCAACGACGATCCCGCGACGGAAGCCATCGTGATGATCGGCGAGATCGGCGGCACGGCCGAGGAGACGGCGGCTGCGTTCGTCCAGCAGCACGTGAAGAAGCCGGTGGTGGGCTTTATCGCCGGACAAACCGCGCCTCCGGGCCGACGCATGGGCCACGCCGGCGCCATCATCAGCGGAGGCCAGGGCACGGCCGCCGACAAGATGAAGGCGATGGAGGCTGCGGGGATTCACGTGGTCAAGTCGCCGGCCGAGATCGGCGACACACTGGCCAGAGCCATCGGCCGGGCGTAATCACGGCCTTTGCGCCGGATTCCATCGAAGGGCGCTGCGGCCGGTGAACGGCCGGTGCAGCGCCCTTTTTTGTCCTCCTGCGGCGCGGCAAATCTGTATCGAAATTGCACACTTTAAGTAATATGCGCTTGGATTACTTGGGACTTTGAATTACGTACAGACCCCATTTCCCGTCTCGACGCGGGAGAGATAATCAACGTACAGTCCTGTAATTGGGCCCCGCTGGTAGTTTTCCTCGCGGACGAGACGGCGTGAAAGGTCTTGGTGGCTCAGTTTGCCATCCTGCATCGGATCAAAAAATCACGTACGTGTATGAGGTGGCCGGTAAGCCCAAGGATTTGCGGTGATTCTCTGTGCGGAAGAAGAGTTCCGCAGAGGAAGGGTGGGGTGCGGGCGCAAATCGGGCGTACCGTGCGATTCTGCTGCCACCGGCCGAAAGATCGTAGTTGCTGCCTGGAAGGATTTTTGCCTGGGAAGACAGGGCATGGAATGCTTGCGCGCGGCGGCGCGGGTGACCGCCCTCCGAGGAGATACTCCCGCCCAATCGGGACGCGAAGATTTGCTGTAGCGCGCGGGTTTTTATGCATGGCAATGTGCAGGCGCCGGCGGGAATGGAGCCGGTAGCCTATCGATTTGGGGATCTGCGGCTCAAGGCCGACGGCACGCTTCAACGAGGGGAAACGGCTCTGGCGATTCCCGCGGAGGAGTTGTCTCTTTTGCGTGCGCTTGTCGCGCGGCGGGGCGAAGTGGTTTCGGCGAGCGAGTTGAGCCGCATCCTTTGGGGCGATGCGCCGGTGGATACGCACCGACTGGTGGAGTGCGTTTCTTCCTTGAGGAAGCTGCTTCACCCCAGCGATTGCCTCGAAATCGTTTACAAGCAGGGCTACCGCATTCGGGCCATTGCCGAGCCGGAGGGTGTTCCGCAGCCGTTTCTCCTGCCGCGCGTGGCCATTCTTCCCTTCTCGGCGGGCTATCAAGCGCCTGGCTATCTTGGCCACGCAGTTGCTGAGGATACGGCCGAGCAGTTGCGCCGGCTCCGCCCCGCCCTTGCCTGGATCGCCGCGCAGGATTCGGTGCAGGCGCTGACCCGGCGCGGGCTGGCGGGGCCGGAGATCGGCAGGATGCTCGATGCGGAGCTGCTGGTCACCGGGCAACTGCAAGCGACTCCGGGCCGGTTCCGGCTGCGCGTGGAGGCGATCCGCGTCAAAGATGCCGCGCCACTGTGGATCGAGGATCTGATCGTCACACGCGAGGACGCCGGGAAGCTGGCCGGTGAGTTGGCCAACCGCGTGGCGATGCGGCTCCATGGCGCCGCCCCGCGCATCGACGCCGCGGCCGCCGCCCCGCGCAGGCCGGAATTGACCGCCGGAGCGCGCGAGGCCCAGGATCTTTTCTTGCGAGCCCATTACGAATGGACGAGCATGGAGCGGCACCGTATGCAGGACGCCATGGGCGGACTGCTGCGTGCGATTGAGCTGGATCGGTCGCTGATGGCGGCGCGTGTCGAGTTGGCGCAACTGGCGGTTCTGCAGTGCATCTATGGGTACATCTCTCCGAAAATTGCGGCGGCGACGGTGCGCCGCGCGGCCGGCGGGATTCCTGAGCTGAACGAGCAGGCTGTTACTCTGCTGCCGGCGCTGGGCTGGATCGAGTTCCACATCGATCGCGATCCCCGCTCGGCGTTGCGTCTGCTGGCGCGTTCCGAGGGGCTGCCGTATATTCCGACCAACGCGCGCGTCCGCATCTGGCTTTTGCAGAGTCTTCATCAATTCGATGAGGCGGTCCATCTGGCGCAGAGAATTCACCAGCTGGATCCGTGGGCGCCGTGGTTGCAGACCTTGCTGGCCTGGTCGCTGCATCTGGCCGGCAAGCGGGATGCCAGCGTGGCGCAGGCCAAAAAAATCGTCGAATTCTTCCCGGAGCACGATAATGCTCTCTATTTTGCCACGATGATTCTTGCGTATAACAGCGAGGCCGAACACGCCGTCGATGTGGCGAAGACGCTGGTGAAGCGCTCCCGGCACTACGACTTGGCGATTGCCGCGCACGCCTACGCCCTGGCCTGCGCCGGCCGCAACGACGAGGCGCACCGCCAGTTGGACCGGCTGCACTGGCTCAGCCGCCAACGCTTCGTGCTCACGACGCCGAATGCAGCCACCTATCTTGTGCTGGGCGATCCGGAAAAGGCGCTTGCGGAGCTGCGGGCGGCCAACGAGGCACGTTGCCCGTGGTTCTTCCAGACGCTGGCCGATCCGCGCTTGCAGCCGCTTGGCGGACATCCTGAATTTCTCGCGCTCCATTCGGAGTGGGAGGCGATGGCCGCCGAAGCCGCCTCCCTTTCTGCTTGATGCGGTTTGCCGTCCGCCCCGCTCAGCGCGCAAAGAGCGCGAGATCGATGCCGTCGGCCATGGCTTTGTATCCCGCGTCGCCGGGATGCAGATGGTCGCCCGAGTCGTAGGCCGGATTGAAACGGGTAGGATCGCCTGGGTCGCGCACGATCTTGTCAAAATCGATGACGCCGTCGAAGGCGCCGCTGGTGCGAATCCAGTCATTGACCGCCTCGCGAATCGCTTCGCCTTTTTCGGAGAAGTAGCCAGCGCCGCGATACGGCGTGAGTGTCGCGCCGAAGACCTTCAGTCCGTGCTCGTGCGCGAGGCCGGCGATCTGCTGAAGGCCCCACTCCAGTTCCGGCGCGGTCACCGGCTCGCTGGAAGATTCAAGGCGAAGCATGTGGCCGATGTCATTGATGCTTTCGAGCACGACGAGGGAACGAACGCCGCTCTGCGCCAGCACATCGCGATCGAGGCGCGAGAGCGCGCTGGGGCCCCAACCCTCGTTCAGGACGCGATTGCCGCTGATGCCTTCGTTGAGAACCGCTGTCTGCGTCAGCCGGGAATCCTTGCCGAGACGCGCGGCCAGAAGATTGGGCCAGCGGCGATTGGCGCTGGGCGTCGAGCCGTAGCCATCGGTGATCGAGTCGCCAAGCGCAACAATGGCGCGCGCTCCGGAGCTGGCAGCCACATCGATGCCGTCAAAAAAGTACCAGGAGGCGAGCTTCGTCGGCTGGGCAAGGTTGGCTGCCGAGGAGACATCGCCCGTCGCGATGAAATTTTCCTGATTGGCGAGAGCGTGGAAGGTTTCGGCACGCATGATCTGCGGCGGCAGATAGAAGCTGACGGCCAGATCGGAGAACGATGCGGCATCGAAGTTTACGGGATCGGAAAAAATGGCCGCTCCGGGTGGAATCTGGACGGACGAGGCGCCGCCAAAGGTGACGGCGCGGTCGCTGCCGGCTTCGATCGCGCCGCCGCCTGCGCTGCGCGCCACGTGAACATCGTTGACGAGAAGCGGATCGCTGCCGAATTCATTGGTGAAGCGAAGACGAATCTGTGTGCCGCCCAACGAAATGTGGACGATCTCGCGCAGCGTCACGCTGGAAAACAGGCGCAGATTGTTTCCGTCGGCCAGCATCGGCGCTGCGGCCCAGCTTCCCACCCAGTGCATGGGAGGTGCGGAGGATGCGGATTGCGCGCATGTGGAACCGCAGGCTACGAAAGTGGACACGACAAAAGCAACAAAACGCGAAGGAAACCTGGACATGGAAAGGCTCTCCTGGCAGCAAAGGATCAAACGCGAGCGCACCGGATCGCACGCGCTGCGATCAACCGAACTGTACCGATTGTATCGATGCGCCCGCTGGGTTGCATGGATGGCAACGCCAACCCTGCGCGCAGGCGGAAAACACACAAGACGCGGATCGAAACACTCGTCTCCACTTTCGGGAGAAGTGAAGAGATGCCGAGAACGCGGCAATCCCGCGACACAAACCGAAAACGATGCAAGCGATGGTTTCTGCTTGCGCCAGGGCAAACGCATTTGGATTTCGCATTGCCGCCCGGAACAGCTTGGAAAGGGCACGGCTTCCGCCGTGCCGAAACAGGCGCAAAAAAC
>JAJYFB010000031.1 GCA_021785495.1 Acidobacteriota bacterium | reverse complement strand
ATTTTCTTGGCGGAAAATCCCTTCTACCACAAGATGCGCCCCTGCCGCTTCCTTATCGCAATAACCTGTTCAATAAGAGTGCCTTACGCAATCTGATCCTCAAATTCCGGGGAAAGTCCTGGTGAGGCCGCACCATAAAAAGCGTGAGGCCGCACCATGATCCGTCGATAAGATTCCACACGGACGATGCCCGCGTGGAATCTTATCGACGGATTACGGGGAAGAAAAATTCACATTGACACGTCCAAGAATGAAAACTAAACTCATCGCAGAGCGGTGGTTTCGCTCGAAGGATTTTTACCACCGGTTCCCCCGGCCGGCTCGCGCATCATGGCCACTTCACGTACCACCGTCGCCCCTCCGAGCAACCGCGTGCGGCTGATTGTGGCATCCTCCGTGATGCTCACTTTCATCTCCTTCTGGCGCGCGGCCGCAATCGTCCTCAACGATCTGGCCTCGTCGGCCTATTATGCGGGCGGCATCGCCGAACAGGCTGTGGGCGCATCAGCCCCGTGGTTCATTCTCGGCATCATGCTGTTCAGCTTCGCCGTGCGCGCCGTCTACGTCGAGAGCTGCTCGATGTTCACGCGCGGCGGCGTCTACCGCGTGGTGAAAGAGGCTCTGGGCGGCGGCTTCGCCAAGCTCAGCGTCTCGGCGCTGATGTTCGACTACATCCTCACCGGGCCGATCTCGGGCGTTTCCGCCGGCCAGTACATTGTCGGCCTGCTGAACGAGTTGATCGTTGTCGCCAATCAGGGGCACTGGCTGCCGCCGGCCATGATGGACGCGCACAACCATCCCCTCCAATTGAACGTGGACTACACCTCGGCCCTGCTGGCGGCGGCCGTCACCATTTATTACTGGTGGCAGAACATCAAGGGCATCGAGGAGTCCAGCGACAAGGCCCTGCGCGTCATGCAGATCACCACGGTCATGGTGGTGGTTCTGTTTCTCTGGGGCGTTTACTCGGTCTGGGTGAAGGGCGTGCATCTGCCGCCAGCGCCGGTTCCCGCCAATCTGCATTTCTCCGGCGACGCGATGGGCTTTCTGAAGGGAACGCGGCTGGTGCCGCTGCTGGGCCTGTTCGGCATCGTGATGGCCTTCGGGCACTCCGTGCTGGCGATGAGCGGCGAGGAGAGCCTGGCCCAGGTCAACCGCGAGATCGCGCACCCGAAGCTGAAAAATCTGAAGCGCGCGGCGATCGTCATCGCCATCTACAGCCTGATCTTCACCGGCGGGGCCACGCTGCTGGCCTCCATGCTGATTCCCGACTACGAGCGGACGCACATTTATTCGGACAACCTGATCGCGGGCCTGGCCATGTACATGGCGGGACCGCTGATGTGGCGCATTCTCTTCCGCATCTTCGTGGTGCTGGTCGGGTTTCTGATTCTGTCGGGCGCCATCAACACCTCGATCATCGGCTCGACCGGCGTGCTGATGCGCGTGGCCGAAGACGGTGTGCTCACCGACTGGTTCCGCAAGCCCCACTCGCGCTTCGGCACCAGCTATCGCATCGTGAACCTGGTCTTCATCCTGCAGATGTTCACGATCCTCGTCAGCCGCGGCAACGTGATCATGCTCGGCGAGGCTTACGCCTTCGGCGTGATCTGGTCGTTCACCTTCAACAACCTCTCGATGCTCGTGCTGCGCTGGAAGTACAAGGGCGAGCGCGGCTGGAAGGTTCCGCCGAATCTGCGCATCGGCCCTGTCGAGATTCCCCTCGGACTGATTTCAGTCTTTTCGGTGCTGCTGGCGATCGCCACGGTGAACCTGTTCACCAAAACCATCGCCACGGAGAGCGGCATTGTCTTTGCCATCGGCTTCTTCATCGTCTTTACCATCTCCGAGCGGATCAACCGGCGCAAGCACGCGCTGACCGCCCTGCAGATGCGCGATCACTTCCAACTGGAGCAGCAGGAGACGATCGACCGGGAGTCGGCCGCCATCCGGCCCGGCGGCATCATCGTGACCATGCGCGATACCGAGCATCCGCAGGCGCTCAAATGGACGCTCGAACGGACCAACACCGACGAGCGTGACGTGGTCGTCATCAGTGTGCGGTTGATGGGCGCCGGCGGCCCTGAGTTTCTCAACTCCGAAGATCCGAATTTCAGCGAGCACGAGCAGACGGTCTTCACCAAGGCGGTTTCCGTGGCCGAGAACTTCGGCAAGAAGGTCTCGCTGCTGGTGGCGCCCGCCTCCGATGTCTTTTCCGCGCTGGCACAGACGGCCAGCGCCCTTGAAGTGGAATCGGTGGTTTCCGGCAGCTCCCGCTCGCTGACGGCCGAGGAGCAGGCGCTCTACATGGGCCAGGCCTGGGAGGCCTTGCCCCAGCCCAAACGCCAGTTCAACTATTGCATCGTCGAAGCCGATGGCCAGATCAAGGTTTTTTACATCGGGCCGCACGCGCCGTCTCTCAGCCCGGAGGACGTGCAGCTTGTGCACCGGCTGTGGCTGAACATGCGCCGCGATCCGATGGCCGGCGATCTGCACCACAGCGACATCATCACCTACGCACTGACGCGGCTGGCCGGCCAGTACGCCCGTGAAAAACAGGAGATCCTCCGCGATCTGCGCAACTTCCGCGTCGCCGCCTCGCCGTCCACCGTGCAACTGAACTGCCAGGACGCCGCCGCATCCGGCGAGGTTGTTCCTTCGCCACGAGCCGTCAAACAGACGCGCGATCAATGAAACGCCGGCCCTGATCTTCCGTATGCGCGCGGCCAGGTAGGTGCGCGGTCAGTACCGCTTCAACTCGACAATCGCTTTCAGGATCGTTTCTGGCTGGGGAAGGATCGCGTCTTCGAGCTTGGGCTGGTAGGCGACGAAGGTGTCCATCGCGCCGATGCGCCGCACGGGCGCGTCAAGGTCGTCGAAGAGTTCGTCGCTGATGCGCGCGGCCAGCTCGGCGCCGTAGCCCCAACTGAGCATGTCCTCGTGGGCCACGATCGCGCGGTTGGTTTTGCGCACCGAGGCGGCGATGGCCTCCCAATCGTAGGGATTGAGCGTGCGCAGGTCGAGAATCTCGACATCGATGCCGTGCAATTTTTCGGCTTGCTGCGCGGCCTGCAGGGCGCGGGGCACAAGCGCGCCGTAGGTGATGAGCGTAAGGTGCGCGCCCGTGCGCACCGTCTTCGCCTTGCCGAAGGGAATGGCGAAATCCGGGCCGGGGTAGATCGCCCGTCCGTAGGTCTCGCGATAGAGCCGCTTGTGTTCGAGGAAGAGCACCGGATCGTCCGAGCGAATGGCCGTGCGCAGCAGGCCGTTGGCGTCGAGCGCGTTCGACGGGAAGACCACGCGCAGTCCCGGAATGTGCGTGAAGATGCTCTCGCCCGACTGCGAGTGATAAATTGAGCCGCCGGTGAGATAGCCGCCGATGGGCACGCGCAGCACGGCCGGAGCGGCCCAGCTTCCGTTCGAGCGCCAGCGCAGCAGGGCCAGCTCGTTGCGGATCTGGTGCATCGCCGGCCAGATGTAATCGAAGAACTGAATTTCGACCACCGGCTTCATGCCGCGCAGGGCATAACCCACGGCGCGGCCGACGATATTCGCCTCGGCCAGCGGCGAGTTGAAGACGCGCTCCGAGCCGAACTCGGTTTGCAGCCCGGCAGTGAGCTTGAAGACGCCGCCCTTGCCCTTGACCTCGTCGAGCGCCACTTCGCGGCTGGCGTCGGCCACATCTTCGCCGTAGAGGACGATGCGCGGATCGCGTCGCATCTCGTCGCGCAGACAGCGATTGATCAGGTCGGCCATCGTATGCGCCGCGGCTTTCTGGCCGTTTTCTTCGGCCGCGAACTCCGGCTGCTCGGTGGCGAAGGCCGCGCGCCGGGGGTCGAGATGCTCCGAGTAGACATGCAGCGGAATGCTTTCCACCGTAGGCAGAGCCGCGTGCAGAGCCCGATCGGCGGCCTCGGCGGCCTGCTGCGCCTGCGCGCGTTCGAGCGCGTCGAGTTCTTCGGCCGTTTGCAGGCCGCCGGCAATCAGCCGCGCCCGCAGGCGCGCAATGGGATCGCGCAGGGCGTCGGCCTCGCGCTCGGCGGCCGTGCGATAGAGCTTGTCGTCGTCCGAGAGCGAGTGCGAATAGAGCCGCACGCAGTGCCCATGGACCAGCGCCGGACCGAGCCCCGCGCGGCAGTGCGCCGCCGCCGCCTCGAAGGCGCGCAGACTCGCCACCGGATCGTTGCCGTCGATCTCGGCGAAAAAGAAGTTGGGAAAGTTGGCCACCAGCCGCGAAATGTTGCCGCCCGGCGTGTTCACCTCCACCGGAACGCTGATCGCGTAGCCGTTGTCTTCCACGCAGAAGATCACCGGCAGCTTTTGGTTCGAGGCCGTATTGAGCGCCTCCCAGAATTCTCCCTGCGAGGTCGATCCCTCGCCAAGGCAGGTGAGCGCCACCTCGTCGCCGTGGAAGCGCACGTCGCGAAAGGCGCGGTAATCGTCTTCGGCCCTGGCCGCGGCCTCGGGATGTCGGCTGAAGTAGCGGCCAGCCTCCGCGCAGCCGACGGCGTGCAGCACCTGCGTCGCCGTCGAGGAGGAGCCGTTGATGATGTGCAGATCCGGGCTGCTCCAGTGGGTCGGCATCTGGCGGCCGCCGCTGGCCTGGTCGCCGGCCGCGCCCACGGCCTGCAGCATCATCGCATCGGGCGTGACGCCCAGCGCCAGCGCCAGCGCGCGATCGCGATAGTACGGAAAGAACCAGTCGTAGCCCGGGCGCAGCGCCAACGCCGCGCCCACCTGCAGGGCCTCGTGACCAGCAGCCGAGATCTGAAAGAAGATTTTCTGTTGGCGCTTGAGCAGAATCTCGCGATCGTCCACCGCGCGGGAAAGAAACATCAGCCGGTAGATCTCCACCAGCCGTTCTGCACTCGGCTCCTCCGCGGCGGAAGACGCTCCCGCCCGACGAGCACTGGAGATTGCCATTTCCATTCCGGTCGACCCCCCGGGAACCGCATTCCAGACGCTTCCGCTCTAAATTGTACAACCGGGCGGACTCATCGCCGACGCCTGTGATACAACTAAGCGGATGGACCACCTTCGCCGCATGGGCGCCCTGCGCCGCAAGCTCGTTCGGGCCGGATTGCCGGGGCTGCTTGTCACGCATCTGGCCGACGTGCGCTACCTTTGCGGTTTCACGGGATCGAGCGCAGCATTGGCCGTCGCGCGGCGCACGGCGCGGCTTTTCACCGACAGCCGCTACGCAACGCAGGCGGCCGAGGAGACGCAGTCCGCCAAGGTGGAGATCGTCTCCGGGCCGCCGGCCGTCGCCGCCGTGCAATGGCTGGCCGCGCAATCCGGCGTCGCGATGGCCGGCTTCGACCCGGCGCACGTCACCGTGGCCGAGCTGAAGCGGTGGAAGCAGGAGTTACCCGCCCATTTGCGGCGCGGTTTCCTTGAAGAGACGCCGGCGCGCTTCGTCGAACAACTGCGCATGACCAAGGATGAGGACGAGCTGGCGATCCTGGCCGAAGCCGCGCTTGCCGGTTGCCGTTTGTTCGAGGAAATTCTGGAATTTTTGCGGCCGGGCGTTGCCGAAATCGACGTGGCTGCCGAACTGGAGCACAAGGCGCGTAGGCTGGGCGCCGAGGCAATGTCCTTCGAGACCATCGTGGCCAGCGGCGCGCGCTCGGCCCTGCCCCATGGACGCGCGACTGCGGCGCGGCTGCCTCGCCGGGGCTTTGTGACCCTTGACTTCGGTATAATCCTCAAGGGTTACTGCTCGGATATGACCCGGACCGTTTATCTGGGCGCGCCCAAACCGGGTGAGCGACGAGCTTACGAGGCCGTTCTGGAGGCGCAGCAAAACGCGATCCGCGCCGTGACGGCCGGCGCAAGCTGCGCGGAGGTGGACGAAGCGGCGCGCGGCGTTCTGCGCCGGGAGGGATTCGGCGCGGCATTCACGCACTCCACCGGCCACGGCGTCGGCCTGGAGATTCACGAACCGCCCCGCGTGGGCTCGGGCGAGGCCACGCGCCTTGCCTCGGGAATGGTGGTGACGATTGAGCCCGGCATTTATCTGCCGGGCCAGTTCGGCATCCGCATTGAAGACATGGTTGCGGTCGAGCGCTCCGGCTGCCGGGTGCTGACGCCGGCCCCCAAGGCACTGATCGAGCTTTGAAACCACGGATCGGGCAGGATTCTATTCCCAGCCTGGAGAGTCGAAGGAACGGATGAAAGCACAAGACATCGAGGATTTGCGGCAACTGGTTGAGTTTCTGCAACAGCACCATGTGGCCGAATTCGACATCGATCGCGGCGACCTGAAGCTGCGGCTCAAGTTCAATCCCGCGGCGAGTGGCCCGGCTTCTTTGAACGATCTGACGCAACTGCTCAAATCGGTTCCGCCCGTCGTGGCCGAGGCTGCCGCGGCCAGCACGTCCGCAGCCGCCGCACCGGCCGCTTCGGCTCCGGAAGCCGGCGTCGAAGCCGGCCTGCATCTGCTCAAATCGCCCATTGTCGGCACCTTTTACGGCTCGCCTTCACCGGGAGCGGCGGCCTTTGTCTCCCCCGGAGATTCCGTCGACAAGGGCCAGGTGATGTGCATCGTCGAGGCCATGAAGCTGATGAACGAGATCGAGGCCGAGGTCGCCGGCGAGGTGGTTCGCTGCCTGGTTGCGAACGGCCAGGCCATCGAATTCGGCCAACCGCTCTTTGCGATCAAGCCGCGCGGATAGCTCCGCTGCTCAAGGAATCCATGTTTCGTAAAGTTCTGGTTGCCAATCGTGGGGAAATTGCGTTGCGCGTGCTCAATGCCTGCAAAGAGCTGGGCATTCGCACCGTCGCCGTCTACAGTGAAGCCGATCGCGACGCGCTGCACGTGCGTTTTGCCGACGAGGCCATCTGCATCGGCCCTCCCCGCGCCTCCGATAGCTATCTCAACGTGCCGGCCGTCATCTCGGCCGCCGAGATCGCCGACGTGGACGCGATCCATCCCGGCTACGGCCTGCTGAGCGAAAACGCCAACTTCGCCGAGGTCTGCCGCGCCTCGAACATCAAGTTCATCGGCCCTCCGCCGGAGGTTACGCGGCTGATGGGCGAAAAAGAACGCGCCCGCCAGGCGATGAAGAAGGCCAAAGTACCCATTCTGCCCGGCTCGGACGGGGTTCTGACCACGGCCGAGGAGGCGCGCGCCTGCGCCGAACAGGTGCGCTACCCGGTCATTCTCAAGGCCAAGGCCGGCGGCGGCGGCCGCGGCATGCGCGTCGTGCGCACGGCGGAAGAATTGCCGAACCTCTTTCACGCGGCCTTCACCGAAGCGGCCAACGCCTTCGGCAACGGCGAACTCTACATGGAAAAGTTCGTCGAGAACCCGCGCCACATCGAGTTCCAGATGCTGGCCGACGAGCACGGCAACGTGGTCTCGCTCTTCGAGCGCGAGTGCTCCATCCAGCGCCGCCACCAAAAGCTCATCGAAGAAGCGCCCAGCCTTCAGGTCACGCCCCAACTGCGCGAGGAGACCGGCCGCACGCTCTGCCGCTGCCTCAAGGAGATCGGCTACCAGAACGCCGGCACCATCGAGTTTTTGATGGACGCCAAGGGACAGCTCTACTTCATCGAGATGAACACGCGCGTGCAGGTGGAGCACCCGGTCACCGAGGCCATCACCGGCGTGGACATCGTGAAGGCGCAGTTGCGCATCGCCGCCGGCGAACCATTGAGCGCGATTCTGCCGCCGAAGCTGGAAATTCGCGGCCACGCCATCGAGTGCCGCATCAACGCCGAACATCCGCAGCGCTTCACGCCTTCGGCCGGAACCATCACGGCCTTCAACGTGCCCGGCGGCAACGGCATTCGCGTGGAAACGGCGCAGTACGCCGAGGGCGTCGTGCCGCCGTACTACGATTCGCTGATCGCGAAACTCATCGCGCATGGCGAGGATCGCGCCGTGGCCATCGCCAAGATCGAGCGCGCGCTCGGCCAGTTCATCGTGCGCGGCATCGACACCTCGATCCCGCTGCACCAGGCGATCTTTCAGGACGCCAACTTCCGCGCCGGCCAGTTCGACACCGGCTTCATGGAGCGCTTCCTCGCCGCCCGCGCCGAGGCCGCCAAGCAAAAGGCGTAGGCCGGGGAGCCGCCATGGCCGCAGGCCGGCGCCGCGCACGGGCGATCCGGCTACAATACAAAGATGGACTTTTGTACCCATTCTGTGCGCAACTTTGGGCCACCCCTGCGCAAAACCATGCGGCGGGTGAAGCTGCCCGCATGAAGAATTTTCTGCGTCTGCTGCGTTATGGGCTGCCGTACACGCTCGAATGGCTGCCCGGCGTGGCGCTGTCCGCGCTGGTGGGCGTCTTCGACGCCTTTCGCCTCCTGCTCCTGCAGCCGATCTTCGATCGCGTGCTCGCCCCCAATGCACCCGAAGGACCGATTCTTCTCGGTGTTCCTCACTCGCACTGGCTCTTCGATCTGCGCAGTCTGGTTCCGCACTTTCTGCATCTGCACAACGCATGGACCATCGTGGCTTATGCGCTGGTTCTGGCCACATTCCTGAAAGGACTCTGCGACTACACCGGCAATTACCTGGTCAATTACGCCAGCCTGGGCACGATCACCGACCTGCGCAACCATCTTTACGAAACCACGCTGCGCCGTTCGGTGAGCTTTTTCCATCGCCATCCCACGGGAACGATTCTTTCAACGCTCATCAACGACGTGGATCGCGTGCAAGTCTCGCTCAGTTCGGTCCTGGGCGAATTTTTGCAGCAATTCTTCACCTTTCTCGTGGCCATCGCGCTGGTCATCCGGCTGGGAGGAAAACTGAGCTGGGTTCTGGTGCTCTTTGTTCCGGTGATCGTCGTTTCGGTGCGCAAGATCGGCCGCGAAGTGCGCCGGCGCACGCGCACCGGCCAGGACAAACTGGCCGAGATGCAGAACATTCTGCACGAAACGGTGACGGGCAACCGCATTGTGAAAGCCTTCAACACGGAACTGATGGAGATCGTGCGCTTCAAGGGCGCGGCGCGGCGGCTCTTCCACGCCAATCTGCGCAGTGTGCGCGTGCAGTCGATCAGTTCGCCGCTGATGGATACCGCCGGGGCCGTGGCCATGGCGGCGATGCTCTGGGTGGGCCGCACCGAGATCAAGAGCGGTTACATGACGATGGGCATCTTCGGCGCGTTTCTGGCCTTGCTCTTCAAGCTCTACGATCCGCTGCGGCGATTTGCCTACTTCTACAATTGTTTTCAGGCGGCGATGGGCGCCTCGTCGTCGATCTTCGTCTTCTTCGACGTTGAGGACGACGTGAAGGAACGACCGCACGCGGCGACGCTGGCGCGTTTCCGCCAGTCCATCCGCTTCGACGATGTGGGCTTTTCCTACTCGAACGAAGAGGGCGAGCACCAGATTCTGCACAACGTCGATCTGGAAGTCAACGCCGGCGAGGTGCTGGCCGTGGTCGGCCCGAGCGGCGCGGGCAAATCGACGCTCGTCAACCTCATTCCGCGTTTCTTCGATGTAACCAGCGGGCGCATCCTCATCGACGGCCGCGACCTGCGCGAGCTGACGCTGGCCTCGCTGCGCCGGCAGGTGGCGCAGGTGACGCAGGAGACGATCCTCTTCAACGACACGGTTCACAATAATATCGCCTACGGCCAGCCGGAGGCCAAGCGCGCGCTGGTCGAGCAGGCCGCGCGCAACGCCCTGGCCCACGATTTTATTTTGAAGATGCCGCAGGGCTACGACACGGTGATCGGCGAAAAAGGTTTTCGTCTCTCGGGCGGCGAAAAGCAGCGTATCGCCATCGCGCGCGCCATCCTGAAGAACGCGCCGATTTTGATTCTCGACGAGGCCACTTCGGCCCTCGACGCCGAGAGCGAATCGCTGGTCCAGGAGGCGCTGGCCAACCTGATGCAGAACCGCACGGTGCTTGTGATCGCGCACCGGCTCTCGACCATTCGCCGCGCCAACCGCATCGCGGTGCTCGAATGCGGACGCATTACGGCGATCGCGCCGCACGAAGCGCTGCTGACAACCTCGCCGACGTATCAAAAGCTCTACCAGCTCCAATTTATCGATGCGCCGGAAAACGGGAACGGCTGCGGCTGAGGGGCGTGGACAGGCCGCCCGCGAGTGCGGCGCAAGGAGGCAGCATGGCGATTTCTTCGATGACAGGATTTGCGCGGGCGCAGGTGCGCGTGGCGGTGGAGGATGCCGAACAGCTTGGCTACACGCTCACGCTCAAGAGCGTGAACCACCGCTTTCTTGATCTGCAGTTTCGGCTGCCGGCGGGCATGGATGCGGTCGAAGTGGAGCTGCGCCGCGTGCTGAAGGAAAAGCTGATTCGTGGCCATGTGGACGTGGTGATGGCCGTCGAGCGCAACGCGCAGGCCAGGGCCGGTTTCAATCGCGAGCTGATTGCGGGCTATCTGGCCGCCTTCGACGCCGTGCGCAGCGAGTACGGGCTTGCAGGCGAGCCCGACCTGAACGCCGCGCTGCGGCTGCCGGGCGCATTGCAGGGTGAGGACCGGAGAGACGAAGAGACGGCGGCGCTGGCGGCGAGCGTTCTCGAACAGATCGGGCCGCTGGTCGAGCAGTTGAAGGCCATGCGCGCCCGCGAGGGCCAGGCGCTGGAAGCCATTTTGAACGGAACGCTGGACCGGCTGGCCGAGGCGACGGCCAGCGTGGCCGCACTGCGCCCGGAGATCGAAGAGCGCTACCGCGAGCGGCTGGCGGAGCGGTTGGCCGCGGCCGTGGGGCCGGAGTACGACCGCAAGCGCGTGCTCGAAGAGGTCGCCGTTCTGGTCGAGCGCAGCGACATCAGCGAGGAGATGGCGCGCCTGACCGCGCACATTGAACACTTCCGCGAGATTCTCCGCGCTGGCGGTGAAGCCGGCAAAAAGCTCGATTTTCTGCTTCAGGAAATG
Organism: Acidobacteriota bacterium; assembly: GCA_021785495.1. Lineage (GTDB taxonomy): Bacteria > Acidobacteriota > Terriglobia > Terriglobales > Acidobacteriaceae > Telmatobacter. Next base: position 12,078 of record JAJYFB010000031.1, on the reverse strand, counting down.
AACCGCGAGGCCAACACGCTGCTCTCGAAGACCGGCGGCGTCAGCGGCAAGGGCATGCGCATCACCGAACTGGGCCTGGCCATGAAGGCCGAGATCGAAAAAACGCGCGAACAGGTGCAGAATGTTGAGTAAGGCGGAAAAGTCGTCAGTTGTCAGTTGTCAGTCGTCAGTCGTCAGTCGTCAGTCGTCAGTCGTCAGTGATCCGTTGTCAGAGAATGGCGGCGATGGGCACAAGTAGATCGCCAGTTACGGACAACTGATAACTGACAACTGATCACTGATCACTGATCACTACCGAGAAAGGCGTCAACTCTGTGGCAGGCATTTTATTCATCATCTCGGCGCCTTCGGGCTCGGGCAAGAGCACACTGGTCAGCGAACTGCGCAAGCAGGTCGGCGGCATCGATTTCGCCATCTCCTGGACGACGCGCGCGCCGCGCGGTTCGGAGATGGACGGGCGCGAATATCACTTCACCACGCGGGAAGAGTTCCAGAGCATGGCCGAGGCGGGCATGTTTCTGGAGTACGCCGAGGTCTTCGGCAACTATTACGGAACCGCGCGTCTCTCCTACGACGACGCCCTGGCCGCCGGCCACGACTTGATGCTCGACATCGACGTGCAGGGCGCGGCGCAGGTGCGCGCCAAGATGCCTGAAGCCGTCTGCATCTTCGTCATGCCGCCCAATCCGAAGGTTCTGCGCACGCGCCTGCGCAATCGCAGCCGCGCCGAAGGCGTGATGAACGAGAGCGAGCTGTATCGCCGGTTGAGCGAGGCCAGCCGCGAGATTGAGAAATATCGCGAGTACGGCTATATTCTCATCAACGACGTTCTGGACCGGGCGGTCGCGCAACTGGAGGCCATTGTGCTCGCCGAGCGCTTCTATCGCAACGGCGAACCGATTCCTTTCCGCTCCCGGCGAACGTTGGAGGTCGCCGCGGCCTGCCTGCAAACGAACTCGCAGGAGCGGCTCAAGCCCGTGCTGGAGGCCTTCGGCATCGAGGGCGATCCCAGCCGGCAGCAGCTTCTTTTTGGAGGAGACGCCGATGACGATTGAAACCGGTTTCGACTCGAACTACCGCAAGGTGCTGGTGGCCGCGCGCCGCGCCCGCCAGTTGCAGAGCGGCTCGCAGGCGCTCATTGCCACGCGATCAAACAAGGCCTGCCGCATCGCGCAGGAGGAGATCGACGCCGGCAAGATCGCCTACGTCAAGAACAACGATGCGACGGTGACCAAGCCGCTGATCGAAGGCCCGGCCATTCCCATCCTGCTCGGTTGAGCACCTGCCCCTTGTAAAATCGAGAGCATGAGGGTCACCGTAGGCGTTTCCGGGGGAATTGCCGCGTACAAAGCGGCCGAGTTGGTGCGCGCCTTGCAGCGGCAGGCGGTCCAGGTGCATGTGGTGATGACCGCCTCGGCGCAGCGCTTTGTGCAGCCGCTCACCTTTGCCGCGCTGACCGGACACAAAGTGATTACCAGCCTTTGGGGCGAGTGGGATGCCGGCGAGGGCGCGGCCGAACAGAACGGCATCGACCACATCGCCGAGGCGCAGTGGTGCGACGCGCTGGTGATTGCGCCCGCCACGGCCAACATCCTGGCCAAACTCGCGCATGGCGTCGCCGACGATTTTCTGACCACCATGCACCTGGCCACCACCGCGCCGGTGATCGTCGCGCCCGCGATGAACGTGAACATGTGGAGTCACGCCGCCACGCAGGCCAACCTGGCCATGCTGCGCCAGCGCGGCGTCGGCATTGTGGAGCCGGGAACGGGCGAACTGGCCTGCGGCATGACCGGAGCCGGCCGCATGGCCGAGCCGGAGGCGGTCGCCGAAGCCGTGCTGCGCACGCTGGGACGAAAAAACGATCTGCGCGGCGAAGTTGTGCTGGTGACGGCTGGAGGCACGCGCGAGGCCATCGACCCGGTGCGCTTTATCGGCAACCGGTCGAGCGGAAAAATGGGCTACGCCCTGGCCGAGGCCGCGCGCTGCCGTGGCGCAAAAGTGATTCTCGTCAGCGGTCCCACGGCGCTCGCTGCGCCGCCGCACTGCGAGCTGGTGCGGATTGCGACGGCCGACGAGATGCGCAAGGTTGTTCTCGAACGGATGAAGGAAGCTACGGTCGTCATCAAGGCCGCGGCTGTGGCCGATTACCGGCCCGTAGCCGTCTCCGCGCAGAAGATGAAGCGCACCGGGCCGATGACCCTCGAGTTGACGCCCACCGAAGACATTCTGGCCGAGGTGGTGCGGCGTCGCGGTCCGGGCCAGCTCATCGTGGGCTTTGCCGCCGAGACCGAAAATCGCATGGAGAACGGCCGCGCCAAGCTGCTCAGGAAAGGCGCCGACGCCATCGTCGTCAATGACGTGGCCCGCGAAGGCGTGGGCATCGACGCCGACGACAATGCGGCGACGTTTTTGACGCGCGCCACCTCCGTCGAACTGCCGGAGATGTCCAAGCGTCAGCTCGCCGACTGCATTCTCGACGAGATACTCGTGCTGCGCCGTCCGCGTCCCGTTGTGGTCGAGGTGGATGGCCTCGAAGAGGCGCAGGCCCGCGTGCGCAAGGAAAGCCTGCCAGCCGGTTCGGGCCGCCGCACCGTGGTTGTGGAGTGAGCCTTGGCGACCAACGCGATGCCGCGCACGCTCGATTCCGCAGCCCGTGAAGCTCTGGCCGAACGGCTGCGCTTCTATCGCGACCTGGGCCTGATGGATTTTTATCGCCGGGACGTGGAACCGCTGGCGCTGGATAGCCAGCCGGAGCCCGCTTCGGGGGCATTGGCAGCGCCCGAGACGCAGCTTGCCGAGCAGGTGCTTGCGCCAGCTTCGCCGCTCCAATCCGCTCCGGGGGCTCCTGAGCAGCTTGTCAATTTTTACGGAGAGGAAGACGCCATCAAGACCCGCAAGAATTTTTCCGTGCCCGCGATTGGCGCGGTTGTCCCGGCAGAGGAGCGCGCCACAGCGCTGCAAATCCTTCGCGACGAGATCGGCGATTGCACGCGATGCCCACTGCACACGGGCCGGAACCATCTCGTCTTCGGCGACGGCTCGCCCACGGCGCGGCTGCTGTTTGTGGGCGAAGGACCGGGCGCCGACGAGGATGCGCAGGGACTTCCGTTTGTGGGCCGCGCCGGGCAACTGCTCAATAACATGATCGCCGCCATGGGCCTCAAGCGCGAAGAGTGTTACATCGCCAACGTGGTCAAGTGCCGCCCGCCAGGAAACCGCACGCCCGATCCCGAAGAGGCGCACACGTGCTCACCGTTTCTCTTCCGACAGATTGACGTGATTCGCCCGCAGGTGCTCGTGGCGCTGGGCGCAACGGCGGCCACCTACCTGCTCGGCGCGCGGCAGCCTTTGGCCGGCCTGCGCGGCCGCGTTCATGCCTTTCGCGGCATGAGCCTCATCGTTACGTACCACCCCGCGTATCTGCTGCGCGATCCGCGCCAGAAAAAAGAGGCTTGGGCGGATCTGCAGATCGCGATGAAGGAACTGGGGCTTCAGCGGCCACAAGCAGGCTAGCGCCGGTCATCTCATCGAATTTTCGTGCCGTGCGGTTGCGGAGCGGATGGTCAAGCTGGGCGGCTGCGACGCGCTCGGCGATGAGCTTGCGCATGGATGCGGACCGCGCACACGGCCTTGACGCGCAACGTGCGGCCCATGGTCCGCTGGCCATTGCCGCGGATCGCCAGTGGCAGCATCGCGCGACGATGACCCCGGCAGACTCCAGAACGGATCGATTGCGCCGCCGGCCGGTTAGCGCCGGTCGCGAAAGAAGCCGCGCAGCAGTGCGGCGGATTCCTCGGCCAGTATTCCCTGCGCGATCTCCAGCAGATGGTTGAGTTGCGGATGGTTGAGCACGGCCAGCACCGAGCCGCAGGCGCCGGTCTTCGGATCGGCGGCGGCAAAGACCAGCCGGTCGAGCCGGGCGTGGACCATGGCCCCGGCGCACATGGCACAGGGCTCGAGCGTCACGTAGAGCGTCGCGCCGGAGAGCCGGTAGTTGCCAAGGGCCGCCGCGGCCGCGCGCAGAGCGACGATCTCGGCATGGGCAGTGGGGTCCACGTCGCGCAGGACGCGATTCTGGCCGCGGGCAAGGATCGCGCCGTTGTGAACGACGATTGCGCCAATGGGCACCTCGCCGGACTCGGCGGCCAGGCGCGCCTCGGCGAGAGCCTCAGCCATGAATTCGAGATCAGTCACCGTGTCAACTCGATTCCCTTCAGATGATTCAAGTTCAGAACCGCAAGATTGCGCGATTCCAGAAATCCCGTAAGCGGCCAATCGACAGTCAGGACAAGATGAGTTTTCGCCAGACTGATCAACGCCGCATCGGTAAGTCCGAATCGAATGGCCGACGCATCGGACGCAATTTGCGATGAATCCTCAAACAACTCCGGAATGAGTTGAATTCGTCGCGAAAACAGTTCCGCCCATGAGGCTTTCTTCCAATCGGGAAGTTGATTGGCGAGATTCGAGACTTCGGTTAAAACATGAGGCGTTGTGCACCAGGCGGGAAAGAGCTTGAGCAGCTCCGAAAGCAATAAATAATCGTATTCTTCAAACATGCCAAGCCGTTTGAAGGATGTAAGCAAGGAAAGATCGAATAGGCAAAGCAGGTGCAACAGTAAAACATTCGTATCGAGGATTGCGCAACGCCCTGCATACGGCCGCACCGAAGGATGATCGCCAAGCTTCATGCCGCTCGCTGCTTGAGAGAAACAAAACTTCCGTCAGCGCCATTCACAACGATGACCTTGGCAATCCGGTTAAAACCGAACGGACTTACATTCAAGGAAGAGACAGGATAACTCAAAGTGATAGACCAATTGTCGCTTCCAGCGTGATCTGCCGGTATTCGCTCGATCTCTTCCAAGCGAATTTTCTCGCAAGCGCCGGGATCGATTTCGTGCTGATACAGCTCGATAAAATGCTGTCTCGCTGCTTCAATCGCTTCCTTGGCAGTCAAAGCCATGCCTCGCCTCCGATGCCATCATTCTACCTTGAAATCGCGGCTGCAATCGCCTGCGGCTGCTGCTGGGTCATGCAATGGAGCGTGCCCAGGCCCCAGACGAGATCGACGGCGTGGACGCCGATGATTTCGCGATCGGGAAAAACCTCGGCGAGAAGGTTCAGCGCGATGCGATCGTTGGGATCGTGAAAGGTGGGCACGAGCACCGCGCCGTTGGCGATGTAGAAGTTGGCGTAGCTGGCCGGCAGGCGCTGCGAGCGAAAGACGACTGGCCGCGGGAGCGGGATTTCGACGACGGTGAACTGCTTTCCGGCCGGAGTGCGCGCGGCCTTCAGGCGGGCGAGGTTTTCGGCGAGCGGCGCGTGGTTGGCGTCGTTGCGGTTGGGTTCGACGGCGACGACGATCACATCCTGCGCGGCGAAGCGGGCGATGTCGTCCACGTGGCCATGCGTGTCGTCGCCCACGATTCCCCTTTCCAGCCAGATCACCTGATCGATGCCGAGATAGTCGTGAAAGACGCGCTCCAGTTGAGCGCGGCCGAGGCCGGGATTGCGCTGCTGCACTTCGCTCAGCAGGCACTCCTCGGTGGTCAGCAGCAGGCCCGCGCCGTTGACGTCGATCGAGCCGCCTTCGAGGACAATGCGACGGGGCTTGACAGCTTTCGTTTCGGCCAGCGATGGCTGCCAGGCGAGAAGATCGAGCAGTTTTTCCACGCGGCCGGGGAGCCGGTCGTCGAGACGCCAATCGTCATACTTGGCCCAGGCGTTGAAGCGCCAGTCGGTGAGCGCGAGCTGGCCCCTGGCGTTGCGCAGGAAGATGGGGCCGGAGTCGCGCAGCCAGCCGCGATCGGTGGGCCAGCGATGAAAATCGACCTGGCTGAGATTCGCGCCGGCGCGTGTGAGCATGGATGCGACGCGCCGCTCCATAGCGGCGTCTTCGACGATCAGATGCACGCGCTCGCGCGCGGCGAGCAGGCGCACAATCTCGGCGTAGAGCCAGGGGATGGCGGCGAATTTGCCGGGCCAGTCTTCGGGATTGTGCGGCCAGGCGAGCCATGTGGCCTCATGCGGCTCCCATTCGGCGGGCATGCGGTAGCCGAGCTGGCGGGGTGTTTTTGCGAGTTCAGATTTCACGGTTTGCAAACGTATTTCCATTGGGAATCGAAGGATTGTCAAAGTCTCGCGGTTCACGCAGCCCCTCCGGGGCCGCAGCCATCAACCGCAACTCTTTCCCCAGGGTTTCGCTACGCTTCACCCTGGGCTATTTTCGCCCCGCCCCTCCGGGGCAAAAGGAAATCATCGCGACGACCCGGCATCAAGAAAGCGTTCGGCGATGGGCGCGTAGGCGTCGATGCGGCGGTCGCGCAGGAAGGGCCAGTTGCGGCGCGTCTCTTCGATCCGGGCGCGGTCGATTTCGCCGAGCAGAATCTCTTCGCTGTCGTGGCTGGCCTTGGCGAGGATGCGCCCGAAGGGATCGGCGAGAAAGCTGCCGCCCCAGAACTCGACGCCCAGCCCTTCAGCGCGATTCCCGAGAACATCGCCATGCTCGTGGCCCACGCGGTTAACGGCGGCGACGTAGACGCCATTGGCGATGGCGTGCGCGCGCTGGATGGTCTGCCAGGCCTCGTACTGCGCCGCGCCGAACTCGGCCTTCTCCGCCGGGTGCCAGCCGATGGCGGTGGGATAGAACAAAACCTCCGCGCCCTGGAGCGCCGTCAGCCGCGCGCCCTCGGGAAACCACTGGTCCCAGCAGACGAGCGTGCCGATGCGGCCGGCGCGCGTATCCACGGCCTGAAAACCGAGATCGCCCGGCGCAAAGTAGTACTTCTCGTAGTAGAGCGGATCGTCGGGGATGTGCATCTTGCGATAGAGGCCGGCGAGAGCGCCATCGGCGTCGAGGGTGACGGCCGTGTTGTGATAAAGCCCCGGCGCACGCCGCTCGAAGAGCGAGGCGACGAGGACGACGCCGGAATCGCGAGCCACCTCGGCAAGCTTTGCAGTGGACGGGCCGGGAACGGGCTCGGCCAGATCAAAGAGCGCAAGCTCTTCGCGCTGGCAGAAGTACTGCGTGCGGAAGAGCTCGGGCAGGCAGACCACCTGCGCGCCGCGACGAGCCGCTTCGCGGATGCGCTCGATGGCCACGGCGAAGTTGGCCTCGGGGTCCGCGCTCATGCGCATCTGCACTAAAGCAATGGTGAACGTGCGAGGGTTCATAGCGCGTCTTTTATTCTCCGAAGCAAAGGGTGCGACGCAGACGGCAAGGCCAACCCCGCGCGGGCGGAATTGGCCTGAAAATTCTGCCCCAAAACGGTACTTACTCGTCGAGGATCATCACCGCGGCGGCGATGGCCGTGGTCCACTTGCCATTTTTATCGCCGACGGCCGATTGGGTCACGTTGCTGGTGCGGACGATCTTGTTCGAGATGCGATAGATCTCTTTTTTCTCATCCCAGCTCTTGTCGGGATCGAAGTCCACGTCAAGCGTGGTGGCCAGCATCTCGGCGGCCAGTTCCTCGGCGTACTCGCCGGCCTGCTCCTCGGTCTCGCCGAAGCTGTGATGCTCGCTCAGGTAGCCATAGGTGTTGCGATCGGCCGGAAGCGCCACGCCGATGCTCGACGCGATCAGCCGGTGCGGCTCGCGGGTCGAGTTCTCGGCAATGACCGCGAAGACGACCTCGCCGTGGTTCAGGTACTTGAGGCCTTCCTTGCGCGGAATCAGCTTGCACTGCGGCGGAAAAATAGAAGAGACGCGCACCAGGTTTTGTGAGGCAATGCCCGCATCCCGAAGGGCCAGCTCAAACGAGGTCAACCGTTCCTTGTGTTTGCCGACGCCCTTGGTGAAGAAGATTTTCTTCGGGACCATGCTTTTTCCCAATTTCGATGTACCCTCCGTGGGGTTGAAGATGGAGGAAGTTTTTTGGACGTTCCCGCCTGAGTCTATCGCATTTGGGCGGGTGAAAACAGGGATTTTGATAAATTTATTGGCGGTTTTCGATTCGGGCGGCCGGATTGAGAAACAGACCGCTTCCCTGCCCGGACGTTCGGGCAGATACGCAACGCCAACAGCGGGAAGAATTGGAGGGCGCGGGCAGGATATGCGCCCATCCGTTTCCGCGGAGGCGGCGAAAAGGATGGGCGCGAGGTTCGGTTTTTACGAGGATCCATGCGCCGTTGGCGGCGGGTTGCGGCCGGAGAAGAATTTGCGCTGGTGCCAATAGGGATAAACGGGCTCGACGGCGCTGGCCCGGTCGAGCGCGGCGATCTGCTCGGCCGTCAGGCTCCAGCCAACAGCTCCGAGATTCTGGCGGAGCTGCTCCTCGTTGCGCGCGCCGACAATCACAGAGGAAACAGTGAGCCTTTGCAACAACCAGTTGAGCGCCACCTGCGGAACGGTCTTGCCGGTCTCGGCGGCAATGGCGTCGAGGGCGTCGACCACTTTGTAGAGATGCTCTTCGGGCACGAGCGGGCCGGCGTCGGCGATGGAGTGCAGGCGGCTGGAGGCCGGCAGCGGCTGGCCGCGGCGAATTTTGCCGGTCAGCCGTCCCCAGCCGAGCGGGCTCCAGATCAACGCGCCGACCTTCTGGTCGAGGCCGAGCGGCATCAGCTCCCACTCGTACTCGCGATTCAGCAGCGAGTAGTACACCTGGTGGGCGACAAAGCGCGTCCAGCCGTAACGCTCGGCCACGGCGAGCGACTTCATCAGATGCCAGCCGGAGAAGTTCGAGCAGGCGATGTAACGCACCTTGCCCTCGCGCACGAACTTGTTGAGCGTATCCTGCACCTCTTCGATGGGCGTTTGCGCGTCGAAGCAGTGAAGATGATAGATGTCGATAAAATCGGTGCCGAGCCGCCGCAGGCTGTCTTCGAGAGCGCGTCGCAGATGATGGCGCGAGGAGCCTTCGTCGTTTGGACCGGGGCCGGTGGGAAAGCCGGCTTTGGTGGAAATCAGCACGTGATCGCGCCGGCCGGCAAGGGCCTTGCCGAGAATCTCTTCGGAACGGCCATCGGAGTAGCCATTGGCGGTATCGAAGAGATTGACGCCGGCTTCGAGGCAAAGATCGACAAGACGCCGCGCCTCATCGACCTCGGTCTGGCCGAAACCTTTGAAAAATTCGTTGGTTCCGCCAAAGGTGGCGGCGCCGAAACTCAACGCGGAAACCTTGAGGCCGGAGCCTCCCAGAAGTCGATAGTCCATAGTTGTTTCAGATGCGCCGCGCCGCGCGCGGATGCAGAGGCGCACCCGATTTTTATGGAAAGCGGAGCGCTCAGTGCCGATGCCACGTCTGGACGGCGACCTCGATGACGGCGAAGACGACGCTGACCGCGGCCAGAAAGCCCTTGGCGCGCTGCCAGTTCTGCTCGTGCCGATCCATGCGGCGCTCCAGTTCAGCCAGACGCCCGCCGTTGCCGTCGCCCATCAGGCCAGCCATCTGGGCCTTCAAGACGCTCAAATCGCTGATGACCTGGGCTTCGAATTCATTCATCATACGCATCCGCCGCTCTCCGTTCAGTGGTCCGGTTTCAAGGGTCAGAGGAGCAAGGATTCGACAATGCCCTCACGATCGTTCCTGTTTTGCCGAACTCCGCCATCTCCGCTAACAGCGCTAACTCCGCCTATCTTAGCTGCTCAATGGCAAATTGATAAACAGCGCCGTCGAGAACTCCGAGTAATTCGGCGGCGTGGAGCCGTCGTACATGCGGATGTAGAAGCGGTCGCTGGCCGAGACCCGCGAAAAGGTCAGCGTTTGCCCGGAGCCGCGCACGACCAGCGTCGGATCCTCATCGGCCTGGAAGGCGTAGTCGCGCAGACGGACCTCGAAGCCGCCTCCGGTGGGCGGCGTCACGCCTGGATTCACGGTGACCGTGCTGCCGCTCAGCGCGGTCACCGTGAGACCGCTCAGATTGGCGAGATAGGTTGGATTGATCGGCGACGGAAGCCATGCCTTCATGGGAACGGTCTGGCTGGTCAGGATGGCCAGATCGTCGGCCCAGTCGTTGGCGAAGGCAATCTCGTACTCGACGGCATCGGGAAGACTGGCGCTATAGCTGACCTTGACCGAGCGCACCACAACCTGCGCGTTGAGATTTGTCGAAGGCGCGTTGAGCAACAGCCCATCGCCCGGCCACACGTCGCTCGTAAAGCTGGTGCTGTTGCCCTTGTACGTGCCGTTCCAAAGCGCGCTCACGCTGGCCGCGGCCAGCGAAATGACCAGCGCCGCATTGCGGCAATCTTCGGAACTGCGCGCCGGAGGCCGGGTCACCGAACCGATCCACGCCGACGACCACGGCGAACCGGCCTGCTGGAGCGCCTGCTGATTGGCGGTATTCACGGCCCGTCCCGCGGCGCGCCGGTTGGTGCGATAGCTGACGGCAATCTGCTCGCCCACAACCGGCGTGTACCCGGTGTAAAAGACGAGCCGGCCAATGCGCTGGATGTAACACTCGGAGGCCGCCGACGTGGGGCCGATGCGTCGTGTATACGCGCCGCTGCTGGGTGGCGTGCTGACGACCCAACCCGAACCAAGATTGTTCAGATGAATGGCGCGCACCGTGCCGATCAGGTTGATGCTGCTGACCGGGATCAGATCGCAGGGGGCGGCAAGGTTATTGATGCCGCCATCGTACAAGATAACCGGCGTGGCGCCGACGCCGTTGACGAACTCCTGCACCTCCATCTGAATTTTTCCCGGAGCCATGCCCATCGCGCCGCCAGCGCCGATCAGGCCGCTGTCGCCGTAGGAGTAGAACATCGATCCGAAACGGTTGCTGTCGGGACAATGAATGCGAAGACGCAGCGTGTATTCGTTGGCGGAACTGACGGCGAAGGCCGATCCGGCCGCCGCACCCATCACGATCGGCTGCAAGCTCACGGCGCCTGTGCCAGATTGTGCGGTGACCTGGATTCCCGCCACACAGTCGGCTGCTTGCTGACCACCGTTGAAGAAGCCGCCCAGAATGCCGGTGCTGTTGGCGGCCAGCGTCACACCCACCAGTTCAAGCAGCAGCGTTCCGCCCATTTCAATAGGATTGAGCCAGGTCAGCGTGGTTTCGCCGTCGTAGCCGTTGCCGCCATCGACGACCAGGCCATTCGCTCCCAGGGCAATGTAATTGGTGCCGTTCACGGCCCAGCAGACCGGATTGATATTCGGCCCCTCAAAGAGTTCGTAGATCAGGATCGACAGGGTCGCAGGCGGAAAGTAGGGCTCCTCGGCCAGGACAAACTGCGCGGTTGCGCCGTCGCCCAGGAAATACTCCGTCACGTAAACGGCCGGCTCCTCTTCGCCACACACCGTCACATCGTTGGCCAGCGAGCGCTTGACGCTGCTGGTGAGCGCCAGGCTGGCAAGATTCAGCGTGCCATCGGTCTCGTTGAGCGGATGCACCGTGGATTGCACGGCGTTCAGCGTTACCGCGCCGTTCAACGCGCGGTAGGCCGAGCGCGACATGCTCGCAACCTGGCCGGCGTTTTTGCTCCAGTTGGCGCCGTGCTCCGGCGTGAAGCTGCCCATCGGCGTTCCGAGCGTCAGGCCTGCGGACGAGAGCGCCTTGGAGCCGGACTCCTGAATCAACAGTGCGAGAATTTCAGCCGCCGTCAGGTTGCTGAAGCTGAGCCGCGGCGGCATCAGCGCCCAATCAAGCAGCCATTCGTCGCTCACGGCCTGAATTACCGTGCGATACACGGGGCCCGTGATGCCCACTCCGGCGTACTCCGGCAGCGGGCTGACCGCGAGATAGCCGGTAAAATACGGCGTGCCGTCGTCGCCGGTCACCGCCACGGGCTGAAACCGGGCGGGCGCGGCCAGACTGCCGCCGGCGGGAAGACTCAACCAGAACTGACAGACAGACGGCTCGTTGATCTTCCGCTCGATGGTCAGCGGACTTACGGCATCGAGAGCCGCCGTATAGTCCGTTCCTTGAATCGTGATCTTCATCGCTTTTCCCGTGACGCTTGGTTCGTTGTCGCTCGAAGTTGCCGCAAAGCTGTTTCCCTTGGTCCCTAGTCCCTTGGTCCCTAGTCCCTTGGTCCCTAGTCCCTTGGTCCCTAGTCCCTTGGTCCCTAGTCCCTTGGTCCCTAGTCCCTTGGTCCCTAGTCCCTTGGTCCCTAGTCCCTTG
>JAJYFB010000030.1 GCA_021785495.1 Acidobacteriota bacterium | reverse complement strand
GCTGCGCCGGATTGACGGCTGCGCTCTATACGGCGCGCGCGGGGTTGAAACCGCTGGTTCTTGAAGGACATGAGCCCGGCGGCCAGCTTTCGATCACCTCGCTGGTGGAAAACTTTCCCGGCTGGCCCGAGGGCGTGCAGGGACCGGAGCTGATCGAGAACATCCGCAAGCAGGCGGCGCGTTTCGGCGCGACCTATCAGCAGGTCGATGTGGAGCGCGTCGAGGCCGGTACAGAGCCGATCCTGCTGCACACGACGGCCGGGGCGATGCGGACGCGCACGCTGATCGTCGCCACGGGCGCCAGCGCGCGTTGGCTCGGTTTGCCGAGCGAACAGGCGTTGATCGGCCACGGCGTTTCGAGCTGCGCCACCTGCGACGGCTTCTTCTTCCGCGGCAAGGAGATCGCCGTCATCGGCGGCGGCGACTCGGCGATGGAAGAGGCGCTGTTCCTGAGCCGTTTCGCCGCGAAGGTGACGCTCTTGCACCGGCGCGAGGCCTTCCGCGCCTCGAAGATCATGCAGGAGCGGGCCGCCGAGAACCCGAAGATCGAACTGCGCACGAACGTGGTTGTCGAAGAGGTGCTCGGCGTCAAAGAGAAGGAAGTGAAGGGACTGCGCCTGCGTGATGTGCGCACCGGCGAGCCGTCGGTGCTTCCGGTCAGCGGCATGTTTCTCGGCATCGGCCACGAGCCGAACACGAAAATGCTCGCCGGCCAGGTGGACTGCGACGACGAGGGCTACATCAAGACGGCAAACAACGTTTTCGTCACGCGCAACGGCGCAGTGATTCCGGGGCTATTCGCCTGCGGCGACGTGCAAGACCGTCGCTATCGTCAGGCGATCACCGCCGCCGGTTCCGGCTGCATGGCCGCGCTCGAAGCCGAGAAGTTCATCGAAGCGCAGGGGCATTGAAGAGCAGGCCAAGGGGCCAAGGGACTGAGGGACGGTGGGTCATGCCACGCGCTTGCGGCAAGACGTAGTTTGTCGCGCCGGTCTGCTGGCCCGCGTTCTCGAATCACGACGCGCGCTCTCAAAATTTGTGGAAGGCGAAGAAGATCGCGCCCACCAGAAACAGGGCCGAGACGGCGTGATTCCAGCGCAGATGCTCGCCGAAGTAGTAGGTGACGAAGACGCCGAAGACGGTCAGCGTAACGACCTCCTGAATCACCTTCAGTTGCACGGGGCTGAAACGCGCGGCGCCGATGCGGTTGGCCGGAACCTGAAAGCAGTACTCGAAGAAGGCGATCGACCAACTGACGATCACGACCTTCCAGAGCGCCTCGTGACGAAAACGCAGGTGCCCGTACCAGGCGAAGGTCATGAAGATATTCGAGATGGTGAGAAGAATGATGGTCCACATTTGTTTTTAGATTCGCACGAAGCGGGCGGAATTGCGCAGCGCCTTCTGCCGGCCTGCGCGGAATGCAAAAAATGACGGCTCTCCGGGGAAATCTCGAACGGCTGGAGGAAGCGATCGCAACGGCTTGCCGCGCGGCTGGCCGCACGCGCGGCGAGGTCGAGCTGATGGCCGTCTCGAAGACCTTCCCGGCCGAAGCGATCGCCGAAGCAGCCGCGCTGGGCCTCACGCTCTTCGGCGAGAACCGCGTGCAGGAGTTTAGCGCGAAGGCGCTGCGCGCCATGGAGCGGTGGCCGGGACTTCCGACGGAACATGAGTGGAAGAAGTTGCGTTTTCACCTGATTGGGCACCTGCAATCGAACAAGGCCGCGCGCGCGGCGGAGTTGTTCGACGGCGTCGACTCGCTCGATTCGCTGCGTCTGGCCGAGCGATTGAACGAGGCTGCGGAAAAATGCGGCAAGAAATTGCCGGTGCTGCTGGAGATCAAGCTCAGCGCCGAAGCGACGAAGACCGGCCTCGATCCCGAATCGGAGGAGACCGCGCAACTGCTCGAACGTCTGCCGGATTTTTCTCATCTCGAAGCGCGGGGGCTGATGACCATCGCGCCCTGGGGCGCGCCGGAAGAAGATACGCGCGCCTGTTTCCGCCGGCTGCGCACACTGCGCGACCGCTGGGCCGCGACGCACCCGAATTTGCAGCTCGAAACGCTTTCGATGGGCATGAGCGGCGACTTCGCGCTGGCCATCCAGGAGGGCGCGACGCGCATCCGCGTGGGCGCGGCGCTGTTCGGCAGGCGCACGCCGCCCACCGCTGTTGGCGCGGAGCAGGCGTGATGCTGCGCGCCGCGACAGAAGGTGTGACGCTGGCCGTGCGCGCTCAGCCCGGCGCCAAAAAGACCGCTCTTGCAGGCGTCTACGGCGAGGGCGCGACGGCACAGCTCAAGATCGCCGTGCAGGCGCCGCCCGTCGAAGGACGCGCCAATGAGGCGCTCGTTGCTTTTCTCGCCCGCACCTTTGATCGGCCGAAAGGCGCCGTGCGCTTGCTCTCCGGCGAGCTGTCGCGCAGCAAGGTTTTTCTGCTGGAGGGCGTGACCTTGGCGCGCGCGACGGCCGTGCTGGCAGCGAAAACTCCGCAGTGACAAAAAGCCGTTGGCGCGCGCGAAAAAAATCGCCGCGCAGTCAATACGTCGGGCTGGTTGCCGCGAAGTGGCGCTGCGCGGCCTCGATGGCCCGCTCCAGGCGCACGCCGCGCGAGCCTTTCACGAGGACCACGTCGCCGGGGCGGAGATTCTGCGCAAGCCACTGGCCGGCGGCTTCGGCGTCGCGCAGAAAGACGGACGGCACGCCGCCTGCGCAGGCGGCCGTGGCCAGATGCTCGGCGTTGCCGGCGACGGCGACGACCAGATCAAGTCCCGCCTCGGCGGCTGCGCGCCCGCAGGCCAGGTGCAGCGTCGGCCCTTGCTCGCCCATCTCGAGCATCTCGCCGGCGACCAGAATCCGGCGGCCCGGCGCGGGCCGCGCGGCCAGCGTGCGGATCATCGCGCGCAGCGCCTCGGGATTCGAGTTGTAGCAATCGTTGAGGATCGTCGCGCCGCCGAGCGCGATCGTCTGACCGCGCTTGTCTCCGGCGGTGAGCTTGGCTAGAGTCGCCGCGGCAGCTTCGGGATCGACGCCCGCTTCGAGAGCCACGGCCAGGCCGGCAAGGGCGTTCGACGCGTTGTGTGCGCCGAACATCGGCAGCGTGAAGCCGCCGCAGAACTCCCGCGCGCGAAAATCGACGTGCAAACCGTCGAGATCTTCCGCGACCGAAAGCAGCTGCGGATCAGCGCAGGGACCGCAGCCAAAGTAGACAACGCGACCGCGAAAATCCCGTCCGAACTGGGCAGTGTAGGCGTCGTCGCAGTTGAGAAAGGCGACGCCATTGGTGGGAAGCGCGGCCACGAGTTCAAATTTGGCGCGGGCGATGCCCGCCTGTCCGTCGGGAAAATATTCGATGTGCGCCGTGCCAATGTTCGTGATGACGCCCCAGTCGGGCGCGGCAATGCGCGCCAGGGCGGCGATCTCGCCCGGGTGATTCATGCCCATCTCGACGACGGCGATTTCGTGATCGGGCGCGAGACGCAGCAGTTCGAGCGGCAGACCGAAGCCGTTGTTGAGATTGCCGCGCGATTTGAGCACCTTGAACTTTGCGCCGAGCGCCGCGGCCACGGCCTCTTTGGTGGTGGTTTTTCCGGCCGATCCGGTGATGGCCACCACGAGCCGGCCCCACTGGCGGCGCACATGCGCGGCCAGCGATTGCAGCGCCGTGAGCGGGTCTTCGGCAATCAGCAGAGGATGGGCCAGCACCGCGTCGGGCAGAGCGGCCGCGCGCGCGCGCGAAACGACCGCGGCCGCGGCTCCACGCGCGAAGGCCGCGGCGACAAAGTCGTGACCGTCGAAACGCTCGCCGCGCACGGCAAAGAACAGCTCGCCGGGTGCGACGGTGCGCGAATCGATCGAATAGCCGCAGGCGACCAGCGCGCCGGCGTTGGCGACGCTCGAAGGCGCTTCAAGAACGGCGGCGGCGCCGATAGCGGCTTCAGCCAGCGTGAGATTCATTGCCCTTCACCATAGCCCATTTCGCGCAGGATGGAAAGCGCAATTTCCGTGTCGTCGAAGGGGATGGTGCGGCCGGCGAGAATCTGTTCCTTCTCGTGGCCCTTGCCGGCGATCAGCACCACGTCGCCGGGCCGCGCGGACTCAAGCGCAAGACGAATGGCAGCGGTGCGATCGACCTCGACCGTGTAGGCGACGCCGGTCGCCTGCAAACCGGGTTCAATCTCGGCCAGAATCGCCGCCGGTTCCTCGGAGCGGGGATTGTCGCTGGTGGCGACCACGAAGTCGCTTCCCTCGCCGGCCGCGCGGCCCATCTTCGGCCGCTTGGTGCGGTCGCGATCGCCGCCGCAGCCAAAGAGCGTCATCACGCGCCCGCCCGCGGCCGCCGTCATCTGCCGCGCCAGCGCGGTCAGGTTGCGCAGCGCGTCGTCGGTGTGCGCGTAGTCGACAATCACCGTGAAGGGCTGGCCGGCGGCGACGGGCTGAAAGCGGCCGGGAACCGGCTTGAGGGCGGGAACGACCTCGGCAAGCTGCGCGAACGCGACGCCGCGGGCATGCGCTGCGGCAAACGCCGCCAGCAGATTGAGAATATTCACCTCGCCGGCCAGATGCGATTGGACCGTTGCAGCCCCGGCCGGAGTCTCAAGTGCGATCGTCGCGCCGGCGGGCGTCAGCCGGTAGCTTGCCGCGCGCCAATCGCCTTTGCCGATGCCGTAGGTGCGAACCTCGGCGCCCGCCTTGCGAGCGGCTGCGGCCAACTCCTCCGTGCGCTCGTCGTGCGCGTTCAGAATGGCCACGCGCGGCGCCGTATAGACCGTCCCGTCGAAGAGCAGGCGCTTGGCGGCGAAATACCGCTCCATCGTCTGGTGATAGTCCAGATGGTCGCGCGTGAGATTGGTGAAGACGGCCACATCGAAGGCAATGCCGGCGACGCGGCCCTGGTCGAGCGCGTGGCTGGAAACTTCGGTGACGAACTCCGTCGCGCCGCGCGAAGCGCCCTCGGCCAGCAGATCAAAAACGTCGCGCGATTCGGGCGTAGTGTGCAGCGAAGGCCTCGTCTCGCCGACGACATGATACTCAATTGTTCCGACCAGAACCGTCGCGCGCCCGGCCGCATTCAGCAACGATTCGGTCAGGAAAGCCGTGGTGGTTTTGCCGTTGGTTCCGGTGATGCCCGTGGCGGCGAGTTTTTTTTCTGGATGCGCGAAGAATGCCGCAGCGGCCTCGGCCAGCGCGCGGCGGCCGTGCTCGACAAGCAAAATCGGCAGACCGGGCTGGTAGACCGCGAGATGATCGAAGCTCTCAGCCGAGTCGGTGACGACGCCCAGAGCGCCCGCCGCGAGCGCCTTCTCGATGTAGCGATTGCCGTCGGTCGCACCGCCCTTCATCGCGACAAAAACCGCGCCTGGCTGGATGTGGCGCGAATCGTACTCAAGGCCGGCGATGGGCGCTGCGGAGCCGCCGGCCGCATCCATTGCCGCGATCTCCGCGATCAGTTCGTTCCAGATCATCCATTCATTGTAGTGCGCGGATTGGAACACGCCGGGAAACCGCATCCTTGCGGCACATCAGCGGCGTCATTTGCCGGTCAATTGATACGGAAGGCCAAACCGCCCGATCTGAATCAGAGATTTTTCCTCGGGCGTCCAGATGCGCAGGCTCACGACGCGCGCCGAGCCGGCGATCCATTGCGCTTTCGCCGTACCCACCGGCGCGCCCGTCGCGGCCACGTTGAAATGAACGGCCAGCGCGTTGCCATTGCCGGCGCGGGTCCAGCCGAAGGCGTAATTGCCCGGCTGAAGCTGGACGCCGCCGATCTCGACCGGCGCCTGCACCACGAGGTAGTGCGAATACTTGCCGTCGGCCGAATAGCCTGCTGTAATCAGCACCACGCCGGCGATCATGCGCCCGCGCCCATCCACAATTCCCGAAGCGGTGCGCATCTCCGTTTCGATGCGCTCGTTCTCGACCGGCGCGCGCGCGGGCAGCGCTGCGGCCAGTTCGGCCGGAGTCGCCTGCCGCCAGGCCGTGTGCTGCGCCGAGGCCGGAAAAGTGAGGAAAACAGCGCACAGAATTGCGAAAATCACGAGAATTCGCTTCACGGCTTGGTCCTTCGCAGAGATTCCAGCGGCACGATGCCGCGTTGAATCGCGGCCGTGGCGGCCTGCGTCCGGTCGCTGACGCCCAGCTTGCCGAGCAGGCTGTTGACGTGGGTTTTGACGGTGGCTTCGGAGACGTCAAGCTCGGCCGCGATCTCCCGGTTGCTGTTGCCATGCACGATCAGCTCCAGAACGTCGAACTCGCGCGGGGTCAGTTCCTGCGCGCCGACGCGCTCGGCCAGCCGCTCGGCCACCGCTGGAGGAATGTACGATTTTCCTTCGCAGACCGCGCGCATGGTCGCAATCAGATCCTCGCTGGTCATGCCCTTCAGCAGATAGGCGCGCGCCCCCGCCTTGAGCGCGCGATAAATGTCCTCGTCGCCGTCGTAGGTGGTGAGCACGACAAAGCGCGCCTGCGGCGATTCCATGCGGATGCGCTCAATCACATCCACGCCGCTCAGCCTTGGCAGCCGCAGGTCGATCAGCGTCACGTCGGGCTTGTGCCGGCGAATCTGCGCGATGGCTTCCTGCCCATCGGCGGCCTCGCCCACCACGTCGATGCCTTCGACGACGTTCAACAGCGCCACCAGTCCCTGGCGGACAACATTATGGTCCTCGACAATCAAAACGCGAATGGATTTCATCGTCCTGTTTGCACCTCGCCGCGTGCTCCCGCGCTCGCTCGCGCCGGCGCGGAGAGCCGGATCGAGGTTCCCATCCCCGGCTCGCTCGCGACCTGCACGACTCCTCCGATGGCCGCCGCGCGCTCTTTGATTCCGGTCAGTCCGAAGCTGCCGGGCGCTGCGCCGATCGTTTCTTCGGAGACTCCGCCCTGCCCGTCGTCGCGCACTTCGAGCGCAACGGTCTCGGCCGCATACTCCAGTTGCACCCAGAGCCTTCGGGCGCGGGCATGTTTCTTCACATTATGAATGGCCTCCTGCGCCACGCGCACAATCTCGCGCTCGGTCTCGGCTGGCAGCGGGCGGTACGCGCCGAAGAGACTGAACTCGGGCGTGAGCCCGCTGTCGGCGGCCTCGTCGGCCAGACGCCGCAGCCGGACCGGCAGTGTCGTCTCGCCGGCATCCTGCGTGCGCAAGGCCCAGATCGACTGCCGCGCGTCGGCCAGCCCATGCCGCACCACCTCGCGGGTTTTGTCCAACTGTTGCGCGGCTTCGTTGACCTTGTGCTGGCGCAGCAGCGCGGCCAGAACCTCCAGTTGCACGGAAACGCCGGCATAGCCCTGCGCCAGCGTGTCGTGAATCTCGCGCGCGATGCGGCTGCGTTCGCCAAGCACGGCCTTGAACTCGCGCTCGGCCGCCAGCAGCCTCATGCGCAGGAACAGAACCACCGTTCCCCCAAGGGCCGCGAGCAGAAGCCCGTAGAACCAGAGCGTTTGGTCGAAGCGCGGACGCAGTTCGAAGCCGAGCGCGGCGCCCGTCGTGTTCCAAAGGCCGTCGTTGTTGGCCGCCTGCACGCGAAAAGTGTATCGTCCCGGAGGAATGTTTGTGTAATAGGCCGCGCGCCGGCTGCCGGCCTCGGTCCATCCCCGGTCGAAGCCCACCAGCTTGTAGCGATAGCGCACCTTTTGCGGCGCGACATAGCTCAGCCCATCGTAGTCGAACTCGAAGTGTACGCGTCCGGCCGGCACCTTCAGCCCTGTGCCCGCCCGGCCAAGCGGTTGATCGCGATCATCCACTTTGAACCGCTCGATGGCCACAGGCGGCGGCAGCGTGTTGACGGGAAAATGCGCCGGGTTCACCTCGACCAGCCCTTTGAGCGTGGCGAACCAGAGCCGTCCGTCGCGGGCGCGCCATGCGGAAGGATGGCTGTTGACGGCCATCTCGCGGCTGGGCAGGCCGTCGGCGGCGCCGAACTCGATCCATCGCGCGCAATCGGCCGGATTGGTTGCGCTCGTGTCGCAAAGCGCGATGCCGTCGCCGGTGGCGAGCCAGAGCGAACCCGCGCCGTCGTCCAGAAGCGCGTGAACGGCGGTGCGCCGCAGACGGCTTTCCTCGACGGGATGAAATCGCCGCCCATCCCAAAGGTTCCAGCCGCGATCCTGCGTGCCGATCCACAGACCGCCGCCGGAGCGGGGCACAAGCGCTGTCACCACGTTGCTCGAAAGTCCGTTGGCGGTCGTGAAGTTTGTGATCGCAGGGCCGCGCAGGCGCGCGAGCCCGGCCAGGGTCGCCACCCACAGATCGCCGCCCGCGTCGCGCGTCATCGCGCCCACCAGGTCGCTGCCCAGTCCGTTGGCCTGCGTGTACGTTTCAATGCGCGCCGCGGGCGGAACGCCGCCTGCCGCGCGCCCGTCCATGCGCCAGTGCGTCAGGCCGCGCCGGGTGCCGATCCACAGCGAGCCATCTTCATCCACCAGCAGCGAGCGGATAAAATCGTCGGGCAGACCGTCGGCCGAGGTAAAAGTCTGCACGCGGCCGGCGCGAATCCGGTTCAATCCGTCGGGCGTGCCCACCCACAGGTCGCCATTCGATGCCGCGGCCAGCGACAGAATCACATCGCTGGCCATGCCGTTTTCCACCGTGAACCGGCGCCGCAGACGCCATCGCGCGTCCTCGCCCCGTCGGCCGAGAAGATCGAGCCCATCCTCCTGCGTCCCCACCCACAGATCGCCCGCGCGGTCCTCGACGACGGCCGTCAGCCGGGCCGAGGCCAGCGCCTCCAGCGTACGGAATCGCTGGTCGCGCAGTATCTGCAAGCCGCCGGTTTCCGTGCCCACCCACAGATCGCCCTCGTGGTCCTCGACGATGGCGAGAATCGATGCCGCCGAGAGCGGATCGGTGACGGGAAACCGCGCCAGTTTTCCATTCTTCCAGCGGACCAGGCCGGCGTCGGTTCCGATCCACAACGCGCCTTCGCGATCGGCGAGCACCGATTGAATACGGCTGCCCGGCAGTTCGCGGCCCACTTCAAGGCGCAACGCGGCTTTGCCATTCCGGCCGCGCGGCAAAAACTCCAGAGCGGTCTTTCCGCCCGCAAAGACGCCCTCGGGAGTCCGCGCCGCGAAGGCAACGGCCTCGGGTAGGGAAAAGGCGTTGCGCGGAAAAGTGTGGTTGTCGCCATCCGGAACGAAGCGGCCGTCCTGCCGCCGGACCGCGCCCAGTTCGGTCTCCACGCGCATCGCGCCGCCTGAATCTTCTCCGAGCGAGAGAATGCCGCCGGCTGGCAGGCCGTCCTGCGTGGAAAACTTCCGGAGCGCGCCATCCTTCCACCGCGCCAGCCCCGCGTTGGTTCCGATCCAGAGCGCACCGTCGCGCGCCACGAGAAGCGTGCGAATGTCGCTGCCGGGCAGCGAGGCGATGGGATGGGTCTCGAACGCGACGCCATCGAAGCGCACCAGCCCGGCCTCCGTGCCCAGCCAGAGAAATCCATCCGGAGTCTGCGCCAGCGCCTGCACGGTGTTCTGCGGCAGGCCGTTCTCAATCGTCCACGTCTGCCTGCCGTAATCGGCGGGCGCGGTCGCCGGATCGAGCGCCGCGGCGGCGGCGGCAAAAACAACCAGCAGCGCGGCAAGGCCCGTTGTGCGCAGACGCAGCCAGCGCCCCGCTTGCCTCCACGCATTGCGCGGCGGCAAGCGGGCCTTGCGGTCCTCCGTTCCATCGCTCTGGCGCTCGTGCATCAAGATTGACTTCCTGCGCCGCTTCGGGCGGCACTCCCAGAGTAACTCGTCGCGGGCGTCCCGATGGCGATCGGTCCGACGGCAAAATGCTGTTCCGGCGTCCATTCTTTTCGCGATTTTGCCCGCGTCAAGAAGATTCCGGTTGCCGCCGAAGACTTCGCGCAACGCAAAACCCCGGCCGAAGCCGGGGTTTTGCGGTTCCATGCGCCAAGGCGCGGTGGATCGAGTTTAGTACATGCCGTCCATGCCGCCGTGGCCGCCGGGAGCCGGGGCCGCCTTGGGCTCGGGGATCTCCGAGATCAGCGCCTCGGTGGTCAGCAGCAGCGAGGCGATCGAGGCCGCGTTCTGCAGCGCCGTGCGCGTCACCTTGGTCGGGTCGATGACGCCCGACTTGACCAGATCCTCGTACTCGCCTGTAGCTGCGTTGTAGCCGTAGTTGTCACCGTGCTTCGCCTTACCCGCGATAACCTTGGCCACTACGACCGCGCCCTCTTTGCCGGCATTGGCCACGATCTGGCGCAGCGGCTCTTCGAGCGAGCGCAGCACGATCTGGGCGCCGATCTTCGCGTCGCCTTCGAGCGAGCCCACCAGCTTTTCGACAGCCGGAACGCAGCGCACCAGGGCCACGCCGCCGCCCGGAACGATGCCTTCCTCGACGGCCGCGCGCGTGGCGTGCAGCGCGTCCTCGACGCGGGCCTTCTTCTCCTTCAGCTCGGTCTCGGTCGCCGCGCCCACCTTGATGATGGCCACGCCACCCACCAGCTTCGCCAGACGCTCTTGCAGCTTCTCCTTGTCGTAGTCGCTGGTCGTCTTCTCGATCTGCGAGCGGATCTCCTTGACCCGGCCCTCGATGTCGCTGGCCTTGCCGGCGCCGTCGACGATCGTGGTGTTGTCCTTGTCGATGGTCACGCGCTTGGCCCGGCCCAGATCCTCGATCTTCACGCCTTCGAGCTTGATGCCCAGGTCTTCGGTGATGGCCTTGCCGCCGGTCAGCACCGCGATGTCGCCCAGCATCGCCTTGCGGCGATCGCCAAAGCCCGGAGCCTTGACCGCGCAGACGTTCAGCGTGCCGCGCAGCTTGTTGACGACCAGGGTCGCCAGCGCCTCGCCCTCAACGTCCTCGGCGATGATCAAAAGCGGCTTGCCGTTGCGGGCCACCTGCTCGAGCAGCGGCAGCAGATCCTTCATGGCGCTGATCTTCTTCTCGTAGATCAGGATGTACGGATCGTCCAGAATCGCTTCCAGGCGCTCGGCGTCGGTCACGAAGTAGGGGCTCAGGTAGCCGCGGTCGAACTGCATGCCGTCGACCGTTTCGAGGCCGGTGTGCATGGTCTTCGACTCTTCGATGGTGATCACGCCGTCCTTGCCGACAACCTTGACCGCCTCGGCGATGATGCCGCCGATCTCTTCATCGCCATTGGCCGAGATTGCGCCGACTTGGGCAATCTTCTCAGGAGAATTTTCGACTTTTGTTAAGAGCTTGCCCAGGGCACCGCCCTCGGCCCAATTGCCGTCCTTGTCGCGCGTGCCGATGACGGCCGCGACGGCCTTCTCGATGCCGCGCTTGAGCGCCGTCGGGTTGGCGCCGGCGGCCACCGTCTTCACGCCCTCGCGATAGATCGACTGCGCCAGAACCGTCGCCGTCGTGGTGCCGTCGCCGGCCACGTCCGAGGTCTTCGAGGCGACTTCCTTCACCAACTGCGCGCCCACGTTCTCGAGCGCGTCCTTCAGTTCGATCTCCTTGGCCACCGTCACGCCGTCCTTGGTGATCGTCGGCGAGCCGAACTTCTTCTCGATCACCACGTTGCGGCCCTTCGGCCCGAGCGTCGCCTTCACCGCGTCCGCCAGCGCATTCACGCCGCGCAGGATCGCCTGCCGGGATTCTTCACCGTGCAAAATCTGCTTTGCCATTGTTCTCTCCTAAGAGTTTTCAGTTGTCAGTTGTCAGTTGTCAGTCTTTGTCTCGTCGTCTGCCTGCGGTTCATCCACAGCACTTGCTGACCACTGAGAACTGAAAACTGACAACTCGCGCGCCGCAGCGCGCGCTTACTTCTTCAGAATGCCGAGAACTTCTTCCTCGCGCATGATGAGGAACTCTTCGCCGTCGATCTTGATCTCGGTGCCCGAGTACTTGCCGAAGAGCACGCGGTCGCCGGCCTTCACGTCCAGCGGAAACACCTTGCCCTCGTCGTTCGACTTGCCCTTGCCGACGGCGATGACTTCGCCCTCCTGCGGCTTTTCCTTGGCGCTGTCGGGGATGATGATGCCCCCGCGAATGGTTTCGGTCTCTTCCACCCGGCGCACCAGAATGCGGTCGTGGAGCGGGGTGAACGCGGTCTTCACAGACGTTGCTGTCATGCTTCGCTTCTCCTTCCCGCGCGACAGGCTTGCGCCCGCCTGGCGGGTTTTGGGGTTGAAAAACTCTGCGGGATCGCGGAGCGCTGCTGGCCGGTGCGACCGGCCCGTCGGCTTGGCGCTTGCCGGGCCGAACTGCTAGCACTCTCGTCTTCCAATTGCTAAAGATAGGCAGCCGCCCGAAATTTGTCAAGGGTTTTCCCAATAAAATTTGAGTGAATTTCACTCACATCTCGAAAACAGGGCTCGCGTTTAGGCGCAGCGAGCAATCGTGTCGTGGCCGTGGTCACGGCCGTAGTGAGCGTCTGCGGGTGTGTTCGGAGGCATTCCGATGATGACCGGCCGGTGCGAATTGCAAATCCTGCGAGCGTGGCAAAAGCCAGCCCGGTAGGGACGAACGCCCCGGTCACTTCCGCTCAACGATGGGTACGGTTTTAGCCGGGCCACCGGCATGGAAAAAACTCTTCGGGCTTTGGCTGCTGGAGACAAAGGCATCTGGATTTGAATTTTGCAAGTCGCACCAAAGAAAAATCATTTCTCCACCGCGGCCAGCATGGCCTCGGCGCGGTGCAGCGCGTCACGGCGCTTCTGTTTTTCGCTGGCCACGTCGGCCGGAGCCGTCGTGGCGCCGCCGATGCGGCGACGAGGATCGCTCAGCCACTGCTCGAAGACCTTGTCGAGCGCGTCGAGGTCCGATTGCGCCTGCGCGGTCTCTTTTTGCAGATGCACGAGCTCGCGATCGATGGTTTCTGGAAAGTAGCTGAGCCGGTCGCCGCTCTGCATGGCGTCGACCAGCGCCAGCGACGGCCCGGCCACCGGCCCCGTCGCTTGCATGGCGTCGTAGGCTGCGCGCAGCAACGACATTTTGCCCGCGAATCCGTCGATCGCGTCCCTGCGCGCCGCCGATCCCTCGGCGCGGCGCACCTCGACAACCACCTTCGCCGCCGTGCTTTCGGTCGGCACGGGAACGATCGTCGTCAGCGTGTTGCCCGCGAAGCGCCAGCCGCCCTGCGCGCCGGGTTTGACGAAAGGAACCGCCTTGCCGTCCACGGTCACGGCCACGGGCGGCCAATCGGCGGGCAGCCGCAGTTCGTAGCCGCGCCGCTGCAAGAGGCCGGGATAACCGCCGCCGGGGCCGACTGCAACCGGGCCGATCTCGACGCGCAGCGTATCGCCCGTTTGCGTGGCCCGGAGGGGCGTGCGTGCAAAGACGCCGCGCTGATAATCGACCGCGTGGCCCGAATCCTCGTAGAGCGTGTAGCTCGAACGCTGGCCCGGAGTGAGCGGCCAGATGTTCACGACGAGTGGATCGACGGCCTTTTGGCCCGCGTGCTGCATGGGCGGCTGCATGGGCACAATCGCCCCGGCCTTTCCGTAGACCGGAATCTGCGCGATGGTGAAGCTGCGCCGGGTTGCGACCGGTCCGGTGAAGCGCTTGCCCGTGGGCTGCTCGATCCAGTCGCCCTGGGGCAGCCAGAGCGGCTCGGCGGCGAGGCCCGTGATGGGGTCGGCGGGCGCGACAATGGGATTGACGATCATCTGATCGCCGAAGAGATACTCGTTTTTGCTGGTGTAGGCGGCAGCGTCCTCCGGCCAGTCGTAGTAGAGCGGGCGGAAGAAGGCGACGCCGCTGTCGTAGGTGCGGCGCGCCTCGGTGTACAGATAGGGCATCATTGCCTCGCGCAACTGGAAGGCCGAGCGCATGGTCGAGGAATACGGCTCGGGATAAGCCCAGATGCGCCGTTCGGCGTCGGGATTTTTCGTCGTGTGCGTGCGCAGGATCGGCGAAAAGACGCCGAACTGCACCCACCGCGTGTAGAGTTCGGGATCGACCGCGCCGGGCATGTGGCCGCCGATGTCGTGACTCCAGTAGGCGTAGCCCACGTTGGCCGCGGTGGCCGTGAACCACGGCTGAAAGGCGAGCGAATCCCAAACCGAAATGGTGTCGCCCGAAAAGCCGATCTGGTAGCGATGGTTGCCGAGCCCGCCCCAGCGATGGAAGAGCAGCGGGCGCTTGCCCTCGCGCTGCTGGTCGGTGAAGTGGAGATAGTTGAGCCACCAGGTGGTGCTCAGCTCCGGGAGATTGGTCATCAGCGGCTGCTGCTGCCAGTCGAGCCACCAGAAATCGATGCCCTGCTCTTCGAGCGGATGCAGCACGCACTTGAAGTAGTTCACGGCCCATTTTTTGTTGGTGGGATCGAAGGGGATGTACTTTTTCGTCGCCGGATCGATGCCCATGGCGCGGGCCATCGCCGGGTACGCCTGCTCCCAGGGCTCGATGCCCGAGGCCGGATGCAGGTTGAGCGTGGTCTTCAGGCCCTCGGTGTGCAGGCGCTTGAGAAAGGCCGTGGGATCGGGAAAGAGCACCTTGTTCCAGGTGTAGCCGGTCCAGCCGAGCATCTGGCCCGATTGATCGACCGCGCCCATGGTGCGCAACTGCTGGTCGCTCAGGTGCCAATCCATGTCGATGACGAGCACGTCGAGCGGCGTGTCGTTTTTGTGGAAGCCCTTGACCAGTTCGTTCAACTCCTGGTCGCTATAGGCCCAGTAGCGCGACCACCAGACGCCGAAGGCGAAACGCGGCGGCAGCGGAATGCGGCCGGCCACGCGGACAAAGTCGCCGAGCGCCTGTTTGTAATCGTGGCCGTAGCCGAAGAAGTACCAATCGACGTACTTGCCCGCGGCTTCGCTGGCCGGCCGCGCCATCGCCCACGGCCAGGGGCTGTTTTCGCCGCGGAGAAAACGGAAGTCGGCCGAGTCGAAGAGCGAACGGTTCGAGTCGTCCACCAGCGTCCAGCCCGCGCGCGAGACCAGCCCCGGCTCGATGGGCTGCTGCGTCTGATTGCCGCGCGCGGCGTCGAGCGTGCGCGTCGTGCCGAGGAGATTTTCGGGATTGGCGTCGCCGGGATGCCAAACCACCGGCTTGCCATCGACGGTCAGCGCGATGGAAAGGTCGTCAGCCGTAAAGCGGCCCTCGCCGGCGGGCGCGTAGTTCAGCGTGAGAGCGCTCGTTTCAATGCTGAGTTTGCCGCCGTCCTTCGAGACGGTTTTCGCAAACTTCGGCACGGGCAGCCGCCGGTTCAGAAAGACGAGCGAGGCGTGGTCTTCGAATTGGCCCGTGGCCGACCACTCCATGCGGATCAACTGCGGGGTGAGCACGGTGAACCGCGCGCGCCCGAAGGCGACGACGGCCTTCGAATCGGCCACGGGATCGGCCACCGGATCGGCCACCGGATCGGCCACCGGATCGTTCGCAGGCGCAGGGCGCATGATGGCTGCCGGAGCAGCGGCGTTGCGAGCGGCGGGCGGCTTCGGCGCGGCCTGCGCCGCGAGGCTCAATCCAGCCGCCAATACCGTTCCCATCCCAACCCAGGAAAACATCCGCATCGCGCACCCCCTCGTTGTTCCACAGCAAAGCCTACCACCGGCAGGCTGGGGGATGTAACAGGGATTCGATGCGTGCGAAGAAGCGCCCAGGGCGATCGCATGAATCGCTTTTTGTTTGCATCGCGGGATCGCCGCGCCCCTCCGGGGCGCGAACGGTTCTTCTCCGCGTCGTCCCTGCGCTCCACCCTGGGCTATTTTCGCCTGTCCCTACGGGACGCAACCGGTGGACAGATCAAACGCGGAGTTCATTGCGTGCGCTGGCTTCGTTCATGCGATGGCCCTGAAGAAGCGCTGCAGCGGGCAAAAACGGGTGGCGCCTGCCGCTATGATGAGGAGAGCCTGCGGCGGGAGCGGCGTCGATCCATGAATGCTTCGATCTTCATCTCGGCCGGCGAGGCCAGCGGCGAGCTGTACGGCGCGCAACTGGCCGTAGCGCTTCGCGACCACCTGGCCCGCAACGGCAAACATGCGAACCTCTTCGGGATGGGCGGGCCGAGGATGGCCGCCGCCGGGGTCGAGTGCCTCGTTCGCGCCGAAGAGGTGGCGGCGATGGGCTTTACGGAGGTCGTGCGCCATCTGCCGCGCATTTACGGTGCTTTTCGCAGGCTCCGGCGGGAGATTCGCACGCGCCGGCCGGCCGTGGCCGTGCTCATCGACTTTCCCGATTTTCACTTCCGGCTGGCGCGGGAGCTTCGCCGGCTGGGCATTCCCGTTGTGTACTTTGTGAGCCCGCAGCTTTGGGCCTGGAAGCAGCACCGCATCCGCCTGGTCGAGCGCTACGTCCAGCGGATGCTCGTGATCTTCCCCTTCGAGGAGCCGTATTATCGCGTGCGCGGCATCGCGGCCGAGTTCGTGGGCCATCCGCTGGCGGATTTGCCGCTGCCCTCGGTCGGCCGCGAGGCGTTTGCCGCCACCAGCGGCCTCGACCCGGCGAAGATGTGGATCGGCCTGCTGCCCGGCAGCCGGATTCGCGAGATCGAGGCCAATCTGCCGGAGATGCTTCGCGCGGCACGGCAACTGCGAGAGAACAGGATCGCCGCCGGGCGGCAAGACCTTGAATTTTCTGTTCCGCTCGCGCCCACGCTCGACGCGGTCCAGCGCAAGGCCATTGCGCAAACGGCGCGGCGGCTGGGCGGCGATCTGCCGGTGCGGTTTATGGACGATGCCCGCGCCGCGCTCTTTCACGCCCGCGCCAGCGTGGTGGCCAGCGGAACCGCGACGGTCGAAGCGGCGCTGCTCGGCAACCCCTTTGTCGTGGTCTATCGCGTCTCGCCGCTGACCTTTGCCATCGCCAAGCGGCTGGTGAAGGTGCCGCATGTGGCCATGGCCAACCTGATCGCAGGAAAACGCGCAGTTCCCGAGCTGATTCAGCAGGATTTTACAGCGAAAAAAATCGTTCAGTCGCTTGAGCCCTTGCTGCCCGACGGCCCGGTCCGCGCCGCCATGCAAAACGATCTGCGGGCCATTCGCGAGGCGCTGCATCTTCCGCGCGCGAACGGAGAGCGGGGCGCGATCGACGCCGTGGCCGCCGTAGTCGCGGCGGAGATGGAAGCGGCTTGCGCTGGCGCACAGGAGACGGCGCGGCCTTCTCAACCATGCTGAGGCAACGAGGCGTCCAATCGCGATGCGTTCAGAAGAGTTCCGCTTCCGCCGCGCCTGTTTTTGCAGCAAGACACGACTTTGCATCGCCGGTTCCTTCAGCGGCCGCCGCGCGCCTATCACACCTCGCGCCCGCGCGCAAGACTTGCAATTCCGCGCGATTCCCCCTACTATCCGCAATAGAAACCGGCCTGCAAAGCAGGTGAGGGATCAACGCTGGTTGAACCAACATTCAACGAACAGGGGCTCGACTCGACCATCGGTTCTGTGTGCAGTGTCCGCCAGTCCGGAATGCCTGACGAACCGCGGGGAGCTCCACCGTCTTAGGACGGGTTCACCAGCGCATCGCTTACGGCCCAGTGGGCCGGTTTTCCACCCTCCCGCCGCTCTTCCGTTCTTACAGTAAACTTGTTGCGACCGGAAACTTCTCCCGGCCCTCCGCGTGGAAGAAAGGGACAAGATGGACGAGAACGGCCAGGATCCTCACCGGCAGCAGCGGTTGTACTGGGACCAGATGTACGCGCTGAAAACGGCGGCCTCTGCAATCCGTCTCTACCGGAACAATCTCAACAGATGGGTGACTGGGCTTGGCGCACTCAAGGCAATCGTCTCCTGCGGTGGTATTGCCGCATGGACGATCTGGAGGCAGTACGCCTTCGTCTGGGGTGCACTGATTGCGGCATCGCAGCTTGCGGACGCTTTGAAGGATGTCTTCCCGTTTGCCAAATTGCATAAGGCCGCATGCGCGCACGCCGTCACGCTCAACAACCTTTTCATCGATACGCAATTGGAATGGGAAAGCGTCTTCAGTGGTCGTTATTCCGACGAAGAGATTGTGAAGCGACTGCACCAACTTAGAAAACTTCAACTTGAAGCTGAAAGTCACGATTTTCCCGACGGATTATCCATGCGGAAATCGCTGCTCGATCGTGCGAAGCAGGATGCCGTGGACTACCTTGCATCCACATACGATGTAAAATAGGACTAGCGAGGAGGCATCATGGGCGAACCGCTTATCAAGAGTCTGATTATGCCGTCTGTCAGCAACCCGGTTTCGATGCCGCCAGGAGCCGCGATTCCCGCGCGTGCGCCTCAGCCGCAGCCGGCGTCTCCTGCGCAACCCACTCAACCCGCGGCAGCGCGAACCAGCTAGCGAACGGCGCAGCGGTTCCCGCGCCTACGAGCCTGGAACTGCGTGACCGTTTCCGCCTGGAATACGGCGATTTTTGCGCCGCTGCGCTCTTCACTCGTACACTTTTGTTATCGATGATCGCGGAGCCGGCCCGGCGGACGCCCGGCGGTGTGCGTCTTTCTGCGCACAGAGGCGCGGGAGGGACGCTTGCGCGCGGGAACTGGAGAATCGCGATGGAAAACTTCCGCCTGAAGGTCTTCCGGGTGGTGGCGATGCACCTGAACTTCAGCCGCGCGGCCGAAGAGCTGCTGCTGACGCAGCCGGCCGTGACGCAGCAGATTCAGAGCCTCGAAGCCGACTACGGCGTGCCGCTGTTCGACCGCAGCGGCGGCCGGATCGCGCTGACCACCGCCGGAAAGACGCTGTTGCCCTACGCGCAGCGCCTGCAGGAGATCTCCGCCGAGGCCTTTGCCGCCGTGGCCGGAGCCGGCGGCCAATGGGCCGGTCCGCTGGCCATCGGCGCCTCGCAGACCATCGGTCAGTACGTGCTTCCGTATCTCGTCGCTGAATTTCTGCATGACAATCCGCGCGTCGATCTGACGGCCATCAGCGGCAACAGCGACGAAATCCTTGAGGCGCTCGTGGCGCATCGTATCCAGATTGCGCTGATCGAAGGACCGGCGCTGCGCAAGGATGTGCGCACCGAACCGTTCATGCAGGACGAGATGGTGCTGGTGGTCCCCGCGCATCACGCATGGGCCGATCGTGAGATTGAAATCGAGTCGCTCAACGACGAACCGCTGCTGATGCGCGAGTTCGGCTCTGGAACGCGGCGCGTGCTGGAGCGCGCGCTGGAGCGCGCCGGACTCCGGCGCAAGGATCTTCGCGTGCGCATGGAACTGGACTCGACCGTCGGCCTGCTGAATGCCGTGGAGGCCGGACTGGGCGTCACCTTTGTCTCGCGCCAGGCGCTGCGCAACCGGCTTTCGCTGGGAACGCTGCAAACTGCCCGCGTGCGCGGCCTGACGCTGACCCGGATGTTTTCTCTCGCCTATCCCTCCGGGCAAAAACCCACCGGCAATGCGGCCGCATTTCGCGCGTATCTGCTCTCGCGCGCCGCCGAGCTGAAGCCGGTCGCGAGGCGCAAAACCGTCTGACGGCGGGCGCGCGGCCGGGGCGGCGTACGATGGCGATTCCGCAAACCGGATCGAAACCTCCGGCCCTGCGCGCTGGATTCTTCGCATAAAATACGGCGTTCGCACAGAATGCGGCGATGGCAAAACGCGGCGATGGATGGACGCGAAAGCGGCATTGCGCCGCCCGATCCATCGGGTTGAATCAAGGCTGGATCAAGATCAAGGCTGGATCAAGTTCAAGGCTGGATCAATTCGAGACCGGTTCCTGCGTCTCGTTCCCCGTTGCCGGGTTCTCCGTTCCCGGCTCGTTGATCCACAGGCAGGCGATCCACCACAGCAGCGCCGAGAGAAAGACCACGCTGTTGGCGTTATTCAACGAGGTCACAAGATCCACAACGCGCTTATACTCGGTTTGGTTGTGAATCTCCGTGTGCATGGCGACATGTTGCACGCAGGCGCGAATCGTCAACTGCGTCAGCGAGACCATCGCCAGGCCGATCGAGATCTGCTGCGTGTGGCTGTGCCAGCCGGCCTTGAAACGGCGGCCGAAGATCGCCACCAGCAGGCCGACCTCGACGGTCAGCAGGCTGGCCAGCAGATCAACCTTCTGCGCGACAAGCTCCGTCGTACGCAGAACCGCGATGGTCGAGGCGGCAAAGAGCGTTTTGAACGGCGGCCACGGCCCCCAGAGAGCCACCGTCAGGCCGGCCGCCGCCAGCAGCACGACCGTCGCCACAAGCCACGCTCTGCGTCCCGCCCCCGCAAAAGCGCTGCGCGCAATCTCAACGGCCACAAGCAGGGAGACGATCGCGGCCAAAGCCGCCAGCGGAAGAAAGATTTCGCCGGCGACCACCTGGGCCAAGCGGTGGAAGAGCAGACGGCCGATCAGCATGCGCACGGCCACCAGAGTGATCGAGGTCGTAAACCAGGGGAAGCGGCTCACGCGATCGCGCCCCAGCAGCACCACCAGCAAAACCAGCAGCGCGGCAAAGGTGAGCGTCCAAAGAACCTGAACCAACGTGAAATCGAAATTGAAGTGCATTGCGACCTTGTCCGGACCGGATGGTCTCGCAAAACCGGTCCCGTCCTTAGTCTATACGCGCAAAGAGCAATCGGCCGCACCTGTCATAATGGCCTGTATGCTGATTCTCGCCTCCGCCTCTCCGCGCCGCCGCGAGCTGCTCGCGCAGGCCGGATTCCGCTTTGCGGTCCACCCGGCGCAGATCGACGAGGAGCCGCAGCCGGACGAAGACCCGGCGGCCTACGTCACGCGGCTGGCGCGCGAAAAGGCTGAAGCCGTTTATCGCCAACTGCGCGTGCCCGGCGGCGAAGCGAACAACCTCGGCGAAGGCGACACGCTCGTCGTACTCGGCGCCGACACCACGGTCACGCTCGACGGCGCGATCCTCGGCAAGCCCGCGGATGCGGCCGACGCCGCGCGCATGTTACGGCGGCTCTCCGGGCGCACGCATCGCGTGATGACCGGCATCGCGCTGGCGACCGCCACGGGAACCGAGGCCGCGGCCGAAACGACCACGGTGCAATTCGATCCCTTCCCGGAGGCGGAGATCGCCCGCTACGTGGCCACCGGCGAACCGATGGACAAGGCCGGAGCCTACGCCATTCAGGGTCGCGCGGCCTGCTGGATTCCGCGCATCGAGGGTTGCTACTTCAACGTGGTTGGCCTGCCGCTGGCGCGTCTGCGGGCGCTGCTGGACTCATGCGGCGCACGGCCTTCGGCGCTTCGTTCCTGATGCGGAGGGATTCCGCACGCGGTCACGCGGTCCGGCCGCGCTGCGGAAACCAGGCGGTTTTGCGCCGTTTATTCCTGCCGGGCGGGAGCTGGTAGCTCCAGCGCGCCGGTCAGGCTGCTCAGCTTGACCACATTGTGGCTTTTACACCACGATTCGAGCCCCTTGGCCAGCCGTTCGGTCGCCATCGGGTCGGCGTAGCTGGCCGTTCCCACCTGGATGGCCGTGGCCCCGGCCAGCAGGAACTCGACGGCGTCGGCCGGTGTGACGATGCCGCCCATGCCGATCACCGGAATCTTGACGGCGCGCGCGGCCTCCCAGACAAGCCGCAGGGCGATGGGCTTGATCGCCGGTCCCGACAGCCCGCCGGTGACGTTGCTCAGACGCGGCCTGCGGGTTTCGGCGTCGATCGACATGGCCAGGAAAGTATTGACGACGCTCAGCGCGTCGGCGCCGGTATCGGCGGCCACCTGCGCCAGGTGCGCGATCGAGGTGACGTTCGGCGTCAGCTTGACGATCAGCGGCCGGCTGGCGGCGGCCTTGGCGCGGCTGACAAGGTATTCGAGCGAGCCGGGATCGGCGCCGAAGGCCATGCCGCCGGCGTGAACATTGGGGCAGGAGACATTCAGCTCGTACGCGGCGATGCCCTCGGCCTCGTTCAGCCGCTCGATCGCGCCGATGTACTCGTTGACCGTGTAGCCGAAGACGTTGACGATTGTCTTGCACTTCGCATAGCGGCGGAGCGGGGGCAGCTTGCGCGCGATGAATTCCTCGACGCCCACGTTCTGCAGGCCGACGGCGTTCAACATGCCGGCCGCCGTCTGCACAATGCGTGGCGCCGGATTGCCGGCGATCGGCTCCAGCGAGATGCCCTTGGTGACAAACCCGCCCAGTCGCTCGAGCGAGACAATCTCTTCAAATTCGATGCCGTAGCCAAAGGCGCCGCTGGCGGCGATCACCGGATTCGTCAGTTCGATGCCGGCTACCGTGACGCGCAGGTCGGGTTTCATGGGGCGCTTGTCGTCCATCGTTCTCCTGCCGCGCCACAGGATGCGCAGGAAGCGGGCGCGGCAAATCTTAGTTCATCATACCCGCCCACATGCGGCGCGGCCACGTCCGTTCGCCCGTTGCCCCGACTGCGCAAAAAACGGCCTGTGGCGTCCGATTGCGCGTCGTCTATAATGGCAGAGTCGCAAATCAGCGAGAGCTGCGCATCGCAAGACCGCCGGAACGTTGCAGGTTGGCCCGAGCCTGATTCGGCCCGTGCCCGGCGGAGTACGACGCGCGAGTGCGCGTAGAGAGTAGAAGGTCCCGATCCATCCATGATTCGCTTCCTGCAATCGGACAATCGCGTCACCAAGGCATTGTTTGTCGTCATCATCGGCGCCGCATCGGTGGCCATGGTGGTTTACCTGATTCCCGGCTTGGCCGGCATGGGCGCTTCGGCGCCCGACACCTATGCCGTGGTCTACCCGCACTGGTATAGCCGCATTCTTTCCACCGGCGACACCATCAGCCAGACGCGCGTCGAAGAGACGGCCCAGAACCAGTTGCGCGAGCGCAGCCCGCAGTACGCCGAAAATCCGATGATCGTGCAGCTTTACGAGCAGGAGATCGGCCAGCAACTGGTGCAGCAGGCGGTGCTCCTGCAGGAGGCGCACAAGCTGGGCATCCGCGCCACGAGCGACGACGTGCGCCGCTATCTGCGCACCGGCCCCACCGGCCAGGTTCTCTTCCCGGACGGCAAGTTCATCGGCGATCAAGCCTATCGCCAGTTGATCGACGACCGGCTGCATGAGTCGGTGGACAGGTTCGAGAGCGAGATCAAGGACCAGATCACGATCGAGCGCTTGCAGGCGTATATCACGGCAGGCGTCACCGTCAGCGATCAGGAGGTCCGCGCCGCCTACCTGAAGCAAAACATCAAGATCAAGTTCGATTACGCCGTGATTTCGTCCGACGATCTGCGCAAGACGATCAATCCCTCCGACGGCGAGCTGCAGGCGTTTTTCCAGAACAACGCCGCCCGCTACGCCAAGGCCGTTCCCGAAGAGCGCACGATCAGCTACTTCACTTTCACGCAGGATCAGGTGCCCGGAGGCGTTCCGCAGCCGAGCGCGCAGCAGATTCAGCAGTATTACAACGATCACGCCAGCGATTACGCGGTTCCCGA
>JAJYFB010000029.1 GCA_021785495.1 Acidobacteriota bacterium | reverse complement strand
TTTTGACTTTGATCCAGTCCGACAAAACTTTTGTCCCGCCGGTGACGGCCGAGCGGTCGCCGCCGGCCTCGCGAATCACCGGCGCCGACTCGCCGGTGATTGCCGACTCATCCACCGAGGCCACGCCTTCGATGACCTCACCGTCGCCGGCAATGTAGTGACCGGCTTCGACGTAGATGATGTCACCCGCGCGCAGGTCGCCGCTGACGACCTCCTCGAAGCTGCCGTCGTCCTTGTATTTTTTGGCGATCGTTTCGCCCTTGGCCTTGCGCAGCGTGTCGGCCTGCGCCTTGCCGCGGCCCTCGGCCATGGCTTCGGCAAAGTTCGCAAACAGCACCGTGAACCAGAGCCAGAGCACGATCTGCAGGTTGAAGCCGAAGCCCGCGCGATGATGCACCGTATTGTCGATGAGCAGCGCCGTGGTGAGCACGCAGCCAACTTCGACGACGAACATCACGGGATTCTTCACCATGCCGCGCGGATCGAGCTTGCGCAGGCTATCGAGCGCCGCCTGCGCCATGATCTTCGTATTCCAGAGACTCTTTTTTTCTGCCATAACAATCCGTTTCTGAAGACAGCTCCTAGCTTCTAGCTCCTAGCTTCTAGCTCGTCATGCCGACGCGAGCAGTTGCGGAATCAGCGCCGTGCCTGTGCCTCTAGCTAGAAGCTAGAAGCGAAAAGCGAGCGTCCAGTCGCTCAAAACAGTTTGCCTGCGTGCAGCAGCAGATCTTCGAGGATCGGTCCCAGGCTCAACGCCGGGAAGAAGGTCAGAGCGCCCACGATCACAATCACGCCGACGAGCAGCACAGCGAAGAGCGCCGAATTCACCGGGAAGGTTCCGGGCGAGGGCGGAATGCTCTTCTTCTGCGCCAGATTGCCGGCCAGGGCCAGCACCGGAATCATCATCAGGAAGCGGCCGATGAGCATCTCCCAGCCCAGGCAGACGTTATACCACCAGGTGTTGGCGTTCAGACCCGCGAAAGCCGAGCCATTGTTGCCCGCGGCGGAGGTGAATGCGTAGAGAATCTCGCTGAATCCGTGCGGTCCCTGGTTGGCGAGCGAGGCGAGTCCCACCTTCGGCAGCAGCACAAAGACGGCGCTGAAGGTCAGGATCGCCAGGGGAAAGATGAGCGCGTAGAGCATGGCCATCTTCACGTCGTAGGCCTCGATCTTCTTGCCGAGATACTCCGGCGTGCGGCCGACCATCAGGCCGGCGATAAAGACTGCGAGCACAACGAAGATGAGAATTCCGTAGAGCCCCGCGCCCACGCCGCCGAAGACGACCTCGCCGAGCATGATGTTGATGAGCGGGATCATGCCGCCGAGCGGAGTAAAGCTGTCGTGCATGGCGTTGACCGCGCCGCAACTGGCGTCGGTGGTGATGGTGGCGAAGAGCGCGGAATTGGCAATGCCGAAGCGCGTCTCTTTGCCTTCCATGTTGCCGCCGGGAGCGGTTGCGGTGCGCATTTGCACGGCGTTGTGAATCAACGGATGCGGCTGCGACTCGGCCCAGTAGCACACCGTGAAGCCCACGGCGAAGAGCGCGAACATGGCGCCGAAGACCGCCCATCCGTGGCCGGGCGAGCCGGTCATGCGGCCCAGCGTGAAGGTGAGGCCGGCGGGAATGAGGAAGATCGAAAGCATCTCCAGAAAATTCGTGAGCGGCGTCGGGTTTTCGTAGGGATGGGCGCTGTTGGCGCTGAAGAAACCGCCGCCATTGGTGCCGAGCATCTTGATGGCTTCCTGCGAAGCCACCGGCCCTTCGGCGATGGTCTGCGTCTGGCCTTCGAGCGTGTGCGCGACAGTGTACGGATGAAAGTTCTGCGGCACACCCTGCCACGCCAGCAGCAAACCGTAGACGACGCAGGCCGGCAGCAGCACATAGAAAAGTGTGCGTGTCATGTCGACCCAGAAGTTGCCGATGGTTTTGCTCTCCGTGCGCCGGATGCCGCGAATCAGCGCCACGGCGACGCAGATTCCCAGGGCCGCCGACCAGAAGTTGTGCGTGGCGAGAGCGGTCATTTGCGTCAGGTAGCTCATGGTCGTTTCAGGCGTGTACGACTGCCAGTTGGTGTTCGTGGTGAAACTGGCGGCGGTGTTCCAGGCAAGATCCGGACCGACGGCGGCCAGATGCTGCGGATTGGCCCAGCCCGCGAAGAGCCCCTGCATGCGCTCGATTGCGTAGGTCAACACCAGGCTCACCGCCGAAAAACCCAGTGCGGCAAAGGCATACTCGCGCCAGTTCATCTCCTTTTCCGCGTTCACGCCGCAGAGCTTGTAAAGCAGCCGCTCGATGGGGCGAAAGACAGGATCGAGCCATGTGCGCTCGCCTTCGAGCACGCGCGCCAGATAGATGCCGACTGGGCGCACCAGGGCGAGCAGGACGAGAGCGTAAATCGCGAATTGCAGCCAGCCATTGGCGGACATTCAGAACTTCTCCGGGTAAAGCAGCGTGAAGGCCAGATAGGCCAGCAGAAAAATCGCACAGGCCAGCGCGGCGGCCGAGATCCAATCGATAGGCATCATCTACCTCAACTTCTGGCAGGCCTTGACGTAGAGAAAGGCCAGGGCGAAGAAAATAACGGTGAACAGAAGCATCGCTGCATCCTGCATGAAAGATCTCCTCGTTGACGCTGCCGCGAAGTCCTCGCAATCGCGCGCCGGCAGATTCCATTGCATTGCGTCGCGGCTCAGCGGCGATGACCACTGGACTTAGCGCCAGAATGCGTCCGGAGACTTCACCCGCCGCCGGACTGAAATTGATTCTGCGCCTCGCTGTGTTTGAGTATCGAAAAGAATTTCTAAATAAGTCGTAAGGATCAGCGATCTTCCTCGCCGCCCGTCCATCCCTCGGGCACGAAACGGTAGCCGACCCAGGGCTCGGTTTGGATGTACTGGCGGCCGGTTTCGCTTTCAAGTTTCTTGCGCAACTGGCCGACGAAGACGCGAAGATATTCCGGCTGGTGCGCCGACTGCGCGCCCCAGACGGCCGTCAGCAGAGCGCGGTGCGTCATCACCTTGCCTGCGTTGCGGGCCAGATGCAGCAGCAGATCGAACTCCTTGGGCGTAAGGTGAATGGGCCTGCCGCGCACGGCGATGCTGTGCGCCTCTGCGTCCACCAGGAAATCGCCGGCCTCGATGGCCGCCGTGGCGCGCTCGGGAGCGCGACGCAGATGCGCCCGCACGCGCGCCAGCAGTTCCTGAATGCCGAAGGGCTTGGTCACGTAGTCGTCGGCGCCGGCGTCGAGCGCCTCGACCTTCGCGCGCTCGTGCTCGCGTACAGAGAGCACGACCACGGGCGTCGCGCCCCGCGCGCGAATGAAGCGGCAGACTTCGACGCCGCTCAGATTCGGCATCATCAGATCGGTAATCACCAGGTCTGGAGGCCATTCCGTGAAGAGACGGATGCCTTCGTCGGGATCATTGGCTGTGCGTACGTCGTAGCCCTGCGCCGAGAGCGATGCGCGCAGCACGCGCGTAATCTGCACCTCGTCGTCGATCACCAGAATGCGTCCGGGCATGGAGTCCTTCTTCCCCTCGAAGAGTACATCATCGCAGCGCACCATTTCACAAAATGCCTTCGGCGGTTATGATTCCGTTCAGGAAGCCAATGGACGCGCGCACGATCCACAGTACGATTCGCGGCTGGCTGCTGGCGGCCGCGGCCGCTGCGCTCACCACCGCGCTGCTGGTGCTGCCGGGCGTGAACTCGACCACGGCGGCAACGGTGTTTCTGGTCCTGGTGGTCTGGGCGGCGAGCAGAGCGGGCATCGCACTTTCGCTATTTATGGCCGTGATCTGCGCGCTCTCCTTCGATTTTTTCTTTCTTCCTCCAGAGCATACTTTTCAATTGGTAGGGGCGCAGGCCTGGATTGCGATGGCCTCGTTTGCGATCGGCTCGATCATCGTGAGCCGGTTGGCGGAACGCGCGCGGCGGCAAACCTTCGAGGCCGAGCGGCGGCAGGCGGACGTGGGCCGGATGTACGCGCTCAGCCAGGAGATGATGCTCTTCGAAGACGCCGAGCGGCTGATTCGCAGTCTGCCTGGACTGATTGCTCGTATCTTCGCCCTCGAAAACGTCGCGCTCTATGTCTGCGACCACGGCCGTTTCTACCGCTCGAACGAGGAGGCGCCAGCCAGCGTGCGCGCGCAGATGCAGGCGCTGACGGAGGGAATCAACACGACGCTCGTGCCGCTCGGCGGCTATCGCTGCGCGCCATTGCAGCTCGGATTGCGGCCGGTGGGGGCGCTGGCGTGGCGGCCGGAGGTGCTCTCGCGCGAGGTTTCGGCGGCCATCTGCGCGCAAGTTGCGATCGCCGTGGCGCGGTCAATGGCTTTGGAGACCACGGCCCGCATAGAAGCAGCCCGCGAAGGCGAGCGGCTGCGCACGGCGCTGATCGACTCATTGACACACGAGTTGCGTACGCCGCTCACCTCGATCCGCGCGGCGTCCACCACGTTGCTCGCGAGCGACGGCTTGGATGAGGCCGCGCGCGTCGAGATGGCGCGGATCATCGACGAGGAAGCGACGCGGCTCGATCAACTGATCGGCGAGGCCGTGGAGATGGCCGAGATCGATGCCCAGGTGGTGAAGATCCAGCTCGCGCCGCAGAATCGGCGTGCGTTTCTCGACCAGGCCCTGGAGGAGTCGCGCAAGATTCTCTCGTCGCACAAGGTCAGCGTCGCGGTTGAAGAAAACGGTGAGGCGGCCCTGGGTGACTCCGTCTGGTTCGATCCGAGGTTGCTCGGCCGGGTGCTGCGCCATTTACTCGAAAACGCGGCCAG
This sequence comes from Acidobacteriota bacterium, assembly GCA_021785495.1. Taxonomy (GTDB): domain Bacteria; phylum Acidobacteriota; class Terriglobia; order Terriglobales; family Acidobacteriaceae; genus Telmatobacter. The sequence goes on along the minus strand of JAJYFB010000029.1, from coordinate 18,476 downwards.
TCACACGCCTCCGGGCGCGCGCGTCAAGCTCAACTGCGTACGCAACGATGGACGGCTGGAGTTTTTCGTCGAGGACAACGGCCCAGGCATCGATCCGCACGATCTTCCGCTCATCTTCGAGAAGTTCTATCGCGGCAAGCGCAGCGCGGGCCAGCGCAAAGGCTCGGGGATGGGCCTGGCCATTGCGCGCGCGATCCTCAAGGCGCACGGCGGCGGCATCGAAGCCGCAAACCTTCCCGAAGGCGGCGCGCGTTTCCGCTTCTGGGTTCCGCTTGTCGATCGCGAGCCGAGCCGGCTATAGCCAAGCCGCGCGAGTCAAGCGGCTGGCCTTCCATCTCTTCGCCGTCCTACGCAATCCAGCCGCCGCCGACGACCTCGTCGCCGTCGTAGAAAACGGCCGACTGGCCCGGCGTGACCGCGCGCTGCGGCTCGTCGAAGGTCGCCACGCATTCATCCGCGCCTTCCGGTTCGATCGTAGCCCGGGCCGGTTCGTGCCGGTGGCGAATCTTCACTTCGACACGCATCGGCGCCGTCAGCTTTTCAATCGCGATCCAGTTCAGTTGGCGCGCGAGCAGGGTGCGTGTGGCAAGCTCTGCATCCGCGCCCACGGTCACGCGATGGCTCGCGCGATCGATCTTCAGCACATAGAGCGGCGAGGGCGATGAGACGCCAAGCCCTTTGCGCTGGCCCACCGTGAAGTTGAAGATGCCGTCGTGTTGACCGATCACTGCGCCACTCGCGGTGACCAGTTCGCCCGCGGTCTCTGGCATTGTTTCGCCCTGTTCCTCGAGATAGGCCGATAAAAACTGCTTGTAGTCGCCGCCAGGAACAAAACAGATCTCTTGCGAGTCGGGCTTTTCGGCCAGCCGCAATCCATGCCGTCGCGCCGCGGCGCGCACTTCGGGCTTGGTCATGCGGCCGAGCGGAAACAACGTGCGCGCAAGCTGTTCCTGCGTGAGGCCGAAGAGAAAATAGGTCTGGTCTTTGGCGCGATCCGCGGGGCGCTTGAGAATCCAGCGCCCACGCCGCGCGTCGAATTCGTTGATCGCGTAGTGCCCGGTGGCGATGCGTTCGGCGCCGATGCCGCGCGCCGTGCGCAGCAGTTGGTCGAACTTCAAAAAGTTATTGCAAAGCGAGCATGGAATCGGCGTGCGCCCGGAAAGATATTCGGCGACAAACGGCCGCACCACGTCGCGCTCGAAGCGCTCCTCCTGGTTGACGACGTAATAGGGAATGCCGAGTTGCTCGGCCACGCGACGCGCGTCGTACACGTCGTCGAGCGAGCAGCAGCGCCCCGCCTTCGGAGCTTCGGGAATGCCGTGGCGACCCGCGAGACGCGTCTGATCCCAAAGTTGCAGCGTAAGGCCGACGACGCGCGCGCCCTCATGGACAAGGATCGCCGCGGTCGTCGAAGAGTCAACCCCTCCGGACATGGCGACGGCGATGGAAGTGTCAAAGTTCATAGTTATCAGTTGCCAGTTATCAGTTACGAGACGTTACAAAGACATCTTCCTGACTCAATTCATTCCCGGCTGAGAGAACTGAGCATTATCAGCCGGCAACTGTTGTCGGCGCGAGTTTCCGCAAATGCTCCACGGCCTCGGGAACCAGTTGCAGCACCCGGTCCACATCCTCTTTTGTCGCCGTGCGCAGCAGGCTGAAGCGCAGACTGGCGCGGGCCGCCTGCTTGTCGAGTCCCATCGCCATCAGCACGTGACTCGGCTCGGTCGAGCCGGAGTGACAGGCCGATCCGCCGCTGACCGCGACGCCCTTCAGGTCGAGCGCAATCACCAGCGCTTCGCCCTCCACCTGTTCAAAGCGGATGTTTGTCGTGTTGGCGACGCGCGGCGCATCGGCTCCGTTGACGGCCGTTCCCGCAATCCGCAAAATTCCCGCTTCGAGCCGGTCGCGCAACGCAGCCACGCGCTCGATCGTTCCATCGACAAGGTTCGTCATCACCAACTCCGCGGCTTTACCCAGCGCGACAATTCCAGGCACATTTTGCGTGCCCGCGCGCTGGCGGCGTTCGTGACTTCCGCCCACCATCAGCGGATCGAGCGGCGTGCCGCGCCGCACGTAGAGCGCGCCCACTCCCTTGGGGCCGTGCATTTTGTGCGCGCTGATCGAGCAGAGGTGGCAGCCAAAGCGCCGCACGTCGAATTCGATTTTGCCGGCGCCCTGCACCGCGTCGATGTGGAAGTACGCTCCCGCTTCGGCGACGATCTTGCCGATCTCTTCGACGGGTTGCACAACGCCGGTTTCGTTGTTGGCGAGCATCACGCTGACAAGCCGCGTCGCGGGCCGCAGGGCGCGACGAATCTCCTCGGGATCGACGAGTCCGTTCGCGCGCGGGGCCACAAATGTAACCTCCGCGCCACGTGCGCCGGCGCGTTCGGCCGCGCGCAAGACCGCCTCGTGCTCAATTGCGGTCGTAATCAGATGATCGCCGGCGCGCATGAGGCCGAGGATTGCCGTGTTATCGCCCTCCGTCCCGCCGGAGTTGAAGATCACCTCGGCTTCGCGGCAATGAAAAAAGCTGGCGAGTGTCTCGCGGGCGCGCTCCACGGCCCTGCGCGCCTGCTGCCCTTCGCGATGGATCGATGAAGCGTTCCCGAACTCTTCCAGGAGAAACGGACGCATCGCATCAAGCACCTCCGGCGCAAGAGGCGTGGTGGCATTGGCATCGCAATAGACGCGGGGCATCGGGGGAAGGCTCCAGAATGAAGCGGAATGCGCGGAGTTCGCGGTGCTGGCGGAACTGGAATGCAGCGGCTCATGCGAGAGCCAGCACGGCGGACGGCGCGAACATCGCTCCTTGCCCATTGTACGGCGAATCACGATGCAAGGCGAACGGGCGCATACGCTCGCAGCGATCCTCGATGCGGGTTCCGGGGATACCGGCTCCGAGTCCGCCATTTAGAATGCCATCAGCACATTCCACTCTCTGGAGATCGTCGGTATGAGCGTAGCGCCCATCATGGCCGAGAATTCAAAAGATAATCCACGCATTCTCATCGTTGGCAACGCCGGCCAGCTCGGGCGCGAGCTGGAGAAGTTTTTTTCTGGCTTCGGCTCCATTGTCGGCGTGGATCGCGAGTCCGTCGATCTGGCCGATGCCGCGCAGACGCGCGAGCTGGTGCGCCGTGCTGCGCCCGACGTAATCTTCAACGCCGCCGCGTACACGGCCGTCGATCGCGCCGAGAGCGAGCGCGATCTGGCCTGCGCCATCAACGAGGGCGCGCCGCGCGTGCTGGCTGAAGAGGCGCTCCGGCGCAACGCGCTCTTCGTTCACTATTCGACCGACTATATCTTCGACGGCGCGAAGACCTCGCCGTGGATCGAGAGCGATGCGCCCGGCCCGCTCAACGTTTACGGCGCCAGCAAACTAGCCGGCGAACAGGCGGTCGAGAGCATCGGCGGAAGGTTTCTGATCTTCCGCACCAGTTGGGTCTACGGACCGCACGGAAAGAATTTTTTGCTCACGATGCTTCGGCTGGCCGGCGAACGCGACCGGCTTTCGATTGTCGACGACCAGGTGGGCGCGCCGACGACCTCGGTCGAGCTCGCCCGCGCCACGCACGCTATCGTGACCGGAATTCTTGCCGGGCGCTTTGGCGCGCCGCAGGATTGGGCCGGGCTCTATCACATGACGTGCGATGGCGCCGTTTCCTGGTTCGGTTTTGCGCAGGCGATCTTCGCCCGCGCTGCCGGGTTGCTCGCCGTCCAGTCGCCAGTACTCACAGCCATCGCGACGAAGGACTATCCCACCCCGGCCGCGCGGCCGCTTTATTCCGTGCTCTCGAACGCGAAGCTGAAGGATCGTTTCGGCGTGCAGCTTGCTTCGTGGGAAGCGGCGCTCGACGAGACATTGCAGGCGCTGCGCGCGACGAAGTGATTTGCCTTCCGGCGCGCCGGCCGGAACACTTGTTGAAGATTTGTTCCTACGTTTCGCGCGCGTAGGCATCGAGCAGCATGCGTGCGGCAAGAAAAGGCGTGGCGCGGCCTTCGGTCACGTCACGTTCGAGCGCGGCTACGCGGCTTTGCACGGCGGGGTGCGCGTCGAATCGCTGCCGCAGCGCACGGTCGATGGTCTCGTGCATCCAGCGCCTCTGCTGCTCGCGGCGCGCCTGCGCAAACGCTCCATTGGCCTGCGTCAGCGCGACAAATTCGAGCACGCACTCCCACAGTTCGCCGATGCCCGCGCCGGTACGCGCCGAGCAGGCGATGGCGCGCTGCGTCCATCCCGATGCCGAAGCGGGAAAGTAGTGCAGCGCATTCGCGGCCTCGGCCCGCGCACGCTCGGCCGCTTCCAGATTCGCGCCATCGGCTTTGTTGACGGCCACCAGATCGGCCAGTTCCATCACGCCGCGCTTGATGCCCTGCAACTCGTCGCCCGCGCCGGCCAGCGTAAGCAGCAGAAAAAAATCGACCATCTCGTGCGCGGCGGTCTCCGACTGGCCGACGCCGACGGTTTCGACCAGAACATTGCTGTAGCCTGCGGCCTCGCACAGCAGCATCGCTTCGCGCGTACGCTGCGCCACGCCGCCGATCATGCCGCGCGAGGGCGAGGGGCGCACGAAGGCCATCTCGCTTGCGGCCAGCGTGGTCATGCGCGTCTTGTCGCCCAGGATGCTGCCGCCGGAGATCTGGCTGCTGGGATCGATCGCCAACACGGCGACTTTTTGCTTTCGCTCCGTGACCAGATAGACGCCGAGGGCCTCGATCACGCTGCTTTTGCCCGCGCCCGGAACGCCCGTGATGCCGACGCGGATCGAGTGGCCGCTGTGAGGAAGGCAGTCCTCGACGACCTGCTCGGCCAGTGCGCGATCGTCGTCGCGCGCGCTCTCGATGAGCGTAACGGCGCGCGCCAGCGTGCTGCGGTCGCCACGCAGAATACCCTCCACGCACTCCGCGCGCGTGAGTGGCCTGCGTCGCTGCGCAACGCGCGGGGCTTGCGGCGCGGCGCATCCGGCGAGTTCACGCATGGCGCTTTTCATGGCTTGGTCCATCCACTTCGCGCTTGATCCGGTCGCACTCGGCGCGACAAGGTTTACCCCTCCTTCGCGCAAGGAATACTCGAAGAATGGGGCGCACGCATCCTATTGTACGAGGAGCGGACTTCGCGGCCGGATCAATTGGCCGTAACGCTGGGACTCAACATCTCCACAATTTTCTGCGCTGAAATGGGAATCGCCGTTCCCGGTCCGAAGATGCCCGCTACACCGGCCTGGTAAAGAAAGTCGTAATCTTGCGGCGGAATCACGCCGCCCACGACGACAAGAATATCGTCGCGGCCCAGCGCCCGCAGCTCGTCGATCAGTTGCGGAACGAGAGTTTTATGTCCGGCGGCGAGGCTCGATACGCCCACGACGTGCACGTCGCTATCGAGCGCAAACCGCGCCACCTCGCGCGGCGTCTGGAAGAGCGGGCCGATGTCCACGTCGAAGCCGATGTCGGCAAAGGCCGTGGCAATGACCTTGGCTCCGCGGTCGTGCCCGTCCTGGCCCATCTTCGCCACGAAAATGCGCGGCCGGCGGCCCTCTTCGCGCTCGAACTCCTCGACCATGCGCCGTGCCTTGCGGAACTCCACGTCGCCCGTGCTGGCCGCCGAATAGACGCCCGCAATGGTGCGCGTCGTCGCCTCGTAACGGCCCCAAACCGTTTCCAGCGCCTGCGAAATCTCGCCGAGCGTGGCGCGTTTGCGCGCGGCATCGACCGCGCATTCGAGCAGGTTGCCCTCGCCAGTCTTCGCGGATTGCTCCAGCCGGGCGAGCGCCCCGCGCACCGCATCCGCATTGCGATCGCGCTTCAACTCCTGAAGCCGCTTGATCTGCGCCTGCCGCACGGCGTCGTTATCGATGTCGAGGACAGGAATCTCCGGTTCTTCGGGCGCTGAATAGGCATTGACGCCCACAATCACGTCGCGGCCGGAATCGATGCCCGCCTGACGGCGCGCCGCCGCCTCTTCAATGCGCATCTTCGGCAGGCCGGTCTCAATGGCCTTGGCCATGCCGCCGAGTTTTTCCACCTCTTCGATCAGTTTCCAGGCCGCGTGCATCAGCTCGTGCGTCAGCCGCTCGACGTAATACGATCCGGCCCAGGGATCGACAAGGCGCACGATTCCCGTTTCTTCCTGCAAATAAATCTGCGTGTTGCGCGCGATGCGCGCCGAAAAGTCCGTCGGCAGCGCCAGCGCCTCGTCCAGCGCGTTGGTGTGCAGCGATTGCGTGCCGCCAAAGGCCGCGGCCAGCGCCTCGACGCAGGTGCGGACCACGTTGTTATACGGATCCTGCGCGGTAAGGCTCCAGCCCGAAGTCTGCGAGTGCGCGCGCAGCGCCAGCGACTTGGGATTCTTCGTGCCGAAGCTCTTCACGATCTTCGCCCACAGCAGGCGCGCGGCGCGCATCTTGGCGATCTCCATGAAGTGGTTCATGCCCACGCCCCAGAAGAACGAAATGCGCGGCGCAAAGTCATCCACATTGAGGCCGGCCTTGACGCCGGTGCGTAGATATTCCAGGCCGTCGGCCAGCGTGTAGGCCAGTTCGATGTCGGCCGTCGCGCCGGCTTCCTGCATGTGATAGCCGCTGACGCTGATGCAGTTGAACTTCGGCATCGTTTCGGCGCAATAGCGAAAGATGTCGCCGATGATCCGCATCGATCCCTCGGGGGGATAGATGTACGTGTTGCGAACCATGAATTCCTTGAGAATGTCGTTCTGGATGGTTCCGCTCAACTGTCCGGTCGCGACGCCCTGCTCCTCGGCGGCCACGATGTAGAAGGCCATGATCGGCAGCACCGCGCCGTTCATCGTCATCGACACGGACATCTGATCGAGCGGAATGCCGCGAAAGAGAATCTTCATGTCGAGGATCGAATCGATGGCCACGCCGGCCTTGCCCACGTCGCCCGTCACGCGCTCGTGATCGGAGTCGTAGCCGCGATGCGTCGCCAGATCGAAGGCGACGGAGAGCCCGCGCTGGCCGGCGGCCAGGTTGCGGCGATAGAAGGCGTTCGATTCCTCAGCCGTCGAAAATCCCGCGTACTGGCGAATCGTCCACGGACGCGTCGCGTACATTGTCGTGTACGGCCCGCGCAGATAGGGCGGAATCCCCGCCGCGTACTCCAAATGCTCAAGCCCGTCGAGATCTTCGCACGTGTAAAAACTCTTCAGCGCAATCCGCTCGGGCGACTGCCACTCTTCGGCCGTGTGCGCCTGCTGCGTCGCCGTGGACGGAACCCAGTCGATCTTCGTAAAATCCGGTCGCAATGTTAGCTCCTAGCCGCTAGCTTCTAGCTCCTAGCCTTCAATTGCCCGCTTCATGCTTCGTTTCTTCCATGCGAAGAGAATCTCCGATCCACGCGGAAAAGCTAGGATCTAGCGGCTAGAAGCAGCATCTTCGATGCCCCACCGCTGCTGCCACTTCGTCAAAAACTCCACCGGCTGGCAGCGCAGATGCACAAAGTCGGCGACTCCTGCCGCGCGCAGCGCAGCGGCATCTTCAGGATTGCCGGCCACGATCACCGGAGTAGCGCACCCCTTCGCGTTGAGCTTCGGCATCAACGCGGCGGTCAGCGCGGCATACTCCGCATCCGCGCTGCAGAGCACGATCGCCTCCGCTCTTGCCGCCGCGTCCGCAATCTCCGCGGCGTTTTTGAATCGCTCGATTGCAATCGCGAAGCCCGCGCAGGCGAAAAAGTTCGCCGCGAAGTTCGACCGCGCGGCGCGCATCTTCACCTCACCGATCTCGGCCAGCAGAATCCGCGGCGTTTTGCCGCCCGCGGCCCGGTGGCGCTCGGTGCGCAGCCGCAACCGCTCGTAGATCTGCGCTCCGCGCGGATCGGCTTCCATGCGCCGCTCGTCGCTGCGCTCAAGCGCCTGCTCGGCCGCGCTGGCGAACTGGTTTGTGCCCACAAGCACGCGCTTGCGCAAGGCGACCGACTGCTCGCGCGCAGACAGGCTGCGCTGTAGCGCCTCGGCAATCAAGCCCGCGGCCTGCGCTTTGCCAAATCCGCCCTCGGCCTCGATCTCTTGCAGCGTCTTCCAGCCTTCGCCGGCCAGAAAATCGGTGATGGTTTCAAGGGCGTACGAGCCGCCGCCTGCATCGGCCACGCGGCCCATGCAGGCCTCGTGCTTCAGCAGCAGTTGCGTGTTTCGCGCCAGACGCCGACTGGCTTCGTCCGGCGTTCGATAGCAGGCGTCAAAAGGTTGCACCGTCACCGCGTCGGCCCCGCCCAGCACGGCGGCCATCGCTTCGGTGGTCGCGCGCAGAATGTTGACGTGCGGATCGTAGATGGTCCGATTCCACTTCGCCGTGCGCGCCGCAATCTGCGCCCTGGCTGCCTCGCGCGAACCGCCAAAGCGCTCGACAACGCGCGCCCAGGCCATGCGAAAGGCGCGAAATTTGGCGATCTCGAAGAAAAAGTTCGAGCCCACGGAAAAATCGAATTCGAGTGCGGAAGCGGTGCGGTCGATCGCGACGCCGCGCTCCCGAAGCGCGGCCAGAAAATCCACTCCCGCGGCGAGCGTGAATCCGATCTCCTGCACCGCCGTCGCCCCGGCGTCGGCAAAGGCCTCGGCGTGAATCGCAAAGGGTATCAATCCCCTAGGCGCAGCCAGAACAATCTCCGCGGCAAAGTTGAGGCTGGCCAGCGCATCGCATCCCGTCGAAGTTTTGGCCGTGCGCGGAGTCCGATGCAGACGCTCGATCAGCAGCCGGTGCAGGCGCTCGTCCGCGCAAACGAAATGGACGGGAATGGTGTCGAGATTGCCGAGCAGCCGATCGAGATCCTGCGCGCTTTCGGCCGTAACCGCGCCGAATGCCGCTTCATCCGCGCCGGCTGCCACGGCCGCTTGCGCCAGACGGTTTGCCTCTTCGGCATCGGCGGACTCAATCTCCTCGCGAATCCTCCAGTCGCCTGTCGCGCGCGCGCCGCGCCGATAGGGAAACTCGCCGGGAAGCGGGGATGGCAATTCGAGATGCTGCAAATCCTCGTCGCGATAAAAAGGCCGGACCGCCATGCCCTCCTCGGTGCGCCACGTCAGCCGCTTTTCGGGATCGACGCCCTTCAGGTCGCGCACGATCGCTGCCTGCCACTCGGCCATGCCGACTGGAGGAAACTCCGCGAGCCGTCTTTCGTTTTCCATCATCATTGGCCTGCCGGGTCTTCCACCATTTCGATCAAAATGCCGAAAGCGCAATCGGCCTTCGACTTGGGATGCACGAAGAACACCGTGGTGCCGCGCGAACCCTTGCGCGGAGCCTCGTCGATCAACTGGAAGCCCTCGGCGCGCATCGCGTCGAAGGCCTGCCGAGCATCTTTCACGCGAAAGGCGATGTGCGCCATGCCGCCGCGGCCGCCGTTCTTGTCGATCAGCTTCTGCACCGGCGAATCGGCCGTCAGCGGCTCCAGCAGTTGGATCAGATTCGGCCCTTCGCCGATGCGTAAAAGCGCCTCGCGCACCTGGTCCTTGCCGAGCACCTCTTCGCGATGAATCTGCTGAAAGCCCAGCGCCTCATAGGCCTTGACCTGAGCCTCCAGTTCGCCCGGCTTCACGGCGATCGCCACATGGTCCACGAACTGGATCCCCGGAATATGCTTCAACTCTTCCTGCACGTCGTCCCTTTCAAGCTATGCCGGCTCGAACTCCAGAAGCATCTGGCCGTTTTTGACGGAGTCGCCGGGCTGTACATGCACGGTCTTGACCGTTCCCGCCCGCGGCGCCGTCAGGTTGGTCTCCATCTTCATCGCTTCAAGCACCAGAACCGGCGCGCCCGCCGCGACAACTTGCCCCGGAGCAACGTGTACGCGGACGACCAGGCCCATCACCGGACTGTGGCAGAGCTTTCCGTCCTCGCTCCATGCGCCTTCGGGGTTCTGGGCGAGACTGCCGGCCGTGCTTTGCGCGGCGCGATAGGATGGCTCGCTCGCAGGCTCCTGAACCTCATCGTCCTCCAGAACCTCGACCTCGGCCTCGTAGATTTTTCCGTCAATCGTAATGCGTAATTTCAACGCGCTACGTCCTTTCTCCTCGAAAATCCCTCAGCCTTTGCGCCGCAGGTTGTGCGAGGTATGCACGGTGACTCGCCCCTGCTGCGCCCAGCCGCCGCCGTTGGAGGCGCCGTGCAGCAGCCGCGCCGAACGGACCCGCGCCGCTTTGCCAAGAAAGGCCGTCGCCGCGGCGGTAATCGCCGCGACAACCTCCGGCTGCGTCCGCTCCGCAGGCGCAGCCTCGGGCGTCGCGGCCTGTGCAGATGCGCTCTCCTGCGCGCTCAACAGTTGGCTCAACTCCGCCACGCGCGTCTCCAGAGCGCGGATGGTTGCGGCCATGGCGCTCATCTGACGTTCCATCGCGCGCTGCCGTTCGGCGATCCGCGCCGAGCCGGTTCCAAACGGATTGATCTTCATCTCTCTCCTTTTCCTGCGGCAGACGCGCCATTTGCACGGCTTAGAGCGGAATCAAGCCGTGCTTCTTTTGCGGGCGCAGCTCGCGCTTGCTGTGCAGCGATTCGAGAGCGCGCGCCACGGCCCGGCGTGTCTCGGCCGGATCGACGATGTCGTCCACCAGCCGCCGCCCGGCGGCCACAAACGGATTCGAAAAGGTCTCGCGATACGCATCGACCAATTCCTGCCGCCGCGCAGCCTTGTCTTCGGCCGCGTCGATCTCTTTGCGAAAGACGATCTCCGCCGCGCCCTCGGCGCCCATCACGGCGATCTCCGCCGTGGGCCAGGCCAGCACGCGGTCCGCGCCCAGCCCGCGCGAGCACATGGCGATGTAGGCGCCGCCATAGGCCTTGCGCAGCACCACCGTAATCTTCGGCACCGTGGCCGCCGAGTAGGCGAACAGCAGCTTGGCGCCGTGGCGGATGATGCCGCCGCGCTCCTGCTCGACGCCGGGCAAAAATCCCGGCACATCGACAAAGGTCACGAGCGGAATGTTGAAGGCGTTGCAAAAGCGCACAAACTGCGCCGATTTGTCCGAAGCATCGATGTCGAGCGCTCCGGCCATCACGCAGGGCTGATTGGCCACGATGCCCACGGATCGCCCTTGCAGGCGGCCGAAGCCGATCACGATGTTGGCGGCAAATCCCGGCTGAATCTCCAGGAAATCGGCGTGATCGACGACGCGCAGAATCACGTCGCGCACGTCGTAGGCCACCTTTGGATCGACCGGAACCACGCTGCGCATCTCCGCATCGGCCTTCAGCTTGCCGTTGAACGGCAGCCGCGGTGGGTCTTCGAGATTGTTCGAGGGCAGAAAGCTCAGCAGCCGCTTGCAAAGATCGATGGCCTCGGCATCGTCGCGCGCAATCAGATGCACCACGCCCGAGTAGCGCATCTGCGATTGCGGTCCACCCAGTTCTTCGGCGCTCACCTCCTCGCCTGTCACCTGCTTGATGACCTGCGGCCCGGTGATGAACATGCGCGCCTGTTCGGTCTGGATGATGAAGTCGGTGAGCGCGGGACTATAGGCCGCGCCGCCCGCGCAGGGGCCGCAGATCAGCGAGACCTGCGGCACGGTTCCCGAGAGCATTACGTTGTGATAAAAAACGGTCGCGTAGCCGGCCAGGCTGTCGATGCCTTCCTGCACGCGCGCCCCGCCCGAGTCGTTGATGAAGACGAAGGGCGTACCCGTTTTCAAGCTCATGGCCATCATGTCGGCCACTTTTTTCGAATGCGTCTCGCCGGCCGCGCCGCCGGCCACCGTAAAATCCTGGCTGGCCAGATGCACCGGCCGGCCATCGATGGTTGCGCAGCCAGTCACCACGCCGTCGGCGGGCAGATCCTTGCCGGCCATGCCGAAGTACGTGGCCCGGTGCAGGCAAAAGGCGCCGATCTCCTCGAAGCTGCCCTTGTCGGCGAGTTTTTCAATGCGCTCGCGTGCCGCGAGCTTGCCCGATGCGTGCTGGCGCTCGATGCGCTCCTTGCCGCCGCCCAGATGCAGCCGGACGCGCTTCGCCTCAAGATCCTTCACCTTGTCGTCCATGCTTCGTTTCTTCGCGTTCTCTTCCTGCTTCGGCATTTCTTTCCCAGAGGGATCTCGATTTCATCCGGCTTGCGCATCCGTATGGGCGCTGCAAGTCCTGCATATCCCTGAGAGATTTTATCTTTTAGAAAAATGGACACGATGTGACGCAGTTCACGCCTATGGATACTGAAGGTTTCACGCGCACGGCAAGAGAGAGCATGAATCGGCTGCCTCAAAAACCGCGGCTCATTCGCCTTTTGAGTTCACGTCCGTTTTGCAACAGGAAGGAAGGGGAGACCGGTCGATGCGATCTGGCAGAGATGGATCGGCCGGCGGAATGCGTTGAAAATCGAGATGTACGCAGCGCAGAGTGCAAAGCTGTCCGGTCTTTGCGCGCGGACCGTCCGATTGGCCAGCGCCCAGGGGCGCTTACGGCGCCGCCGCAGCGCTCTTGTGTGCGATGCGCGGGGTGGAGCGCGCGGGAATCGCCTGCAGGTCCGCCTTGCCCTCGGCCAGGAGGATGAGGAAATCCTGTGCGGAGAAGGGTGGAGCGCCTTTGGCCGCCTTGCCGACGCGCGTGTAACTTCCGTCCGGCTGCTGCAGCCGCGCCTTGACCGTGTCGGCCAGATAGGCCGGCAGAATCTCGTCGTGGATGCGCGCCTTGACGGCCGGGTCGCGCACGGGAAAGACGACTTCGCAGCGCTCGAAGAGGTTGCGCGGCATCCAGTCGGCCGAGCCGAGGTAAATCTCGTCGTCGCCGCCGTTGGCGAAGTGGAAGATGCGCGAGTGCTCAAGGAAGCGGCCGACGATCGAACGGACGCGAATACGTTCGGAGAGTCCTTTGACGCCGGGGCGCAGGATGGACAGGCCGCGCACGATGAGATCGATTTCGACGCCGGCCTGCGAAGCCTGGTAGAGTGCCTGCACGATGGCCGGTTCAAGCAATGCGTTCATCTTGGCGACGATGTGCGCCGGGCGTCCGGCCGCGGCGTGCTCCTGCTCGCGACGGATCAGCCGCAAAAAATTCTCGGCCATGGTGAGCGGGGCCACCAGCAGCGGCGTGTAATCATCCAGCTCGGCATGAGCGGTCAGGTAGTTGAAGATCTGGTGGACACGCTCGGTGATGCGCGGTTCGCAGGTGAGCAGACTCAGATCGGTGTAGAAGCGCGCGGTCTCCGGGTTGTAGTTGCCCGTGCCCAGGTGGCAATAACGGCGCGTTACGCCGTCCTCGTCGTGGCGCACGAGCAGAGCCAGCTTGCAGTGGGTTTTGAGGCCCACCACGCCGTGGAAGACCTGAACGCCGGCGTCTTCCATGCTGCGCGCCCAGCGAATGTTCGAGGCTTCATCGAAGCGCGCCATCAGTTCGACGACCACGGTGGCTTCCTTGCTGGCGCCGGCCTCGGTCAGCGCCTGGAACATCGGTGAGTCGTGGCTGGTGCGGTAGAGCGTTTGCTTCATGGTGACCACGGCCGGATCCTGAGCGCCCTGCTGCACGAACTCGACCACCGGATCGTAGGAATCGTAGGGGTGATGCAGCAGAATGTCGCGCAGGCGCAGCTCGTCGAAGATGCCTGCGGATTTACGGCTGAGCACCAGCGGCCGGGGCGTGAAGGGCGGGAATTTGAGGTCTGGACGATCGATGTCTCCGTAGAGAAACATCAGCCGCGAGAGATTCACCGAGCCCTCGCAGCGGAAGACCTGATCGGCGTCCAGTTCGAAGTTCACGCGCAGCCGCTCGACGATCTCCGCATGGGCCGTGCTTTCGATTTCGAGGCGCACCGCGTCGCCCTTGCGCCGGTTGTGCAGTTCCACGCGGATGGTTTCCAGCAGCGAACGCGCTTCTTCCTCCTCGAAGTAGAGATTCGAGTTGCGCGTGACGCGAAACGATGCCGAGGCCAGCACGGCGTAGCCGCGATACATGCCGGCCAGGTGCTGCTCGATCAGATCCTGCAGAAGGAGATAATCGTGCCGGCCACCGTTCGATGGCAGCCGGACGAAGCGGGGCAGGGCGCGCGGCACCGTTACTACGCCCAGAACGCGCGGCCCGGAACTGCGGCGCTTGGGCCGCAGCAGCAGCGCCAGGCAGAGCGCCTTGTTCAGTACCCGCGGAAACGGATGCGCCGGATCGATCGTGATCGGCGTCAGCAGCGGATCGACCTCGCGCTGGAAATAGTCGCGCGCAAAGGCGGCCGCTTCTTCGCTCAGTTTCTTCCATGTCAGCAGGCGAATGCCCTGCCGGCGCAATGCGGGCTCGATTTGCTGGTTCCAGCAGCGATACTGCGCGGCCACGAAAGCGTGAATCTCGGCTGTGAGCGCGGCCAGCGACTCGGCCGGGCGCAGGCCGTCGTACCCTGGCTCGCGGGTGCCGTCCTCGATGCGCTGCATCAGCCCGGCCTGCCGAATCTCGACGTACTCGTCGAGGTTCGAGCCGGTGATGGCGAGAAACTTCACACGCTCCAGAAGAGGATTCGTTGCGTCTTCCGCCTCTTCGAGCACGCGCCGGTTGAACTCGATCCAGGAACTGTCCCGCCCGTTGAAAAACTCAGTATTTTTTCGACTGCTGGCCATACGCACGCATTGCGATCATTGCTTGCAGTCTACAGCGTCTGTATCCATTTGGCACAGGCGCGCACGCCGGGTGCGCGGAAGCGCGGCAAGGATTCAGGAGATCCGCCGGCGTCTTCCCGATTGTGAAACGGCAAAGAATTTTGTGCGTTTGCGCGGTCGCGGTCGATCTGCCGATTCTCAACCCCTTCCGAAAGGTCAGGCTGATCTCACCATCTGAATATGTGAAGATGTAGCCGTTTTGGAACGGCGTGCCTGTCCGTCCAGTCTGACCCTGTTTTCTCCGGGCGGGCGCAAGCCAAACGCGAGGCCGATTCGATAGACTGGATTCAGGAACCCCCTCGCGGTCGAGCTGCATCTATTGAGATGAAGCCTCATTTTTTCTGGCGGTCGCGAGGCCCGTTCCGAGGGGGCCAGTTGCCTTCGTTCACGAGGGCGGCCCAGATTCGGTTTACATTTTGGTTCGGTTCACATTCTGGTCAGGTTCACATTGCAGACGCACTCGATGCAAAGCAAAATTCGTTCCACAATCCGTTCCTGGGCCTTCGGCCTTGCGTTGAGCGCCGCGCTTGCATCTGGCTCCGGCGCAGCCGCGCAGACCGCGTCCATCCCGGCGGCGCCTGCGCCCGGAGCGCCCTCGGCTGCGAGCTTTCAGGGCAGCGTTCCGCGTGGTGCGGTGACGGCCGGCGTCCTCGATCTCTCGCTGGATGACGCCATTCGTCGCGGCCTGGACGCCAACCTCGGCGTCATCCTGAGCGGCGCCCAGGCGGCCGGCGCGCGCGCGCAGAAGCTGAGCCAGTTGCAGCCGCTGCTGCCCTCGGTGGACGCGACGGCCCGCGAGGTGGAGATGGAGAGCGATCTGCCGGCCGAGGGACTGCGCGTCCCCGGCTTTCCGACGATCATCGGGCCCTTCGCTTACACCGATCTGCGCGCCTCGCTCAACTGGTCGCTGGTCGACGTTTCGTCGTTGCGCAGCTACCTGGCGGCGCGTCACAACTTTGCCGCCGCGCAGTTGTCGGCCGAAGATGCGCGCAATCTTGTCGTGCTCACCGTCGGCAACGCCTATCTGCTGGTGCTGGCCGATGAGACGGAGGTCCGTACTGTTGAGGCGCAGGCGGCCACCGCGAAGATTTCGCTCGACCAGGCCGTGGCCAATCACCAGGCCGGCACGGCGCCGCTGCTCGACGAGTTGCGCGCGCGGGTCGACGCCCAGTCGATCGAGCAGGAGTTGATCGCCGCCCGGAACGCGCGCGACAAGGACAAGCTGGCGTTGAAGCGCGCCATCGGCCTGCCGCTCGACCAGAAGATTCGTTTGACCGATCAGGCGCCGTACGCGCCCTTCGATGCGATCGATACTCAGGCGTTGATCGCCCAGGCCGAAAAGAATCGCCAGGATCTGGCGGCGCTGGTGGAGGCTGCGGCGGCGGCGGAGCAGCAGCGCAAGGCAGCGACGGCGGCGCGTCTGCCGGCCATCGGCATCGCTGCGGATTATGGCGACATTGGCACGACGCTGAGCCATTCGCACGGCACCGTGAACGCTGCGGCCACCCTGAGCGTGCCCGTCTTCGAGGAGTTTGCCCTGCGCGGCCAGACGCAGCAGGCGCAGGCGCAACTCGACGTGGCGCAGGCGCAACTGAGCAATCAGAGGGCGCAGGTCGAGGCCGACGTGCGCGACGCTCTGCTGGACATCGGCTCGGCGCAAAAACAGGTTCAGGTGGCCGTGGCGAGCATGGATCTGGCCGATGAGGCGCTCAAGGAAGCGCAGGAACGGTACGCCAACGGCGTCAGCGACAATCTGTCCGTCAGCCAGGCCCAGCAGTCCGTGGCGCAGGCCGACGGGCAATACGTGGCCAGCCTTTACCGCTACAACGTGGCCAAGTTGAGTCTGGCGCGCGCTCTGGGCGCAGGGCTCGACTACAAGAAATATTTAGGAGGAAAGTAACGTGGCGGAGCCAACAAGATTGCCGGAAGCAAACGAATCGGCCGCAGAGACAGAGATCGAAACGCCGCAGTCCCGCCGCCGGGGTCTACTCGTCGTCATCCTTGTCGTGGCGGCGCTGGCCGCGCTCGGTTTCTGGTGGCGCTCGACCTACAGTGAAGACACCGACGACGCGCAGGTGGATGGCCATTTGATTCAGGTCAGCTCGCGCATCAATGGTCATGTGCTGAAGGTGTACGTGGAAGAAAACCAGAAGGTGACGGCCGGCCAGTTGATTGCCGAGCTTGACCCGCGCGACTACGAAGTTGCGGTGGAGAATGCTCAGGCCGCGCTGGCCAGCGCCCAGGCCAACGCCGCGGCGGCCAGCGTGAACGTACCGATCGTCAGCGTGAACACGGCCAGCAATCTGCGCGCGGCCGGCGCGGACGTGAACGGTGCGCAGGCCACCATTTCGCAGGCCGGGCAGCAACTGGCCGCGGCCTGGGCCCGCGTGGCGCAGGCCCAGGCCAACAACTTCAAGGCCCAGTCGGATCTGGCGCGGTACACGCCGCTGGTCAAGAAGGACGTGATCAGCAAGCAGCAGTATGACGCCGCCGTGGCCGCGGCCGACGCCGCACGCGCCGCGCTGGCCGACGCCTTGGCCAGCCAAAAGGCCGCCCAGGACGCCGTGCGCGTGGCCCATGAGCGCGAGGCCCAGGCCCAGGCGCAGTTGAAGTCCGCGCAGACCGCTCCGCAGCAGGTGGCCGCGCAGAATGCCCGCGCCCGGCAGGCTCTGGCGCAGGTCGGGCAGGCGCAGGCCCAGCTCGATCAGGCCAAACTCAATCTGAGCTACACAAAAATCTATGCTCCAGCCGACGGCATCCTGACCAGCAAGAGCGTCGAGATCGACCAGAATGTGGCCGCCGGGCAGAATCTGCTCACGCTTGTCTCGCTCGACGACATTTGGGTGACGGCCAACTTCAAGGAGACGCAGCTTGAGCATATGCGCGCCGGCCAACGCGTCGAGATTCACGTCGACGCTACGGGCGTGGACTACAAGGGCCGCGTGACGCAGATCGGCGGGGCCACCGGTTCCGTGCTCTCGCTTTTTCCGCCCGAAAACGCCACGGGAAACTATGTCAAGGTGGTGCAGCGCCTTCCCGTGCGCGTGGATTTCACCGATCTCAAGGACGAGGATCCCGACCACCGGTTGCGCCCCGGTCTCTCGGTTGAGCCGAAGGTTTGGGTGAAGTGAGTTCTCCCGTCGCGGCCGCATCGCGCAGCGCACGCGGCCACGCGACGGTTGTGCGCACCTGCCCAGCGGTTGCGCGGCGCACCGCACAGTGAGCCGCAACCGAGCCGCCCCGCGCGCCTACAGCCAGATGGCCGCGTGGTGAGAGCGATTTTCCACGGCCAGCGCCGTCAGTCTCTCCGCCAGTTCCAGTCCGTAACGCGCGAAAAAGTAGGCCGCGCCCAGCACGCGCTCCTGGAGCGCGCCGCCGGGATAGAGCGCGTTCCAGATCGAATCGGCCTGCCGCTTGAGCGTGGTCTCGCGCTGAAGTTGATGGTTTGCGGCCAGCGTGCGCAGCCGGTGCATTTGATAGCGCATCTTGCCGGCCGCCGTTTCGGCCGACTGCCCCAGCCCCTTGTCCTGTGTCTGCATCCAGCCCACCAGCGCCTCCAGTTCGGAGTCAAAGGCGTTTGCCGCCGCCGCCAGTTTTTCCCTGGTTTCGACAGGCAGTGCGCGCTCGGCCAGCTTGAGCGCCAGCGCCTCGGCATTCTCTGCGGCAAAAATCTGTTCGAGAGCGAGTTCGTGCCGGCGCAGCAGCTCGGCGATGCGCGGCTCGACAAGCGTGGCCGAAAAGCGCGCCCGGGGCGG
Source organism: Acidobacteriota bacterium (assembly GCA_021785495.1). Lineage (GTDB taxonomy): Bacteria > Acidobacteriota > Terriglobia > Terriglobales > Acidobacteriaceae > Telmatobacter. The sequence goes on along the minus strand of JAJYFB010000029.1, from coordinate 146 downwards.
CGTCTGCCGGCCCAGAATGCGTTCGAAGAGCGGCGTGGACTGGGCAAGATAGGCGATCTCGGCCGGACCGCCCACCTGTGTCGTGGTCCCGAAGAGAAAATCCTGAAAGACCGGACGCAGCAGCGCCGAAGGCGAGAGCCGCTCCG
>JAJYFB010000172.1 GCA_021785495.1 Acidobacteriota bacterium | reverse complement strand
GTGCGCGTGATGCCCCGCGGCCGGTTTGTGATGCGCCGGAGCCGCCTTCTTCTGCGGTTGCTGCACAAACGCATCGCTCAGCACGATCTGCGCCGACGGTCCCTGCGCGCCGGAGGCCGGAACCTTGGTGAAAGTGTCGTAGGTTCCGTCCAGCTCGACGGCATTGGCCGACAGCAGGCCCAGCACCGCGCCCGACGCCGGCGCTTCCTTGCAGGAGAGCGGTTCCTTCAGGTTCACGGTGAAGTCGGCGTGCTGGCTATCCTTGGCGTCCTGCGTCACGGCCACGTTCATGGCCGCCACCGCGGGCACGATCTCGATCTTGCGCAGATGCGTGTGCGGTTCGGTCAGCAGTTCGCCCATCGCGTCGGTATCGGCCTTGACGCCGTTGGTCAGAATGTACTGCTGGGCATCGGCGATCTTCAATGCGGAAGGCACGTCGGGAAGCGCGCTGCAGGCGGCCGGCTTGGCGAGATGGACGATGAAATCCTTCGCCTTGGGCGAAGCGGCCGTAAGAACGGAGACCTTCAGGACATTGGCCGGATCGGAGATCAGGTTGCCCGGAACCGGCGTCTGCTTACCCTTGAGCAAGGCCCAGAGTCCGTTCGAATCGGCATCCGAACCATTCACGAGAATGTACTCGATGTCTTCGAGATTCAGCTTGGTCGGGTCGCCGCTGGTGTAGGCGTGATGGGCCAGTTCCTGCGGCGTGGGCGCGGGCACGATGCTAAAGCCGGCCGGCGGAAAGAGCGTGGCCTGAGCCATAGCCTTGATGTCGCTCATCTGCTTGGCGTTGGCTGCGGCGCCGTCGAGCGTTCCATGGTAGCGATCGTACCAGTACTCCAGTTGCTTCTCGATCTGCGGTTTGAATCCGGCCGGGGCGTAGTCCCAGGCGCGGGCGAAGAACCAGCAGGCCTTGACCTCGTCGCGCGCGGGGCCCTGCTTGGAGTAGGCCTGGGCCAACTGCAAGGTGTCGGCCAGACAGGGGCCCGGCTGCGTGCAGGCCGCCGATGGATAAAGCATCAGCTCGGCCGTGTACTCCTTGATGGCGTCGGCGAAGTTTTGCTTCGAGACCATGTCGTCGAAGGCGATCGCGGAGTGGAAGATTGGATCCATGTTGGCGGTCTGGCTTTTCCAGTCGGCGTCCGCCATCTCGGCCGGTTTTTCAGCCGTCAGGCCTTTCTGCGCCAGCGTTGCGGCGTCGTCGCAGGTCTGCGGATCGGTGGTGACGCCGCTGGGGTTCAGCGACCTGCCACACTGACCCTTCTTCACGTAGACAGAGGCGAAGATGGCCTGGATGTTTTTGGGATCCACCTGCAGCAGGCGGGTCGCCGCACTGAGAAGCTGATCCTGCTGACCGCTCTGGCTGTAGCAATCCATCATCTGACCGAGGGCAACCGTCTTTGCCGTGGTCTGCGGATAGGCCTTGAGAAAACTTTCGAGCGCCGCGCAGCGTTGCGCAGGGTCGCTTTGCGTGCTGGCGTTTTGATAGGCGTTGAACTCGGCCGGATCCTGAATCTGAATGGTCTGGCTTGAGCTCAGAGCCTGGGCTGCTGGCGTAGTGGCAAGGCACATGCCTGCCAATGCCAGCGCAGATGCAAAGACTAACTTGTTCATGCAATGCTCCTGGGAACTGTCGAAATCGAATCTTGCCCGCCCGCCGACCGGAAAACGTCGAAACGTACGCCTTCGGCCAGTGAACGCCGCAACAACGGTTAATACATTACCACGGCGACACAGTGCTGCGTAGAAGGATTATAGAAAGCCAATCGATCCCTGACAAGCACGCCGCTCGAACGTTTTTGCCGGGATCTCCAGCGACAGCCCCTCCGAACAGCCGCAAAAACCGGCGGCGCTACGGACGCAACAGCATCCGCCCCATCGGGTTCTTCTGGAAATTCCGGCTTTTGACCGGAAAAATGCGGCGAACCGATCCGCAGATCCTGCGGGGCGGGAAAACCATGGAGCGGACACACCCTGAGCTTTTGCCCGCTCATGATTGCAGCAGCCGCACCAGTTCGGCCTGTTCGGCCAGAAAAGCGTCATGGCCGTGGTCGCTCACCATCTCGCGGTAGTCCACCGGAGCGCACGCCTGGCGGATGACCTCGGCAAAGCGGCGCACGTCCTCGGCGGGAAACAGCCAGTCCGTGCTGATGCCGACAAAGCTCAGACGGGCGCGTATGCGGCCAAAGGCCGCCTCCGGCGACTCGAAGCCCCGCGCCGGATCCCACGTATCCATGGCGCGCAGAATCGCCAGGTAGGCGTTGGCGTCGAAACGGTCGACGAAGCGTTTGCCCTGATGGTCCAGATAGCCGCCGATGTCGAACCGCCCGCCGATGAGGCCGCCCAAAGCGCCCTCGGCGACGTACGGATCCTCGCCGCTGCGATCGGGATTGCGGCCGTACCGCTCGTTGAAGAGCGGGGCGGATTTGTAGCTGATCATGGCGATCTGACGGGCCAGCGACAGGCCCCGCCGCGGCGGCCTCTGCGGCAGGTAGCGCCCGCCGGTCCACTCGGGATCGTGCTGAATCGCCTGTCGTTGCAGGTGATTCAGCGCCAGGCCCATCGCGGAAAGCGGAGCCACGCCAATGACCAGGGCGCGCTCAACCCGATCGGGATGCTGAATCGCCCATTCAAGCGCCTGCATGCCGCCGAGCGAGCCGCCGAGGGCCAGGCGCAAACGGCGGATGCCCAGCGAATCGAGCAGACGCGCCTGCGCGCGCACGTTGTCACGTACGCCGACCAGCGGAAAATCCGGTCCGTAAGGGCTGCCCGTAGCCGGATCGACCGCGCCGGGGCCGGTCGATCCGTAGCACGAACCAAGCATATTGATGCAGACGACAAAGTCGCGCTCGATCGAGAGCACTGCGCCGGGCGCGAAGATCTCCGGCCACCAGGAGCCCACCAGGGCCGAGCCCGAGAGCGCGTGGCAAACCAGAACGGCGTTGTCGCGCGCCGCATTCAGCCGCCCGTAGACGGCGTAATGCAGCGTCGGCGCAACCAGTTCCCGCCCGCAATCGAGCGCCAGCGAGCCGTCGAGAACGAAGTTGCCCTCGTAGGTCGGCTCCACAAGTTTCGAGGGCGGCGATGCGCCGCTGCGATTGAAGGAATCGGACATAAAAACAGCTTCTAGCTGTCAGCTCCTAGCTCCTAGCTTTCTCTCTCTGCGTTTTGGCCTTGCTTCGCGCCCATCGACAATGAGCTAGAAGCTAAAAGCTGCTTTTTCTATTCTGCCCTATCGTCCCGGCCGGTCAGGCAAATTTCTGCCCGTTGGCGGCGGCGATGGCTTGATCGAGATCGGCCAGGATGTCGCGAATATCCTCGATGCCGATCGACAGCCGCACCAGCTCGGGCGTGACGCCGGTGGCCGCCTGCTCCTCGACGGAAAGCTGCTGGTGCGTGGTCGAGGCCGGATGAATCACCAGCGATTTGGCGTCGCCGATGTTGGCCAGCAGCGAGAAAAGCTGGAGCGCGTTGAGGAGCTTCTTGCCAGCCGCGTAGCCATCGCCCGACGAACCGGCCTTGATGCCGAAGGTGACCAGGGCGCTGGCGCCGTTGGGCAGATATTTCTTCGCGCGCTCTGCGTAACGGCTCGATGCGAGGCCGGGATAGTTGACCCAGGCTACGCCGGGATGCTTTTCAAGATGCTGCGCCACGGCCAGGGCGTTGGCCGAGTGGCGCTCCATGCGCAGGTGCAGCGTTTCGATGCCCTGCAGAATCAAAAAGGCGTTGAAGGGCGAGAGCGCAGCGCCCGTGTCGCGCAATCCCTGCACGCGCGCCTTGAGGATGAAGGCCAGCGGCCCGAAGGCCTCCGCGTAGCGCAGCCCGTGGTACGAGGGATCCGGCTCGGTGAACTCGCGGAAACGGCCCGAGGCGGCCCAGTCGAAGTTGCCTGCGTCCACAATCACGCCGCCAATGGCCGTGCCGTGGCCGCCGAGAAATTTGGTGGCCGAGTTGACGACGATGTTCGCGCCCCACTCGATGGGCCGCACCAGCGCCGGCGAAGCCGCCGTGTTATCGACAATCAGCGGCAGCTTGTGCTCGCGCGCAATGGCGGCCAGGGTCTCGATGTCGGCCACATCGAGCTTGGGATTGCCGAGCGTCTCCGTGTAGAGGGCGCGGGTTTTGCCGTTGATGGCGGCGCGGATGCCGTCGAAGTCGTCGGCATCGACAAACTTCACCTGGATGCCCAGCCGCGGCAGGGTGTGATTGAAGAGCGTGTGCGTGCCGCCGTAGAGCGAGGTGGTCGAGACGATCTCCTCGCCGGCCGCGGCCAGCGTGGTGATGGCCAGCGTCTCGGCCGCCATTCCCGAAGCCGTGGCCAGCGCCGCCGCGCCGCCCTCGAGCGCGGCGACGCGCTTCTCCAGAACGTCGGTGGTCGGGTTCATGATGCGCGTGTAGATGTTGCCAAATTCCTGGAGCGCGAAGAGCCGTGCGGCATGATCGGCATCCTGAAAAAGATACGACGCGGTTTGATAGATGGGAACGGCGCAGGCTCCGGTGGCTGGATCGGCCGATTGACCGGCGTGGACGGCGTTCGTGGCGAGTTGATACTGCTTCGGTTCGGACATGAAAAATCTCCTTTTTTCGATCGCGTGGTGGGCTGGTCTAGAGGTCAAGGCGCGGAGCACACGCAAAAACGGCCCGCATCCGTCTTCGGACCCGGGCCGTTTGTCTTGAAGAACCGTTTGCGCCGTTAGCGCATTCGCCGCTCAAGAGCCGTACGGACGGGTCCGCCTGGCCGACACAGACACATGGCCATGGCCCCGCTTCCGCATTTCCTCAAGCTCGGCATGAAGCGAGTATCCAACCCGGAAGCCGCGCCTGTCAATGCAAAAGAGCGGTTTTGCCCCGCATTCGGACGGAACCTGCATCG
>JAJYFB010000171.1 GCA_021785495.1 Acidobacteriota bacterium | reverse complement strand
GCGCAGGCCAGCATCCAGGGCGACACCGTGCGCATCTCCAGTAAGGACCGCGACACGCTGCAGGAAATCATGGCGCTCCTGCGCGGCAAAGACCTGGGCGTGGAGCTGCAATTCACGAACTACCGGACGCTCTAGGCCGCTCGGCGCGCGGTTCGCGCTGATCGCACAAAATGCTTTAAAATCGGAGAGCCTTGAGCACACTGAACATAGCCACGGCGAGAGAGGTCTTCGAACTTCTCCGGGAAGACCTCGTAGCGGTCGAGCAGGAACTGGGGCGCGACGCGGCTTCGAGCGTCAGCACCATCACGGAGATCGCCGAGTACCTGCGCGAGGGCGGCGGCAAGCGCATCCGCCCGACGCTGCTGCTGCTGGGGGCGCGTCTGCTCGGTTTCGCCAAGCACGGCGCCATCCGACTGGGCGCGGTGGTCGAGATGCTGCATACGGCCACGCTGGTGCATGATGACATCATCGACGGCGCCAATACGCGCCGCGGACGGCCTTCGGCCAACACCACCTGGGGCAACGAAAAATGCGTGCTGGCCGGCGACTGGCTCTACATGCAGGCCTTCAAGGTCGCTCTCGAAGAGCGCAATCTCCGGGTGCTCGATCTGCTCATTGGCTTGACGCAGCAGATGGTCGAGGGCGAGTTGCTGCAGATTCAAAAACTCGGCAAATCCGTCTCCGAGGCCGAGTATTACGACTTGATCTACCGCAAGACGGCCTGCCTTTTCTCGGTTTCGATGCGGCTGGGCGCGGTACTGGCGGGGGCGAGCGAAGAGGACGAGACACGGCTGGCCACCTTCGGACGCGCCGTCGGTCTGGCCTTCCAGATTGTGGACGACGTGCTCGACCTGACGGCCAGCGAAGAGGTTCTGGGCAAGCCCGTAGCCAGCGATCTGCGCGAGGGCAAGGCGACGCTGGCCGTGGTTCACTCTTTCGACCACGGCACGGCCGTCGAGCGCAAGGCCATCCGGCGCGTGCTCGACGACCGCAGTTTCGAGAATGTCAGCCGTCAGCAGATTCGCGAGATTCTGACGCGCAACGGCTCGGTGGAGTACGCCATGGCCGCCGCCGATCGTTATGCCGAACAGTCGCGGCAGGCGCTGGCTCCTTTCACCGACTCCGAATACAAACGCGCCCTGCTCTGGGTGCCCGATTTTGTCGTCGCGCGGGAGAAGTAAGCCCAAACGGGCACGCGAATCGATACCGCAAGAAAGCCTTCCGCCGAGCCTGTTGCAAAATTCCGTTTCGTATCGAGCCGTTTGCACAATTGAAGGATCGCAGCAAGTAAAAAGCGGCGCGGCCGGACGATCCGGACGCGCCGCTTTACGCTTCGGTATTCGCCCTTACTTGACGGGAACTTCGGCGATGGTTTTCAGAATCCGGGCAACGATCTGGTAGGGATCGGCCTCGGAGTTCGGACGGCGGTCTTCAAAGTAGCCCTTGTAACCATTGCGGATGAAGTTGACGGGCAGGCGGACGGAAGCGCCGCGATCCGAAAGTCCATAGGTGAACTCGTGGATCGAAGCCGTTTCGTGCTTGCCGGTCAGGCGCAGGTGGTTGTCCGGGCCGTAGGCGGCGATGTGGTCCTCGCGGTTCTTCTTGAAGGCGGCCATGAGGGCTTCCGTGTACTCCTTGCCACCGACTTCGCGAATGTGATGGGTGGAGAAGTTGGTGTGCATGCCCGATCCGTTCCAGTCGCCCTTGATCGGCTTGCAGTGCCACTCGACATCGACCTGGTGCTTCTCGCAGAGGCGCATCAGCAGGTAGCGCGCCATCCAGAGATCGTCGGCGGCTTTCTTGGCGCCCTTGCCGAAGATCTGGAATTCCCACTGGCCCTTGGCCACTTCGGCATTGATGCCTTCGTGGTTGATGCCGGCGTGGAGACAAAGCTCAAGATGCTCCTCGACGATCTGGCGGGCGATCGAGCCGACGTACTTGTAGCCCACGCCACAATAGTAGGGGCCCTGCGGTCCGGGGTAGCCTTTTTCGGGGAAGCCCAGCGGACGGCCTTCCTTGTAGAGGAAGTACTCCTGCTCGAAGCCGGCCCAGAAATCGGCGTCGTCGGCCACCGTGGCGCGGATGTTCGAGGGGTGGGCCGAACCATCGGGGTTCATCACTTCGCAGAGCACGAGCAGCGCATCCTTGCGGGCGCCGTCGGCATAGCAGGCCACCGGCTTCAGAATGCAGTCGGAACTCTTGCCCTCGGCCTGCATGGTGGAACTGCCGTCGAATCCCCAGAGAGGCAGATCGGCCAGCGCGGGCGTCTTGTCGAAACTCTTGATGGTGGTCTTGCTGCGAAGCTCCGGAACGGGCTTCTTTCCGTCAAGCCAGATGTATTCCAGTTTGTACTTGGACATGGATCTCCTTATTCGTCGGGAATGGCGCTCAACCCCGGCGAAGCTGCCGTTCGCCGAATTGGCTGGATTCATTTACAGAATAAAATGCGGCCCCATGAATCGCATAAGGATTATATAAAGAACAGCGGAAAAATCGAAAAATCCCTTGTGGCGGCGGCGACGGCGCCCCGTTAATCTCCATGGTTCCCCGGCAGCGGATTTTCCACAGAACCGGCCGCGCGGGCATCGATAATGAGAATTGCTCTGGGATGTTTTTCGCGCTCTTCCGCCGCGGCAGTGCGCGCGGTTGCCGAGGAGCGGAACCGCCCTCGTCATGAAACCAATCCGCATCGTTCTCGCTCCTACGCGCAGCCGCCCCGCCAACATCTTTCTGGGGATGGTGCTGGCGCTGCTCTCGCTGCTCCTGTTCCTCGCACTGGCGACTTATCACGCCAGCGATCCCTCGTGGAACACGGCCACCGGCGCACTCCGCCCGCAGAACTGGGCCGGTCTGTTCGGGGCCTATCTGAGCGATCTTCTGCTGCAATCGCTGGGAGTCACCGCGTTTTTCCTTCCGCTGTGGACGCTCGGCGTCGGCTGGACGTGGATGCGCTCGCAACCGGCCGGTTCGCCCGTGCTGCGCGGGATCGGTTCGGCGCTGACGCTGGCGTTTTTCCCCGCGCTGCTGGGGCTGCTGCCGTGGCATTGGCGGTGGATGCACACAATTCCCATCGAGGGTGTCGCGGGCCGGCTTGTGGCCGGGCTGCTGGTGGCCGGCCTGAACGTGCAGGGCGCCTGGATGGTGGCCGCCGTACTGGCCGCGGGCGGGCTGTACTTTGCTTTTGACCTGAGTTTTTCGGCGATTCGCGAACGACTGGCCGATCGCTGGGTGCGTTACGTCGAGTGGCGGGATCGCCGCCGCGACCTGCGCGAAGAGGCCGATGCACTCGAAGCCCGGCAGAAGGTGCTCCACGTCGAAGAAGACGGCGCGATTCCCTTCCCTGCCGCGGCGCATCCGGCCGAGGACGCAGAGGCGGCCTGGCGCAAGCCGAAGGGATGGTTCGGCTTCTTCCGCCGGAAGCGCGCAGCCGAGGACGATCCGCTCGACGCGATTCCGGCCTACCAGCGGGTGGGACAACTGGCGGAGACCGCAAATCCGGCGCAGGAAAAGAGCGCCGAGCCCGCAACGCCGATCGCGATGCCCCGCCGGTCGAGCCTCTGGGAGCGCGGCGCGCCCGAAGAAGCTCCTGCGGCCGATGCGAGGACCGCAAGGTCGACGCCGGCCGGTTCTGCCGATCTGACGGAATCGGCCGCGCCTGTTCCAGATGGAGCCGCAGAGCCAAAGGCTCCCGTCGATCCCTGGGCGAATGAGTCGAAGCCGAACCAGCCGGCGCAGGCAGGACAGGAGATGGGCGTGCGGCCGGCCGCCGCATGGCCGCGCCGCTCCGGGGAGATTGCGATTCACAGCCGGGCCGACGCCGCGCTGCATACGGCGACCGTTGCGCCCAGGCAGGTGAGCGGCTACGAGCTGCCGTCGAGCACGCTTCTGAACACGGGCGAAGGGCCGCAGTCGGTGCGCGAGGAGGCGCTGCGCGAAGAGGCCAAGATTCTGGTCGAAAAGTGCGGCGAGTTCGACGTGCGCGGCCAGGTGGTGCAGATCAACCCCGGCCCCATGGTGACGACCTTCGAGTTCAAGCCCGAAGCCGGCGTCAAATATTCGCGCGTGACGGGCCTGGCCGACGACCTCTGCCTGGCCACGCGCGCCGAAAGCATCCTCATCGAACGCATGCCCGGCAAAAGCACGGTGGGCATTCAAGTGCCCAACCACGAGAAGGAGACCATCCACCTGCGCGAGGTGATCGAGAGCGAGACCTTCGCCAAGGCGCGCTCACGGCTGACGCTGGCCATGGGCAAGGACATCAACGGCCGCATCGTGACGGCCGATCTGGCCACGATGCCGCACGTGCTGATCGCCGGCTCGACCGGATCAGGCAAATCCGTAGCCATCAACGCCATGATCATGAGCCTGCTCTACCGCACCACGCCCAGCCAGGTGCGGCTGATTCTGGTCGATCCCAAGCGCGTCGAGCTGGGCATGTACGAGGGGATTCCGCACCTGTTCACGCCCATCATCACCGAGGCCAAGCTGGCCGCCAACGCCCTGCGCAACGCCGTGCGCGAGATGGAGCGGCGGCTGAAGCTGCTGGCCAGCCGCAGGGTGCGCAACATCGATCAGTACAACAAACTCTTCGAGGGCTCCGCGCTGCCGCTTTTTGGGCCGGAGTCCGGCGAAGCGGAAGAGTCGCCGCTGCCGTATATCGTCATCATCATCGACGAGCTGGCGGATCTGATGATGCTCGACCGGGCCAACGTCGAGGAGTCGGTGACGCGGCTGGCGCAGATGGCCCGCGCCGTGGGCATTCATCTCGTTCTGGCCACGCAGCGGCCGAGCGTCGATGTCATCACCGGCCTCATCAAGGCCAACGTGCCCACGCGCATCAGCTTCCGGCTGGCGACCAAAGTCGACTCGCGCACCATTCTCGACACCAACGGCGCCGAGGCCCTGCTCGGCCGC
>JAJYFB010000028.1 GCA_021785495.1 Acidobacteriota bacterium | reverse complement strand
CGCCATAACGCCAACTCTCCCTTTGCGCTCCGTAATCGAGCGATGGAACCAGATTGCCGCATCACTCTCCGAGCCAAACCGCAAAAGAAGGCCGCAGATCGAATCGTTATCTTAGCGCTCATGGGGGGCTCACCCAAGTTTTCAACACTCAATTCTCCCACGACAGAGGGTGCCCCATCCAAGCCGCGCTCTTTGCGGCTTGGATGGGAAAGCATGACCGTTCGTGTACGGTAGCGATCTTAACCTAACGCCCGCTCATCGTAAACAGCGCGATGAATGATTGCATGACAGCGTCGGCTCCTCCGACCCGAGTCAACTGGTTGCGGCTAAACGACCACGTAGCTCGGGAGGAAAGGAGCCGAGCAATGATGATTATTGGCTGTGATTTTCATCCGCGGTTTCAACAAATCTCTTTTTACTGGAGGAGACCGGCGAGTGCGGCCAGCGGCGCTTGATGCACACCGACGAGGCCGAGCAGTACGATCGCTCCCTCGGCAGCGTGAAGGTGCGGGTTGACGTGGAGGCTACAGGTAGTTATGGCTGGTTCCGGCGTCTGCTCAGCGCATTGAGTTACGAGCTTCTGGTGGGCGATGCCGCGCAGATTCGCGCCTCGAACCCGCGCAAGCAGAAGACCGACAAGCGGGACGCGGAGCATATTTTGAGCTTGCTGGTGGCGAGCCGTTTCCCGGCCATCTGGCAGCCTCCGGCGGAGAACGAGCAACTGCGCCAACTGTTGATGCACCGCAGCCGCATGGTGCGGATGCGCACGCGCGTGATCAACCAGTTAGACGGGATGGCTAAGAACGAAGGGCTGTGCGTCTCCAGCGGATGGAGCCAAAAGCGCCGCCAAGCCGTGGAAGTCCGAGTGCCCCGTTGGTCGCACGACGAGACCGATAGAATGATTGGACGCCTCGACTCTTTCCGCGAGGGCAGAGTTTGAACAGGAAATCATGGGGTAAGTCCGACCCGAATACATGGTTGATGGAACCAAATAGGTCCATCGGAGATTGATTGGTTCGACACGCGAGCTTGGACCGTTCCGCCGATGAAGGACGGGTTTTCCAATAGCGAACGAATCTCAGAGAAGAACGTTCTTCGATTCGTTCGCTTTTCAAGGGTGGAGGTGGCCGGGACGGTGTCAAGGGTCGAGATGAACGCCAAAGTACGGCGCCCTTGACACCGTCCCGACTACCGACGGGAGACTTCACGCGTTTTTTACTTGACAGGAGACGACACTGTCATACATGGGGCACGCACCGTCGTGCTTTTGGGGGCGGGTTCGCATGAACGGCCCGGCTGAAGCCGGGCCTTGGTGCTCAAAAAATCCCGGACTCCAGCCTCTGCGCGAAAGTCCAGAATGTTGAGCGATGAACGCGATCGTTGCCGTGGATCAGGGCTGCGGAATCGCCTCTTCCGTGGTGAACGGCGAGGCTGGCAGACCGGCTCCGTTGAACAGATTGACCATCGGCGCATTCCGCCAGCCGTAGCGCACGTACTTGGGGTTCGGCACGCCCGGGGCCGAGACGACCACGCTTCCGGCCACGATGTTCGCCGTGGCGGGCGCGAATTTGCCATCCGCTCCGGCAATCTCGAAGCCGGTCAATGCGCCGCCCTTCGCGATCAAGCCGCTTGCGGCGTGGTCGAAGTCGAGATGAATGGAGTCGCCCTCGACGCTCGCCTGCCGGTAGCTGGGGCCGGAGTATTCGACATGCTCGCCGTAGGCAAGCGCACGCGCGGCCAGAGCCAGCCGATGGCCCACGTCCTGCTTGTCGCCGGGATGCACATTGTCCGGGTTGCCGATGTCGGCGGTGACGGCCATCGCGGTGTTGGCCACGGCAAGCGTGCGGCGCTGCGCCTCGCGGATGACGGCCCAATCCTCGTAAGGCGTGGAAGTGAAGCTCGAGATCTGCACGTAGAGGAACGGGAAGTTGCCTTCACCCCAGTGCTGCCGCCAATCGGCGATCAGGGCGGGGAAGATGCGCTGATACATCGCTGCGCGATCCAGGCCGCTGTTCGACTCGCCCTGGTACCAAAGGACGCCGCGAATGGCCAGCGGCGTGAAGGGATGAACCATGGCGTTATAGAGCCCGGCCGGCTCCCACGAGAGCGGATCGGGATGCCAATGCCACACGCGCGGACGGTTGGCGGCCTTGTCGGCGGCGTCCTCGCGCGCCTCTTTGGCCTCGATCGCAGGCGTGTCGGCGATTCCATCGGTCATCGTCGCCCAGGTGCGGAAGATCGGCATCAGCGAGGCGTCCGCGGAGATCGCGTCGAGCGAGAGCCAGGACTCGGCCACCGTGCCGCCCCAGGTGGAATCGATCAGGCCCACTGGAACGTGCTCTTTGGCGGCGATTTCGCGGCCGAAGAAGTAGGCCACGGCGGAAAAATTCGCGGCCGTTTCTGGCGTGCAGAGCGTCCACTGGCCGTCCACGTCGTCGACGGGATAGTACGAGGATTTCTTCTCGATGCGCAGCAGGCGGATTTCGGGATGCGCGGCATCGTGAATCTCGGCCGCGGCGTTGTCGATGGTGGCGCTGCCGGGATAGCCCAGCAGCGGAATCTCCATGTTCGACTGGCCGGAGGCGAACCAGAGGTCGCCGACAAGAATGTCGTCGAGTGCGATGGTGTTTGAGCTACTGACGATGAGCTTATACGGACCGCCTGCCTGCTCCGGCGGCAAATAGACGCTCCAGTGGCCCAGATCGCCGGCGGTCGTCGAAGCGAGCACGCCGTGGAAGTCGACTTTGACGCTCTCGCCGGGACCGGCCCAGCCCCACAGATGGATCGGCCGGTTGCGTTGCAGCACCATGTGGCTGCCGAGCACGTTCGGCAGGCGAACCTGCGCAAAGGCAGGCAGCAGAAAGAGCGCGAGAACCAGAGCGGAAGCCAAGCGAAGCGGAACCATCTTTCCTGTGAGTGGTATCGATCTCATTGGAATCAGCATCCTTTCCTTCTTTTGACGATGCACCATTCTATCCTGCGCGGGGAACGGCTTGCCGGGCGCGGATGGACGCCTTCGCGGCAAGAGCGCCGTCTGGTCCGCGCAAAGAGGGATTCGTCGCGTCGCGGGCAAATATGCAGCCTCATTCTTGCGCGTCGCGAAGGCTATCGGCCGGTATACTTGAGCCACGCATTGCGGAGCGGCTGATGCCCATCGAAACCGAGATCAAATTTCGCGTGGACGAGATCGCCGCGCTTGAAGTGCGGCTCAAGGCGGGCGGATTTCGCCTTGAAACGCCGCGCAGTTTCGAGAGCAACGTTCTCTACGACACGGTCGACCGGCAGTTGCGCGCCCGCACGGAGATTCTGCGCATCCGCAGCTACGCCGGCCGCTGGACGCTGACGCACAAACGGCTTCCCGTCGCCGGTCCCGGCGAAGACCGTCATAAACATCGCATCGAAACCGAAACCAGCCTTGAAAACGGCGACGCGCTCCAGGAAATTTTTCTTTCTCTCGGCTTTGTCGCCGCATTTCGCTACGAAAAATGGCGCGCCGAATGGAGCGACGGCCAGGGCCATTGCGTAATCGACGAGACGCCCATTGGCGATTACGCGGAACTGGAAGGCGCGCCGGAGTGGATCGACGCCGCGGCGGCGCGGTTGGGCGTCGATCCGGCCCAGTACGTGACGCTCAGCTACGGACGCCTCTTTGAAAGCTGGGTTCGAGAGCACAACAGCTCGGTCCGGAATCTCACCTTCGACGAGATCGGTTCCTCGCTGGCGCGTTGACCGATCGCCTGCCGGTTTCCTGATGCCGCGCATCCAGTCCATTTGCGGAATGGCAAGAGCCCTGCGCCGCGTGGCGCAGGCACGCGTTCCGCCGCGTCGTGTACTCTTGCAACAGGCGATCGATCTCACTCCTCATGGCCCGTTCCCGCTCAACAGCCCGCCCCGGACGCAAAAGCCACAATCGCCTGCTGCTGTTGATTGCCATCTACAAGTTTCTTTACGCGCTGCTGTTTTTCGCCATCGGCGTGGGCGCGCAGCATCTGCTCCACAAGGATCTTGCCGATGAGATCGACCGGATCGCGCGCTATCTGCGCTTCAACCCGGAGTCGCGGCTGGTCAATTTCGTTCTGGCGAAGGCGGTGCTCGTCAACGAGCCGCTGCTGCGGCGAATCGGCCTGGTCGCCTATAGCTACGCGGCGATCACGCTGCTGGAGGGAGTTGGCCTTTATCTCGAAAAAGTCTGGGGCGAGGTGCTGACGCTGATCATTACCGCCTCGTTTCTGCCCTGGGAGATTCTGGCGATCTTTCACCGTCTTACGTGGTTTCGCTCGGCGCTGCTGCTCATCAACCTTCTGGTCTTTCTCTACCTGTTGCGCCTGGTGGCCGAGCGGGCGCGCAGAAGAGCCGCGAGACGCAAGCGACGATCGCGCGCTGGATGAAACGAACAAACGGCCCAGTCTCCCGCGCGGGAGACTGGGCCTCGTCTTTGATCGGGAAGCGGGTTAGAAGAGGTTCCAGAGCGACTGGTTGTAGACCGCGTGGTGGAACTGAACCTCGGAGCCTTTGACAATGACGCCGAGTTCGCGCGGCGAGCGGTTGGCAACGGCCTGTTTCAGGTCGGTGTAACGGCCCTGCACGTCGGCGCCCAGAATTTCGGCGATCCACTTGGAGCCCTTGAAGTCGTCGATGGCGGTCTGGATGTTATCGGGCAGGTACCGGCCGCCGGCGCGCAGATCCTTGGCCTTCGAGATCGCGCCGTCGATGCCGGTCTTGAAGATGGCGTAGAGGGCGAGATACGGATTGGCGTCGGGCGCCACGGCGCGCACCTCGGTACGCATCGAGCGATGGTTGCCGATGGGCACGCGGATCATGGCGCCGCGATCGACGGCCGAGGCGCGAATCTGGTTGGGCGCCTCGAAGTGCGGGTCGAGACGGCGATAGGCGTTCACGCTGGAGTTGAAGATCAGGCAGAGATCGAGCGCGTGGGTGAGGATGCGATCGAGAAACTCCCAGCCGAAGTGCGAGAGCTTTTCCTCGCCCTTCTCGTCCCAGAAGAGATTGGTTTTGCCCTGGGAGACGGAGACGTTCGTGTGCATGCCGCTGCCGTTGACGCCGACCACCGGCTTGGGCAGGAAGCTGGCCGTGTGGCCCATGTTATTGGCGATCTGCCGGCAGAGCAGCTTGTAGAGCTGGATCTGATCGGCGGCGGCGACAACCTCGGCGTAGCCGAAGTTGATCTCGAACTGGCTGGGCGCGACCTCGGGATGGTCTTTCTCGTTCTGGAAGCCCATGGCGCGCTGCACTTCGGCCGCGGTGTCGATGAACTGGCGCAGGGGATCGAGGGGCAGCGAATGATAGTAGCCGCCTGAGGAGATGAACTCGAATTTGCCGGTCTCGTGGTACTTCCGCTCGGCGTCCTTGCCGGCGAAGAGAAAACCCTCGATTTCGGTGGCCGCGTTGAGGGTGTAATTCTTCTCCGTGCAGAGCTTTTCGGCGTAGTTTTTGAGCACGCCGCGCATGTCGCCGCTGTAGGGCGTGCCGTCCTTGTCGATGACGTTGCCGAAGACGAGCACCTTGCCGGTGCCGAAGACGTCGGCCGGCACCCAGTAGAAGGCGCTCCAGTCGATGCCCAGACGGAGATCGCTCTCCTTTTGCGCGGTGAATCCGCGGATCGACGAGCCGTCGAAGGTCAGATTCTCGTAAGCGCCGAGGAGGAACTTTTTGTCGTAGTCGAGCAGGTGCAGGCGTCCTTCCAGATCGGAAAAGAGCACAGTCACGGCCTTGATGCGCTTCTCGTCGGCAAGATATTTCAGACGTTTTTCGCGGATTTCGTCGGCGGCGATGCGATTCAGGCGGTCGCTTTTGGCTTCGAGGTTGAGCGCTTCCAGCTCTTCGTAGGAGAGAGCCAGAAAATTCCGGAAATCGGTGGACATGGAACTCCTTTCTTGGACGTAAAGCGGTTGTCGCTTTTGGGCGAAGTCCTCAACCTTGCGGAAGAAGGATTCCGTACAGATTTGCAGGCGGAACGATGCCCACAGCGATCAATGGCTATGGGCGATCAGGAGCATGAGCAACAGTATAGCAACGGGAATCAGCGCCAGACCACCGTAATAGAGGAGTTTGCGCAGGCGGGGAGATTTGCGGTTTTTCCAGTCGCGCAGTTCGGCGCGGTCTTCCACGCCGACTTCGTCGGGGTGCTCCAGGTCGTGCAAAAACTCTTCGGCGCGGGGGTAGCGATTTTTCGGGTCGCGTTCGATGGCGCGATAGAGAATCTCCTGCAACTGGGCCGTGACGGTGGGATCGGCCACGGTGGGCGGCAACGGATGGTTCAGCAGGCGATCGTTCATGGCGGCCAGTGGCGTGGGGCCGGAAAAAGGCAGCTTGCCGGTGAGCATCTCGTAGAGAATCACGCCCATGGAATAGAGGTCGCTGCGGCCGTCGCCGCGCTTGCCTTTTACCTGCTCGGGCGAGATGTAGTCGGGCGTGCCGAGGGCGGTGGTGAAGTTGGCGTAGGTGAGCCGGCGGGCGGAAGTGTCGCCGGCGATGCCGAAGTCGATGAGTTTGATGCGGTCGTTTTCGTCGACGAGGATGTTTTCCGGCTTCAGATCGCGATGCACGACGCCGTTGGCGTGAATGTAAGCCAGCGCTTCGAGCGCGCCCCGGGCGATGCGCAAGGCACGTTCGCGCGGAATGCGGCCCTCGTCGAGAATGCGGCGCAAGAGGCGTCCTTCGCACCACTCCATGACCATGTAGACGCGGGAGCGTTGTTCGCCGCCGTAGACGCGCATTACGTTGGGATGGTTGAGCCGTTCGCCGATGGCCGCTTCGCGCTGGAAGCGATCGTTGAAGAGGGGATCGGCCTCCATCTCCGGGTGAGGAATCTTGAGGGCCACGGTGCGGCCGTCGCGCGTGTCGGTGGCGCGGTAGATGGTGGCCATGCCGCTGCGCGCCACCTGGGCGTCGACGCGATAGAAGTCGAGTTGTGAGCCGGGCCTCAGTGCGTCGTAGTAGCTCATCGTGCGTCGGGCTCCAACGGAGACGTTTTTACTACTGTAGCGGGAAAGCGGCCGGTGAAACTAAAGATTTCGTAAGCGTCCCATGCGAAAATCAGTTCAAAAATCGGCGGAGGCAAAACCGGCCCTCACCGCCCGGATCGCGAAGAGGAGGAAAACCGGGTTGCCTCCTCTTCGCGGAATCGGCGGGCGGATTTCGGTTCGGGCCGACATCCCCATGCGGAATAGAACCCGCGTTCGATGGCTTTGCCGGTTCGGATTTTTGCCGGTTCGTCGTATCGAGTGTGGCCCGATCCGCAATTTTCTCCGCCGGTGAATCGGGCGGCGATGCTCGTCGCCCGATTCAGTGGACTTCCTCAGGAATCAGTAAGAAAAGCGAAAGGTCTCCGGCAGATGTCCCTATAAACACCGGGGGATCATCGCCTCATGTGTCGCCTAACTTGCTGACCGTTGCGTAATCCTGCGGAGCCACCACCCGGCGAACCCGATCGCGGCCGCGATGCCCACGAGCAGAACCAGCGTCAGCGCGTGATGCGCCACCAGATCGACGGCGCGCGGACCGAATTTGAGCACCAGCAGCGAAAGCGCCAGCCAGCGCAGCATTCTTCCCGTAAAAACCGCCAGCAAAAAGCTGGCGACGCGCATCTCGAAGACGCCGGCGGCGAAGACGAACATCTTCCACGGAGCCGGCGGCGGCATCATCGAAGGGATGGCGACGGCCAGGAACTCCTGCCGTTCGAAGCGGTCCCGCATTTTCTCAAACCGGGCGCGGTTCACGCGCTTGAGCAGGAACAACTCTCCGCCGGCGCGGCCCAGGCCGTAGGGCAGGAGTCCGCCGAGGGCCGAGCCCGTCGCCGCCATCAGGCAATACAGCCAAAAGTGGGGCTTGTCGTTCCAGACGTAGAGGGCGAGAATCGCATCCATCGGGACGGGAATGCTGGAGGAATCGAGCACCGCAACCGCGCCCACGCCCCATATTCCCCATTTCATCAGCGCGGGCAGAATCGCCAGCTTCCATTCCGCGGCAAGACGCGCAAAAAAATGCTTCAAACCTTCTCCCTTTCCGTCCGGCTGTACGTCCATGCAACAAGAACCATTGTACGGGCCGGGTCTTGCGCGGGACTTCGCCTCCAATGAGAGAATAGACAGAGAGGAAGCGAGTACGGACCCGCCTTCGAGACGCGAATGTCTGGAAGGGGTTTTTCCAGCCGACCATGCCCACCCGCGAAGCGCCAGCCGAAGGAAACACGTCTCCTGCGCCCACGACGCCGGAGACACAGACAGCCAACCCCGCCGAAGAGACCGTGATTGCCGGCTCGATTCTAGGGCTGGACACGTTCTCCGTGCGCGATCTGGAGCCGCGCGCGCCGGAAGCTGAGGATCGCGCGCCAGAGGGCGCGGACGCGCCACCGGTGGCCTCGCCGTCGATGCGCGGCTCGCGCTGGGTGGACTACGATACACACGAACTGCTGGAGATGATCGGCGAGCTTGAGGACGAGCGGCGCTGGTCGCGCTTGCGCGAGGGCGCGCTCTGGGCCATCATCGTGCATTTCCTGCTGCTCTCGGCGCTCACCTGGATCCCGAAGTATGTTTTCAGGGCTCCGAAGATCATCGATCCCTTCGACGCCATCAAGCAGCATGAGGAACAGACCTATCTCGATCAACTGCCCGATGCGCTGCGCCAGATTCACAAGCCCAAGCTGCCGGCCAACAAGCCTCTGATCGACAAGCAGACGATGGAGGATTTGAAGCGCCAGGCCGCACCGCAGCAGCAGCCGCCGCCCGCGCAGCAGCAGCAGCCGGCGCCCGCACAGCCGCAGCAGCAGGCCGCGCAGCCGCTGCCGCCCAATCCGCAATCGTCCGCGCCCGAGGCGCCGCTTCCGCAGGCCGTTCCCGCGCGGCCGAACTTTGCCATGGGCCCGGCCAGTCCTTCGGACCAGCTTCGCCAGGATATGCTGAACGCCATGCGCGGCCACGGCCAGCAGGAGTACAACAATCTGCCCTCCGGCAGGCTCTCGATGCACCCCGGCGCGGGCACCGGCGGCGTGCAGATTCTCTCCGACACGCAGGGCGTCGATTTCAGCTCGTGGTTGCAGCGCTGGCACTTTATTACGCAGCGCACCTGGGATCCGCTGATTCCCGACTCGGTCAACCCTCCGCTCTCCGAGCAGGGCGTGGTGGCCATTCACTTCAAAGTGCTGCCCAACGGGCAGGTTGTCGATATGCGCCTGGACGGGCGCTCGGGCGACACGGGCCTGGATCGCGCGGCCTGGGGCGCGATCAGCGGATCGAGCTATCCGCCGCTGCCGCGCGACTTTCATGGCCCCTATCTCGAACTGCGCGCCTACTTCCTCTATAACGAGCAGCCGCAGTAGGTTTGTGAACGGGAGGGTTGCAGCCGAAGTGCGATTTTCGCGCTTCGGCCGCGCCGTCCCTTGTTTTTTTGCGGGGACGTTTCGGGCGCTGCACCGGCTTCGGGCGCAGACGCACGGCGTTCGATCGCCGTGCGCAATTTACAATGGAGCCGAGAGAAAACCTGCAAGCGGAAGGAGCGTGCATGACGGCCAGTACCTTGAGATTTTCATCGTACTTCGAGCGCCGTCCCGTTCTTCTGACTCTGCTTACGGCTTTCGCCTCGATCTGTTTTTTGGCCGTCACGGCGCTTTCGCATTTCTACACCGCGCAGCAGCGTTCGCTAGCCCAGCGATGGTCCGCGCGCGGCGCGGCGGCGCTCAACGCCCGGCAATTTGCCGATGCGGTGGACGACTACCGTACGGCCCTGCTTTACAAACGCGGCAGTTACTCCTTTCGCCTCAGCCTGGCTCAGGCGCTGCTCGGCCTCGGCCGCACGGACGAGGCTTACGCCTACCTGATCAATCTGTGGGGCCAGCAGCCGGAAAACGGCGTGGTCAATCTGGAACTGGCGCGCATTGCCGCGGCCAAAGGCGATTCCTGGCGGGCGATGCGCTTCTATCACAACGCCATCTACGCCACCTGGACCGGCGATCAGGAGACGGCCTCGCGCAACGCGCGGCTGGAGCTGATTCACTATCTTCTGCGCATTCACGCCAGCACGCAGGCGCAGGCGGAGCTGATCGCCATCGAAGCGAACCTCGGCGAAGATTCACCGCTTCAAGCAATGCTTGGCGATCTATTTCTCAACGCCCAGGACAATCAGCACGCGCTCGAAGCGTTCCAGCGGGCGCTCGGCCGGAACCGCCGCAATGCAGCCGCCCTGGCAGGCGCCGGAGTGGCCGCCTACAAACTGGGCCGCTATCCGGCGGCGCAGCATTACCTCGAAGAGGCGCTGCTGCTGGCGCCTGGCGATTCGCAAAGCGCCGCATGGCTGCACAAGACCGTTTCCGTGCTGATGCTCGATCCCTATCGGCCGCAGATTGGCGCGACCGAGCGGGACCGCATGGCCATTCAGGCATTTTCGGTGGCCGGTGCGCGTCTCAAGTCGTGTACGCCCACCTGGCCGCCCGACGCGGCCGCCCTTCAGGTATTCCAAAAGAATTGGAGCAGCCTTCAGCCACGCATGAACCGGCGCGGCCTGCGGCGCGATCCCGACCTGCTCAACCAGGCCATGAACCTGGCGATCGGCGTTGAACGCAAGGCGACCGCGGTCTGCGGCGCGGGAAGCGACGGCGATCAGGCGCTGCTGCTGATCGCAAACCTGCACGAGGAGAACTGAACTGAGCGAAGCATCTGCAATCCTCCCGGACGCTGCATCCGAAGGCGCATCGAGCGCGAACGGCGAGACGCAAGACGGTTTTCTCTCCACGTCCGCCTTGCGCTCCATCTTTCGCGAAGACCGTTTCTTTTTGATGATTGCGGTCTTCATCGGCATCTTTTCCGCATTGGCCGTGGTCTGCTTTCGTTACGCCATCGACTGGTGCCGCATTTACCTGCTCGGCACCGGAGCCGTGCCTTCGACAACGCGGTTGCTGCTGGCGCCGGCGCTCACCGGGCTGGCAATCGCCGTTCTGGTGCTGCATTTTTTCCCCCGCGCCAAAGGCAGCGGCGTCAACCAGACCAAGGCCGCGCTCTACATCTTCAACGGCGAGATTCCGCTCCGTACGGCCCTGGGAAAATTCATCTGTTCGGCATTGGCCATCGGCTCCGGCCAGTCGCTCGGCCCGGAAGATCCCTCGCTGCAGATCGGCGCCAGTTTGGCCTCCGCTCTCGGCCGGAAGCTCAAATTTTCGCGCGATCGCATGCGGCTGATCGCGCCGGTGGGCGCGGCGGCCGGTTTGGCTGCCGCCTTCAACGCGCCGATCTCCGCCGTGCTGTTCGTCATCGAGGAGGTCATCGGCCACTGGACGGCCGGCATTCTCGGCTCGGTGGTTCTTTCCGCCGTTTCGAGCGTGGTCGTCATGCGCTGGTTTCTCGGCTCGGAACCGATCTTTCGCATCCCAACGGTGGAGATGCAACATCCGTCCGAGTTGATTGCCTACATGGCGCTGGGCATTCTCGGCGGTCTGGCCTCAGTCGCCTTCGCCAGCGGCATCGAGACGCTGCGCCCCCGCTGCGCGCGGATGCCGCGCTGGACGCACTTTCTTCAGCCGGCCGTCGCCGGCCTGTTGATTGGCGTCATCGGCGCGCTGGGTGCGCCGCAGGTGATGGGCGCCGGCTACACAGCCATGGACGAGGCCATGCACGGCCGCTTTACCTGGCAGTTTCTGGCCATTCTGGCGCTGCTGAAGATCGTCGCCACACTGCTGTCGTTTGTCAGCGGAACCCCGGGCGGCATGTTTGCCCCCACCATGTTCGTCGGCGCCATGCTGGGCGCGGCCGTGGGCGGTGTCGAGCACGCTCTGCTGCCGGCGCTGAGCGGGTCGCCGGGAACCTACGCGCTGGTCGGCGTGGGCGTCCTCTTTGCCGGCTTTCTGCGCGCGCCGATGACCTCCGTCTTCATGGTGCTCGAGGTCAGTGGCAATGATTCGATCATCGTTCCCGTCATTGTCGCCAACACCTGTGCCTACCTGATCTCGCGGACGCTCAAGCCGGTCGCCATCTTCGACACGCTCAGCCGCCAGGACGGCATGGAACTGCCCTCCATGGAGGAGCAGCGCGAGGAGAACGTTCTGCATGTCGAGGACGCCATGCAGCCCCCGCCCGAGCTGGTTCTCGCGGCCAGCGACACGGTGGCCAAGGCGCTGCGCGCGGCGAAAAAATCGTCGGCCGAAAGTTTTCTCGTCCGCCGGCGCGCCTCCGGCTGGAGCAGCATCGCCGCCAGCGCCCTGCGCTCGCTCGCCGAGGAAGGACAAGGCGAGCGCACCCTCGAATCGGTGCTGACAGACGAGCCGCTGCCGTTTCTCTTTCCCGATCAGCCTCTCGACGCCGCCCTGCGCTATGTCGATCGCTGGCCCATGGTTCCCGTGGCCAACCGCGCCAATCTGGAGGAACTGGACGGCGTCGTCACCGAACGCGACGTTCTGGAGCGCTATCGCGACTTTGGCGGGGAGTGAGCAGGAAGACGGCCAGCCTCCGGTCCTCAACGGCGATGCACGGCGAGGAGGTTGCGATGGCCAAAAGGCGCACGAAAGAGATTCCGGTGTTGGCCCGGCGCAAGACCTTCGCCATGGCCGCCCGTTCCGTACCGCCTTTACCGGCGGCCTGGGCCTCCGCGTCCGTGCGGCTTGTTCTCGCGTCGAAATTCCCAGACGAATTTCATGGATGGGTTTCGCGGTATGCCAACCGGTGCGGGGAAATCAGGCGGAGCGGTTGGAGTCGTGCGCTCCAGGACGGAAGGCGCGTGTGGTCCGCCTGGAAATCGCTTGCCCTGGGAGAAGGACATGCCGAGCCGGATTCGTGTGCATTGACATCCGTGCGCATCGGCGTCGATCGATGCCCCTTGTCAAACGAATCGCATCCACCCTGCCGGCCGCAGATCGGGAGCGAGCCATCCGCGCCGCTCGCCCCTGGCCGCGCAAAGGGCTTCGGCGGCCAGGTGGCCGCTGCGCGCCGCGCTCTCCATTGTCGAGGGCCAGCCGGTCGCCGTCCAATCGCCGGCCAGCAGGCAGTTCGGCCACGGCGAACGGCCCGGCTCGGGACGGAAGGCGTCGATGCCCGGCGGCACGCCGAAGGTGGCGCGCACCTCTTTGGTCAGCGCGACTTTTTCGACGCGCGCCGCGCGCGCCGCAGGAAAAAACTCCTTGAGTTCGGCGACGGCCAGGTCGATCGCCTGTTGGCGGCCCAGCGCGGCAAATTCGCGTGAAGCGCTGATGACCAGCTCCACATAGTGGCTGCCCGTTGCACGGCCCGGCTGCAGGAGACTTTTGTTGTAGAGCCAGTGAATGGTGCGGTCGAGCAGAACCGCGTGCTCCAGATCGGTAATGGCGCGGTCGAACCACAAATGGACGCTGCAAATCGGCCAGTGCGTCTGGCGGGCAATCTGCTCGCGCAGCCGTTCAACGCCCTCGGCCGGCGGCATCTGCGGCAGGAGCTTGGCCAGCGCCTCGAACGGCAGCGCCAGCACGAGAAAATCCGCCGCCAGCGCGCCAGCGCGCGTATGCAGCCTCCACGCGCCATCGGCCTCGTTCCACGCCGCGCTCTCGACGCCGGCGTTCAGCATCACCGCGCCGCCGCGCGCGCGCAAATAGCCCTCCGCACCCGCGTACAGCTCGCTCAGCGGCACGGCGCTCATGCCCATCGCGCCCGCTCCGGCCGAATTCAAGAGCAGCTCGCGAATCACCTTGGCCGCGTACGGCAGCGCGATCGCGTCCAGTTCGGCGTTGAGGGCGCTGGCGATCACCAGCCGCCAGAAGCGGTCGATCGCGCCCTGGGTCTGGCCATTGCGCCGCAGCCATTCCCCCAGCGACCACTCCGTGGAGGAGACTTTTGCGCCGGAGCGGAGGAGCGCAGAAAATGCGCGCATCAGCGCCCATTTGTCCGCGAGCGTAAAGGCCCGGGCCGCAAGCAGGCTGGGCAGGCCGTGCATCGGCGCGGGCAGCCGTCCCGCGCCCAGCCGCGAACGCCTGCCGCCGGGCTCGATCATCGTCATCGCGCGCGTCCAGTGAATCTTCCCCTCTGCGCCGATGCGGTGGTAGAACGCCAGCAGATTGGTGCAGCAGCCAAAGAGCGCGTGCTGGCAGTTGTCGATCGTCTCCTCGACGCCGGGATGCCAATAAGAGCTGGCGCGTCCGCCCAGGTAGCCGCGCTGCTCGACCAGGCGCACGCGCAGGCCGGCTTCAGCCAGGGCGCAGGCCGCGCTGAGGCCGGCCACGCCGCCGCCCACCACAATCACCTGTTGTTCCGCCTTTGTCATCGCGGCCAGCCTTCGCGCGCCCATGCGCATCCTGCGGATTTATTCGTTGGCTTCGATGCTGCGGCCGTGGGCGTCCTGCGTGGGGCGCGTATTCAGCTTGTAGAGGCTTTCCAGAGCGCGAAATTGCTCGCGGCTGAGGCTCAGCTCCTGCTGCAGGACGTACCAGCGCACGCCCTCGGCGCAGGGCGGCTCCAGATCTGAACCGGCGTACGTCCAGTAGCTCCGGTCGGCGGGCAGAAAACCGCCGGCGCTCACCAGATCGTTCACCTTGGCGCTCGTGTGCGGCTGGATGGGCAGGTACGCCCAGAGCGTTGCAAGCAGCGCATTCGGAACGCCCCAGTCGCGGTTCAGAAACACGGCCACGACCGCCTCCTTGCCGTCGTCGCTGCGATAGACCATGTCCACTTCCATGTCGGCCAGATGGCCCTTGACCGTATGCTCGCTGGGAATGTGAAAGTCGATCTCGCCCAGTTGGTAGCGCACGCCGTTGGCCACTATCGTGCTGCCGGGATCGGGCCGGGCCACGATGCCGTTGCCTGTATTCACCAGCGTCATCGGCCCGGCGACAAAATGAAATCGCAACGGCTCCAGATTCTTGTCCAGATGCGTGCTGCGAATGTCGATCGGCGATTGCGCCTGGCCCTTGGAACAGGCGCGATAGGCGGGGTCGAGCCGTCCCCAGACCATCGGTCCAGTCTTTCCCTGGTAGCTCCAGTTGGCCCCGCTCTGCGCGGTCAAAGGCGCAACCGAGCCGAACAGCAGTGCGGCAAGGACGAAAAAACGCATGAATTCTCCTGGGGCAAAAAACGCTTCCGCATCCGGTTGCATTCTAACAAGAACGGGCGGATTGCGCCCGGCCGGCGGAGCAGGGACTCCAGGGCCGTAAACCTCGTCGCTCTGTCCGCTCCTTTCCTGCGCAAAAGCACCGAAAAGGATGAAATATTCTGTTTTTCGGGCCCTCTTGATGGACGCATGTCCGGCGTTTGCGAAAGCGGTCCGAACGAAAAACGATTCCGCAGCGATTCGCGGCCCATGGTTCTTCCCCTCGCGCGGCAGGCATCCCGCCGCCGCAAACAGGCATCCAATCTGTCCATAAGCTCGATCCGGCCCGACGGGGCGAGGCCGTGTCGTTTTGTCCTGTCCGTGAAAATTACGGAAGGAGAAAACGAACCGGAACCGATCCTTCCGCGCAGGATCGGTTCCGGTTCGCCGCTGCGCAAAGAGAGATCGGCGTCTGTCGAGCCGCTCACGGTTGCCCGGTTGCGATCTGCACTCGACCGCAGGGCGGCAGCGCCAGCCCGCCATCATCGGATAGCGCATGAAAATCACGTTCAAGTTCTCCATGCACCGCGCCCTCGCGGCGATCGCCTTCGGGGGATTGCTTGCGCTCGGCGCCGCGCATTCGGCCACAGCGCAGGAGGCGCCCGTTCCGCCATCTCCGCCCGCTCCGGATGCTCCGCCCCCCACGGCGCCGCTTTCGCCCCAGCAGTTGCAGCAACTGGTGGCCCCCATCGCGCTCTACCCGGATTCGCTGGTCGCGCAGATCCTGGCCGGCGCAACCTACCCCACGCAAATCGTCGAGGCCCAGCGTTTTCTCGCGCAGCATCCGCATTGGCACGGCAAAAAGCTGGCGCGCCAGGTCGATCAGCAGGACTGGGATCCCAGCGTCAAGGCGCTCACGGCCTTTCCCGACGTGCTGAACGACATGAACCAGAATCTCTCCTGGACCTCCGAGCTGGGCGACGCCAATTATAACCAGCCCCAGGACGTGATGCGCGCCATTCAGACCATGCGCCAGCAGGCCCAATCCGCGGGCAATCTCCAAAATACGCCGCAGCAATCCGTCACCGAAGACAACGGCGACATCGAGATTGCGCCGGCCAATCCCGACGTGGTCTACGTGCCTGTCTACAACCCGGAGTATGTCTACGGCGATCCCGTCGGTCTCTGGCCGGGATTCGATCCCTGGTGGAGCGTCGGCGGCCCGTATTTCTCCTTTGGCATCGGCATCGGCGTCGCCCCGTTTTACGGTTACGGCTGGGGATGGAATCGCTGGGGCTGCGGCTGGGGACCGCATCCCGGCCTTTGGTTCGGCGGCCAGCCGTACGACTCCCGCGGCATGGCGTTTTACAACCGCTCCGCCTTTCTCCACGGCAACTACAACGGCTACGGCGGACGCGGCTTCGCCGGCGGCTTTGCAGGACGCGGTTTTGCAGGACGTGGCTTTGCCGGCAACCGCGGCTTCGCGGGAAACCGTGGCTTCGCCGGAAACCGTGGCTTTGCCGGAAACCGTGGCTTTGCCGGTAACCGTGGCGTTGCCGGCAACCGCGGTTTTGCGGGCAACCGCTCCGCGTTGCGCGGTTTCGGCGGACGCTCGTACTCCGGCGTGCGCAGCGGCGCCTTCGGCGGCTTTTCGCGCGGATCCATCTCGCGCGGGAACGCCTTCCGGGGCATGTCCAGCGTGCATAGCGGCTTTGGCGGAGGCATGCGTGGCGGCTTTGGCGGGGGGATGCGCGGTGGTTTCGGCGGCGGAGGCATGCGCGGCGGCTTCGGTGGCCGTCGCTGATGCGGTCGACGGCAAAGACTGGCGGCAACTTGCGCCGTCGATCGGGGAGCGCGCCCGGCGGGAAAATCCGGCAGGAATCCGCTTTTTCTCCGCATGTATTGCGGGAAATGGCGCAACAGCGTGATGTTGATGCGGATCGGATTGACGGCGCACGGGTGGTTGCTGTCAGTACAACGATCCATGGAGAATACGATGACTGGGTTCACGCAATTTCCTAGAAGGACGAGATCGGCCGCCCCGATGGCGCTGAGTGCGGCGCTGCTGTTGAGCGCGGCCGTCACAGCTCGCAGCGCGCAGCAGCTTCCTGCGCCAACAGCGAAGGCGCCCGCCGCCCGCCGCCATGCCGGCCCGCTGCCGGGACAGCAAACCTTCGCCTCGGCCCAGAAGGCCGTTCAAGCGCTGGTCGAGGCCGTCCAGGCGGACAATGCCCAGGCTCTGCGCGCCATCCTCGGCCCCGATGCCGAGCAGATCGTCTCTTCGGGCGACGCGGCGAAGGATCGGCAGGACAGGCAGCAGTTCCTCGACAAGTACCGGCAGATGCACCGCCTGCTGACCGAGCAGGACGGCCTGACCACGCTGTACGTGGGCGCGGAGAACTGGCCCCTGCCGATTCCGCTGGCGCAGGCGGTCAACGCCTGGTATTTCGACGCCGTGGCCGCGAAGAGCGAGATCCTCTACCGGCGGATCGGGCGCAACGAACTGACCGTGATTCAGATCTGCGGCGAGCTGGCCGCAGCGGAGAAGGAATACGATGCCGCTCCGCACGATGGAGCGAAGGACAAGGAATACGCCCAGAAGCTGATGTGCAGCCCCGGCAAACACGATGGTCTCTATTGGCCGGCTGCGCAGGGCGCGCCGCAGAGTCCGCTGGGCCCCTTCCTCGCCGCTGCCGAAAAGCGCGGCGGCAGCGCGGGATCGTCGCTTCAGGCCATGCCGTTTTACGGGTATTACTTTCGCATTTTGACGGCCCAGGGCGTCCACGCGCCCGGCGGCGCCGAAAGCTATCTTGCCAGCGGCAAGATGACTCGCGGCTTTGCCTTTCTTGCCTATCCCGCCGCCTACCGCTCTTCAGGCGTTATGACCTTCCTCGTCGGCCCGGATGGGGTCGTCTATCAGAAAGACCTTGGCCCGAAGACCGAAGCAGTCGCTCAGGCCATGCAACTCTACGACCCGGACCCCACCTGGCAAGAGGCCAATTAGCCGGGCAGGCACCCGCTAGCCTCATCCCTTCTGCCTGCGCCAGCCTTGCATCCGGCGCGTACTTCGCAATGCCGTCGCGCCGCGGCCGAACGCATTCATGCGCTCGGCCGCGGCGGAGACGCACCCTGTTACACGCGTCATCGCCAGAGCGGTGCGCATAGTGTATCCTTGGCCGGAATGATCGCGCCGCCGAAGGCCGATCCGCCAAACAGGGGACCTTCTGATGAACGAGAACATCGCGGGCATGGCCCGGCCCTTCACCACCAACGAGCACCTGATCCGCTGGGTGGAAAAAATGGCCGAACTGACCCAGCCCGAGGCTATTCATTGGGTCGATGGCAGCCAGCAGGAGTACGACCGGCTTTGCGAAGAGATGGTTGCCGCCGGAACCTTCACCCGCCTGAACCAGGAGCTGTGGCCAGGCTGTTTTCTTGCCCGTTCCGATCCGCGCGATGTGGCGCGCGTCGAAGACCGCACCTTCATCTGCTCGCTCTCGAAAGATAACGCCGGGCCCACCAACAACTGGGTCGATCCCTTCGAGATGCGCCGCAAGCTCAAGGAACTCTTTCACGGCGCCATGCGCGGGCGGACGATGTACGTGCTGCCCTTCAGCATGGGCCCGGTCGGCTCGCCCATGAGCCGCATTGGCGTGGAGCTGACCGATTCGCCCTACGTGGTCGCGAATATGCGCATCATGACGCGCATCGGCCTGCCGGTCTTCCAGGAAATCGACAAGGGCGAGGTGCGCGTCGTGCCCTGCATGCACTCGGTGGGCATGCCGCTCGCGCCGGGCCAGAAAGATGTCTCCTGGCCCTGCAACGAGACGAAATACATCGTTCACTTCCCGGAAACGCGCGAGATCTGGAGCTACGGTTCAGGCTACGGCGGCAATGCCCTGCTCGGCAAAAAGTGCTTCGCCCTGCGCATCGCCTCGAACATCGCCCGCGACGAGGGCTGGATGGCCGAGCACATGCTCATTCTCGGCGTCGAATCGCCCGAGGGCGAAAAAACCTACGTCGCCGCGGCCTTTCCCTCGGCCTGCGGGAAAACCAATCTGGCCATGCTCGTGCCGCCGGCGGCCTTCCAGGGCTGGAAGGTGACGACGGTCGGCGATGACATCGCCTGGATCAAGCCGGACGCCAACGGGCAGTTGCGCGCCATCAATCCCGAGGCCGGTTTCTTCGGCGTCGCGCCCGGCACCAGCGACAAAACCAATCCCAACGCCATGGCCACCTTGCGCCGCAACACCATCTTCACGAACGTGGCGCTGACGCCCGAGGGCGGCGTCTGGTGGGAGGGCATGACCGACGAAGCGCCGGCCGAATGTCTCGATTGGCGCGGACAGCGCTGGACGCCGGCGATCGCCAAAGAGACCGGGGCCAAGGCCGCGCACCCCAACGGGCGCTTCACGGCTCCGGCCGCGCAGTGCCCTTCGATCGATGCCGCCTGGGAAAACCCCGCGGGCGTGCCCATCAGCGCCTTCCTCTTCGGCGGACGCCGCTCGACGACCATGCCGCTCATTTATCAGGCCTTCAACTGGAGCGCCGGCGTCTACGTGGGCGCGACCATGGGCTCGGAGACGACGGCCGCGGCCACCGGCGCGGTCGGCATCGTGCGCCGCGACCCCATGGCCATGCTGCCCTTCTGCGGCTATCACATGGGCGACTACTTCCGCCACTGGCTCAAGATGCAGCGCACGCTCGATGCCGCCCCGCGCATCTTCCACGTCAACTGGTTCCGCAAGGATGAACAAGGGCGCTTCCTCTGGCCCGGCTTCGGCGAAAACATGCGCATCCTCAAGTGGATTGTGGACCGCGCGCGCGGCCGCGCCCAGGCCAAAGAGACGCCCATCGGCTGGACGCCCTACTACGAGGACATCGACTGGACGGGCCTCGACTATCCGCGTGAAGCCTTCGAGACGATGCAGGAGGTCAGCCGCGCCGCCTGGCGCAAGGAAGTCCTCGGTCACGAGGAACTCTTCCTCGACGTACACGACCACCTGCCCTCGGAGATGATCTACCAGCGCGAGTTGCTGATCTGCCGGTTGTGAGGATGGCGAAAAAGGCGTCCACAGCCGCCTCTGCGGCTCGGCTCCGGATTGATCCAGTTGCGTGAGGAAGGGTCGATCCGCAGCCTGAAATTTGCCTGTTTTTCCTCTCTTTCCCGCAAATTTTGCGGGAAAGAGAGAGGTTCTCTGCATCGTTTCAGCGGATGCACACGCGAAGCGAGCCGGTAGTCTGGTTGCTTCGCATTCGGGTCTCTGGCTTCGCCGTCGACCCCGGTCAGTTTTTGGCCAGCTCGGCTTCGATGGCGGCGATCAGCTCGGGGTTGTCGGCTGGGGTGTTCGGCGAGAAGCGCGCCACGATCTGGCCTGCGCGGCTGACGAGGAACTTCTCGAAGTTCCACTGAATCTCCGGCGCCGGGTTGGCATCGATGTTGTGCTGCTTGAGCACAGCGGCCCATCCGGCCGGATCGCCCTTGGCCTGGGGCTGCGCCGCAATCAGCGCTGCGTAAAGCGGGTGCTTGTTCGGTCCCGTAACGGCGATCTTCGAGAACAGCGGGAATTTGACCCCGTAGTTCATCGAGCAGAAACTCTGAATCTCGGCGTCCGTGCCCGGCTCCTGCTCCTTGAAGTCGTTGGCCGGAAAGCCGGCGATCACCAGGCCCTTGGGTCCGAGCTGTTCGTAGAGCTTTTCGAGACCCTCGTACTGCGGGGTCAGTCCGCACTTCGAGGCGACGTTGACGACAAGAAGCACCTTGCCCTTGAACTCGCCGAGCGAGGCGGCCTCGCCCGTGATCTTTGCCACTGGGATCTCATGGATGGATGAACTCACGTAAAACCTCCTTGTTGTTTTCATGCTAAACGGTTGGATGATGCAACCGGCCTCGCGGATGGCGGGCGGACAAAACAATCGCACGGCGATCTGGCATGAAGAGGCGGTTTCGCCGAGTGATTCGGCCAGAAGTCAGGTTGCCGGCGCGTGCCAAGTTCTCAAACTACCGTACTTGTGCTTCTCGGGCACAGGCGGCGGACGAGATCGAGCAGTGCGGGCGCGGCCAGGATACAGAGGATCGGCAGCAGCGGAACGTGGTAACGCGACGAGCCGTGCGTCAGCGAGTGGGGCAGCGTGTAGACCACAATCAGGAGCATCGCGATCTGGACGATGCGCTGCCGCCGGAAACGGATGAGCGTGCAAAGCGCGCCAAGGGCAACGATCAGGAAAGCGGTCGCGGTTACGGCGAGCACAAGCACCCAGCCGCGATCAAACTGCGGGTCGAAGGAACCGGCGCGCACGTTGCGCGCGATAAAGTAGTCGGGCCACCAGAAGTCGAGGGTCTTGCCGATGCCGATGAGCGCGAAATGGATCGGATGGGCAAGGATGTTTTTCCGCGCCGCCGCGCCGAAGGCCGCGTACTGCGCGGAGGGCGGCAGCTTCGCGATGGCCGTGTACACCGGATCGTTGCGCGTCGTCTTCTCCATGGCCAGCACCGGGAAAAGGATGGGCAGGTCCGGGCGGCTGCCTTTATAAAGATTCTGGGTGGCGTTGCTCTCCACCAGGACGAAATGGTGCAAAAGCCGCTCGTTGCGCACGGTCCAGGGCGCGACCACGGCCAGGGCGACGAGGACGGTTGCAACGGCTTGCGATCGTTTGAGAAGTCCGGCGAATCCAGCCACGAGGACTACGAAGAGCAGAACCAGGAAGGTCGTGCGGGAGAGAATCAACACGCCGCAGCAAAGCCCGGCCAGCAGCGCCAAAGGCCAGCGGCGGCTTGCGCCCAGCAGCACCAGAAGCGCCAGCGCGCAAACGAAGAGGAAGATCGAGAGTGATTCGGACCAGACGAGGCCGGAAAAACCAAGAAATTCAGGATAGAACGCCGTCAGCGCGCAGGCGAGCAACGCAGCCGGCGGATCCAGAAAGGCAAAAGCGATCACGGCCACGGAAAGGTCCGCGCCCAGCCAG
Source organism: Acidobacteriota bacterium (assembly GCA_021785495.1). Classification (GTDB taxonomy): domain Bacteria; phylum Acidobacteriota; class Terriglobia; order Terriglobales; family Acidobacteriaceae; genus Telmatobacter. The sequence continues at coordinate 1,725 of JAJYFB010000028.1, read as the reverse complement.
AGAAACGCATTGGCGATGCGCGCCGCAACCAGCGAATCGCCGGTCAGCTTGAAGATCGCGGCCAGGAAGACGGGATAGGTGGGCGCGCGCCATGCGGTGGGCGGTTTGCCTGGCGCGAAGACATAGCCGTTTCCGTGCGCGAGGTTGAGCGCGATCGTCCGGTAACTGTCGGCGTCATCCTGAACGATTCCGCGGGAAGAGAGAAGCGCGACGGAAAGATGCAAAAGAAATGATGCGGCAAGAATCGCGGCGAGAGGCTTGAGGACGCGCCGCATTCGACGCATGATTTCGGTGGGGCCGGTCATACGGAGACTCCAGAGGAAGCGGCGAACGGCAAAGAGCAGACGCTACGTGATAAAAAGTAACGACAGAAAAATGGTAGCACGCGATTTGTCCGTGCTTCTGCATGGCCTTGTCGCGCAGGGCGCCATCGTGCAGGGCTTTGTTCTCATCCGCTTCTTTCCGGCGCGAACGAATCGCAGGTGGTCAGGAGGTCGGCGTTCGAAAGGAATCATGCGCCGGGGAAGCATGAAGTTGCGCGTGATTCGCTAGGCCGGCAGCCGGTAGGGGCGGCCGCGGTACATGCCCACCTGCTCGACCGAGCGGATGCGGATGACCTGCGCGGTGGTGTTGTCGCCGCCGTCGATCTGGACGGCGCGGGCTACCAGTTCGCGGGCAAGTTCGGCGGCGTCCATTTTTTGCGAGACGATGGCCGCAATCTCCCGCGCCTTCATCTCGTCATGCAGGCCATCGGTGCAGAGAACGAGGACATCGCCGGGCTGGATGGTGAGCGCCGTGGTGTCGGCCGCGACGAACATCTCCGGGCCGACGGAGCGAACGAGCACGTGGCGCGCGTCGGAGGCGGCAATCTCGTCTGCCGAGATCAGGCCCATCTTGCGCTGTTCGTTGACGAGGGTGTGATCCTCGGTGATCTGCCGGGCCTGGCCATTGCGAACAAGGTAGCAGCGCGAATCGCCGACGTGCGAGACGACGGCCTGGTCGTAGCGCAGGGCGCAGGCGACGAGGGTGGTGGCCATGTTCTGGCCGCGATACTTCGGGTCGAGCCGGCAATCATGGACGGCGATGTTCGCGCGCTCCATGAGCTTCGGCATGAGGCTGGTGAGCAGTGCGTCCGGCTGCGCTTGAGCGAACTCCCGAGTAAGTGTGGAGACAGCCGTGGCCGAGGCGACCTCGCCGAGGTCCATGCCGCCGACGCCATCGGCGACCACAAACAGATAGCCGTGCGAGCGTGCCTGCTTGCGCGAGGAGGGGAGAAACGATCCGCAGGCATCCTCGTTGTTCGTGCGCACTTTGCCGAAATCGCTTGCCTGGCCGAACTGTACATCCAACATTTGGAGCCGCCGTGGAAATCTTCCGCGTTTTCCGCGGAAAGTCGTGGTTTAGAGCGTAAGAAAAACGATGGGTAAACGTCAAAGTGGGCGAATTTCTTCGCCGGCGCAGGCCGAAGAAGAAATCCACCCGAAAGCAGGAGGCGAACGAAAGGGCCGCTTACGAAAGCTGCTCTTTGGCCGTGAGCAGCGCCGACTTGCCTTTGGCCTTCGAGGAGCGGAGGAAGTAGACCGCGCCGTACAGGCCCCAGACCGCCGAGATGCCCAGAGCGGTGAGCGGCTCCATCTTCGTGCCCAGATTGAAGAAGGGGCCGATGAGATAGAAGGCCATCATGGTCAGGTTGGCGATGAGGCCGAAGCCGGGAATGAGGTAATG
>JAJYFB010000027.1 GCA_021785495.1 Acidobacteriota bacterium | reverse complement strand
TGGTCCCTAGTCCCTTGGTCCCTAGTCCCTTGGTCCCTAGTCCCTTGGTCCCTAGTCCCTTGGTCCCTAGTCCCTTGGTCCCTGCTTCCTTCACACCAAAGCATTTGGCGCCGGCACAAAGCTCCGGTAGCAAACCACGCGCTCGCCGTCCAGCGGATCCGTCACCGGCAACGCCGCGAACTGCGCCTTCAGCACGATGCGCGACTGGCCATGAATTGCGTTCTCGCTATCGGAATGCACGGAGACCGCGGTCGAATGCACCTGAATGCTGCGATATCCTGCGTCCTGCGGCGCCTGCGTCCGCGCCGCCTGCGACAGGTTGTTCCCATGGGCCGTCGATCTGCCGCCGGCGTTTCGCCGCGAAGAAGCTGCGCGCTCGTCAAGCGGCAACACCGTTTCTTCGGCGCCGATCGACGGTTGCAGCCGCGGATAGTGAAGGAAGACGCGCTCACCCTGGCTGCCTTCCATTGCAAACAGCGCCGACCATTCCTGGTAAAAGCTGCCGCCCTCGCGATCGACAAATCCCGTTACCGCCTGCACCTTGGCGCCCGCCGCCGGAGCGCCGCCCGGCAACGTCGTGGCCAGCGTCAGTCCGGTTGAGACCGACTGAGCCACCAGCGCCACATTGAACGTCACGCGGCGAATATAATCCACGTCCGTCAGCGCCGAGCGCACGTATGCGCCCGAAACCGGGCTGCCTACATAGCCCGTCTGTCCCGTGTAATCCACATCCACGGCAATGATCGATCCCGCCGTAAACTGGGCAGCCGCGGCGGAAGAGAGCAGAATCGACGTGCTGGTCGAGCCGCTCTCTGGAACCACCGCCGGTATGGCCTGTGCGCCGTCGGCTGCCGCCGCTTCTCCGCTCGGCGCGGCCAGCACATTCATGTGCTGCGATCCGGTCGCCAGCGCCATCGTCAGCTTGGTCCAGCTCAGGAACTCGAAGTTCACCTGCGCTTCGACCGTCTGCCGCACCTGTTGAAGAGCCGCCGCAGGAATCCCCGTCAGCAGCGGCGCCGACTGGCTCATCGATCGGCGCGTGAAGTTCTGGATCCAACCCAGATCGATCCACGGCGCTGGCGGCGCATCCAGGTTGAATCCGCTCTGCTGCGACGGATCGAAGAGCACCGGCGTCTGCGCGGTCCGGTTCACGGGCGCAAAATAGGCGCGCACCCTTCGCGCCACCGGCGCCGGTGCGGAAAACCATGTTGCTGTCATCGCGAAATCCTTTTTCCTGATCCGGCCCCGAAGATAGACTTCGTGCGTTCCCCCCCCAAACCGCAAAACACGCGGTTTGGAACGGGCGTCCGGCTGTAGAAATTCTGGACCGGATCAGTAGGTTTCAGGTTTCAGGAGTCCGGTTTCAGTAATGCTCGACATTGGCAAGTCCAACCCCTGCCCCCGGAAACCTGTTTCTCACTCTCCCGGTTCCTGATAGCTGTACACTGTCACGCCCACCGTGCGCGTCAACCGGTCGCGATTGATCGTCAATGGCCCGAAGACAGGCTCGTCCCAGAAAACCTGCGTCTGCATCGCCGCCGGCGGTGTCGCAACGTAGTTCATCTTGGGCGTCTTGAACGGTTGCAGCATCGCCAGCAACTCGGTATCCATCTGGCTCAACGCGCGCCCACGGTCCAGCCCGCCAAAGCTCTGCGTGCCGCAGGTCTGATAGATCACCTCGCACTGCTCGGCCGCCATCGTCGAAGCCAGTTCCACGTCCGCCGCCATGCCCAGCCAGCGCAACACAAACACATCGTCGGGAAGCTGCGCATACGGCGCTTCGGCCTCTTCCACCAGAATGCCCGGCCGCACCGTGCCACGCAGCAGGATCGTCCGCTCCGGATTGACCGTCGTCAGGCGCGTGCGCAGCGCCATGTAAAACGAGTCTTTTGCGTTTTGCATAACAATTCTCGGTTCTCGCTGATCGATTGAAGGTTGGCGGCTGAAGTTTTTGACCAGAACCGCGCCCATGCGGGTTTTCCGGCATCACTTCCCGCCGGAAAGAATTTTTCAGTTGCCCTTACCGCGAAGCGGTCATCGATCACGGTCAACTGACAACGGATCGCTTCATCACACCGCCTGGGTACGCGCCTCGCGTAACAACAGCCGATAGAGGTACACCTGCCCGAAGGCTTCGTTGGACGAGATCGCCTCGATTAGATAATTCTGTCCGCCCACTGTCACCGCCAGCGTCATGGCAAACAGAGCCTGTGCCGAGGCGAGATTGAGCGCGTTCACCTGCTGCTCGACGCCCGTGGCTGAAACCAGCAGTTCCCACTTGGTCTGTCCGCCTTCCTTCATGTCCGGCTGGATTTTGCGCATCACGACCGGGCTCACCGGAACCTCGGCGAATGCGGTTGCAACCAACCCAACCTCGTACTGAGTTGTATCCGTATTCGTGCCGGTCACCTGCAACAATGCAGTGGCGCCTGCCGCATTGCGCAGCAAAGCGTCGGCCAGCATCTGCGGCGCGCCCCTCGGGTTACGCGACACTGTATCGCTCATCACTCGCTCCCATTCTTCCGTGGCGGCGGACCGAATTGAAATCGCAAGGAGTCCGACCTGGTTCGAACCTTCGGCACAAGAAAATCGCGGGTGGCGCCGCTTCTTTGCGGTTTTCCAGCCCCTGAGTCCGTTGGTCCCAGTCCCCAGTCAATAGTCCCTGCACTTCACCCCAGCCTGCTGGCAACGTACGGATTCAGCCAGGCCTGCACCGTCTCATCGATCAACGAACTGGAAAAATATTTGATCCACATGGTGTCCACGCGGGTCTGGCTGGCATTCAACGCCGGCGTCGCCTGTGCATTGCGCACAATCTGCGCGCACGCCGACTTGATGTCATCGCCAATCGTCGTCAGTCCCGCGGTGTAGGTGACCATCACTTCGTTGTACGGCAGCCCCAGCACATTCCACGGTAGCGTCAGCTCGCCGGTCGCCGGATCGAAATCCACCAGCGTCGGATCGACACCGGTCCACTGACCTGGCAGCGCAAAAGCCCACAAAATCTCGCTCACCGGAGCCGGCAGAACTTCGCCGCGCCGCGGCCATGTGTAGCGGCCTTCGATGCTCACCAGCGGAGACGTAGCCGGCGCCAGCGGAGCCAGCGGCAGATAACTCAGCAACACCGTATGCGCTCCGGCGACGATCCGCAGACGCTCCGTGTATTGCACCACATTCAGGTCCGGCCGCCTGCAGTAGCTGTTAATCAATGCGGTGGCCGCCGTAATCCAATCCGCCGTCGTTCCCGCCGGCAATCCGTAATTTGTGTAGTCCGCAGGCTGAAGATAGGCCATTGCGATTCCTTTCAAGCAAAAAAACCAGGGACACGGGAACGCAGGGACTAGAACGCAAGTTTTTGACGCTTGCTCCAGCCCCTGTAGTTCCTTGGTCCCTCGGTCTCTTAGTCCCTAGTCCCTTGGTCCCTAGTCCCTCGGTCCCTAGTCCCCGTTTTCCTACCGCTCCACGATCACCTGGTAGTGCGCAAAGTTCGCGCCCTTGACCACCGGCGCGCCGAACTTGACCGCGACGTACTGGTAGGTCATGGAATTCGGAAGACCGAGTTGGAAGATGCGCGGAGCCGGATCGCCCAGCCAGTGATACTCGATCAGATCCTCCGTGACGATGTACGCCGGATAGCTGCCCGGAACATAGCTCGTTCCGGATCCGGAACCGGGCGTATACGGCAGACTCCAGTCCGGAATCAGCGGCAGATCGCCGGCCTGCGTCGAGAGCATCTTCACGCGGAACCCGCCCGTGATCTGGTCGGTATTCAGCACCACGTTGTACTCGGACATCATCTCCTGGTCGATCAGATCGAGCAGCACCGGATTGGCGTAGATGGCCGTGGGCCGCACACGGTAACCCGAGTTGGACACCATCTGCGCCACCGTGGTCTTGATCGTGGTCACGATCTTCTCGGTCGTGCTCACAGTCGCCACGTTGCCGCCGGCGGCAATCTGCGCCGCACAACCCATGTATTGCGTGGTCGTGGGCGCGCTCAGGCTGGTGTCGTTGCCCTGCCACAAGGCCACGTCGTGTGTCACCATCACGCCGCTGACCGTATCCACCAGGTCTTTGGCCTGCAGGTAGGAGAATTGCTTCTGCTGATCGCCGACCTCGATGTCGAAGAGGTTGTAGTTGATCTGCGCCACAATCGCCTTCAGCGGCACGCTCAACTCAATGCGTGTCGGACTCACCACCGGAGGCACAATGCTGCGTGGATTCACAAAGCCGTTCGTGCCCGGATTCGGAATCGCTGTCTCCTCGAAGAAGCGTGAGGGATGGCCCGTCGCCGGAACCTGCTTGATGCGCTGACCGAAGGGGCTCGATCGACGGCAAATGTCGAAGATCTCCGTTTGATACAGCGGAACTTCGATTGCGCCCGGCCCGATGTAATCTGCCGCCGCGTGAATATCTGCAAAGGTTGCGTTCATAGCTCTCTCCGCCCCCTCCATGGGGCCGTTTTCAGCCGCTAGCTTCTAGCTCCTAGCTGCTAGCTGCTAGCTTGTTCGTGCCGGAATCCGGCTTGGTTGGAGTTACCCGGATGGGTCAACTCCGAAAACTCTCGATCGGAGCAACATTCCGGCCGCAATGTACCTGTGACTGCTGGCTTTTAGCTAATAGCTGGGAGCTAATAGCTAGAAGCTACTTCTACGAAATCGCTCCCGACCGTTGCAGTTGCGACTTCACGGCGATGCGCTGCTCCAGGCTCAGGCCCGACAAGGCCGCATCCAGCGTGCGTACGTCCACCGGTCCGTCGCCGATGCCGCGCTTGGCCAGCATCTCGGCCGTCGCCGCGGGAATCGTCCTGCGTAGCGGATTCAGCACATTGACCGCCGACGCGGACTTCACCTCGGCCAGTTCCCGCTCCATCGCGGCCAGCTTCTCGGCCAGTTCCGTCTCCCGGCGGCTCTGCTCCACCGTGGCCGAAATCCTCTCCACTTCGCCCGACAGTGCGCCCTGGCGCTCTTCCAGCCAGCTCAGCGCTCGTTCGAGCAGCGCGGTTGCGGCTTCCAACCGCTCCACTACGTTTTTCTCCTCGTTTTCCATGTCCATCCTTTCTTGTGCGATCGTTGATTCGTCGTCCGCAACCGGCTCCGTATCACGCGAACCGGTTCCCATGCAAAAACTCCCGCTTGACCACCGTGCGCTCGCGCAAAACCTGCGAGCATCGCCCACAAAAAGGGGCTCCATCGTCCGGAGCCCCTTGCAAACTTCTGCAAATCGCCGTGCGCAAGTCCGCCAAGCCGACGGGCCTCTCCGGCCACGCCGTTTGTGGCGCGCGCAAGCTCACTGTCCCCGCCGCATGCGGAAGCTCGTCCCCCGATAGGCCGCCTTGTCGCGCAGCAAAATCGCCGCGCCCGTAAAGGTCACGCGCGTCAGCTTCCACACCTCGGCGCGCATATCCTCAACGCGCGCATCAGCCAGTTCGTAGCTCATGCCCATGGCCTCGGGAGCCTGGGCATGAATCGCCGTCGCCACTTCGGGAAAGTCGCGCGCATACAAGTAACCGCGCACCATCAAACGCGATCCAATCACATCGGCCTCGGTCAGCAGGCCGATCTTGCGTCGCGCATCGTGCCCATCCCATCCGGGCCGGTAGTCCACCGCCATGCCCAGCAGCGAAGGCAGCGCTTTTTCCGCCGCTTCGCGCGTCAGCATCACGCGGTGACCACGCGCTCCTGCCGGAGCCTTGTCGCTCGGCGTGTTCACCACCGTCAGCACGCCTTCGAACGGCACCCGGTTCGGGTGCTTGTCCACATGAGGAATCTCCACCGCCATCGCTTCCAGTCGCATCTGTTCGCTCCACTCGCCAGGAATCAGAACTCAGGGTTCGACCCTCAATCAACCCCCGCTCCCTGTCCGCTGATTCCTGATTCTGTTCCCATCGGTCCCAACCCACGCATCGCCCGCACTTCGTTGACCGTCAGCACGCCCGCCTGCAAAAGTTGCACCTGCACCTGAAGCTCCGTCAGTTCGTCGCGCGCGCTCAGCTCGTTGAAGACAAACTCGAACTCTCGCCACCCGATGCACTTGGCGAACAGATCCCGCGTAATATGCTGCGCCACCAGCAGCGCCAGCGGCGAAATCGCCCCGCGGAAGGCCTCATCGGCCATCTCCGAGGCTGTCGATTGATTCACATCGGCCTCAAGCCCGAGCATCAATGGCGGCAGCCCGAAGGCGTTCGCCACCATTCGAATGAGGAATTCCTGCCAGTTCAGGCGCATGTCTGCGTCCGTGCCCTGCGCAAAACGCAGAACCTCCGGCTTCTGCTCGGTCGAAAGAAGCGGCACTCGCCCCGTGCCCTCGATCTCGTCCTGCCACCAGCGAATCAGCCGGTCGTGCTGCGACGGCGTGGCCTCGTTCAGCCACAGCGCGTACTGCGCCACTTGATTCGCCGCCAGCTTGCCGGCAAAACGATGCGCGCTCAAAAACTGATTCACTGTTTCGAAGGCCACTTCCAGCGGCCCCAGCCCAAACGGCGTAAAGCTGCGCGGATTCATCCGGATGTACATCAACTGCCGGTCCAGCAGATCCACCGCGCTCGACTCCAGTTGTCCCTGCAGCGCCTGCGCGTAACGCGGCACGTCCTCTTCGCCATTCCACTTCGCGTTGATCCGAATCGACGCTCCATCCACCGGCCATAGCATCGCCGGCCGCTCCGCGTCGCCCGTCGGCTCCATCTCGATCGCCCCGTAGCCGCCCGTCAGCGCATCTTCGATCGCCTGCTCCATCAGCGTGCGAAAGCTGTCCGTCGGATTCGGCTCTTCGAGCACGCGCCGGAGCGCACGCAGCTTCCGCGGCAGAAACGAAACATCCTCCGTCTCCACACCCCGGCGCACGCGCACCTGCCAATCCATCGCCGCAATGCGATCCTTGATCACATTGATCGCCCGCCGCACCACCGGCGTCTCCGCAAACCGCCGCAGATTCATCGGCGTCGGTTTCGGCAGGCTACGCCCCGGGTACTGCATCGGACTCAGGATCGACGGCATCGCCAGCGTCCTGCGCTCCGCCTCCGCCGCGGCTTCGATCTCCGCGCTCCGCGTTTCCCGGCCGCGGCCGCCCCGCACCTCGCGCCACATCTCCCGCAACTGCTCCCCTACCTTCACGCGCACCTGCCTTGTTGAACTTCCTGATTCGCCATCCCAACGCGCAAACAAAAAGGCATGGCCCTCAGGCCATGCCTTTTTGAATCGCCCAACGCTTCCCTGCCGTTTCCTCGCCGTGACTGGAGCGTTCAGCCCCCGGCGTCGAATCCTCGAACTCGCATCGACAAAATCGATCCTACCGCGAAGCGGAAATATTATCTGCAATCTCCGCGCAAGATTTTTCCGCGCCCGGCATCACGACTTCAAAGGCTTGCGCGCAAAGTAGTACACCGAATAGGCCAGCAAACCGAAGGCCGCCACGGAAACCCACTGGTTGTAGAGGAAGGTATGCGGCCAGCCAATCGGATTCGTCCGATTGAAGACCGTCTCGTAGCCGCGCAGCGCCACGCCAAACAGGCCGACAATGCCCCCCGCCGCGATCAATCCCGAAGCGTACAGCGATCCAGGCGATACGTCGGCATTCGCCTCTTCCGCCTCGCCGCTGCGCTGTGTGGCCCGGTCGACCAGCGCGCGCATCACGCCGCCCGCAAAGATCGCCAGCGTCGTGCCAATCGAAAGATACGCGCCCACCGCCAGCGACAGCGAGCGAATCCCCAGCAGTTCAATCGCCACCACAAGAAAGACGCCAAGCATCACCAGTCCCCACGGCAGCTTGCGGCTCAGAATGCCATTGATGACCGTGGCCATCAGCTGCGCCTGCGGCGCGGCGGCCTTTTCGCTGCCGATGCCCGGAATCCAGCGCACCTCGATGCGATGCGTCGCCGGCGCGTAGAGATATTTGCCGTTTGCCAGTTCCGAAGAGCCCAGCGCGTTCAACACAATGTATTCGCTCTTGCGGTGCACCGTCGTGGAGTTATCCGCGGCCACCACCGGAAACCGGTCAATCAGCCCGTGCGTATCGTGCTGAATCTCCACGCCCGGATGCGGCGCGTCAAGATTCCACACCTGTGGCGCGGCGCGAAATGTCTGCAAGCTTGTATTCATCAGTTGCAACGTTCCGCCAATCGCGATGGTCGAAACGGCAATGCCGATCAGAAACGCAAACCGCTGTAGCCGCGGCGTCGCGCCGACGATATAACCGGTCTTCAGATCCTGCGAGGTATCGCCCGCCTCGGCCGAGGCGATGCAAACCACGCCGCCAATCGTAATGGCGAGCGCGCCGAAGGCCGGAGCCGTCCATCCGCTGACCAGAAAGATCGCCGCGGTCGCCATCAGCGTCGCAATCGTCATGCCGGAGATTGGATTCGCCGAACTCCCGATCAGGCCCACGATGCGCGAACTGACCGTCACAAAAAGAAACCCGAAGGCGACCACCAGAATCGAGGCCGCAAGATTGGCCAACAAACCCACCTGCGCCCCGGGCACCGGCTTGAACCAGAGAAAGAAAAACATCAGCACAACCAGCCCGATCGCGCCCACAATCGCCGTGCTCATGTGCAGGTCGCGCTCGGTGCGCGCCGGATCGGCCGCAGCCGCTGCGCGATGGCGCATCTGCGCAAAACCCGAACGTAACGCGCTGAGGATCGTCGGCAGCGTCTTGAAAAGCGTAATCAATCCCGCCGCCGCCACGGCGCCCGCGCCCAGAGGGCGGATGTACGTAATCCACAGATCGCTCGGTCCCATCTGCGCAATCGGAATCGTGCCCGGATAGACCGGCGTGGGCAGGTCTTTTCCGAAAAAGTAAATCAGCGGCATCAGCACCAGCCAGGAAAACACGCCACCGGCAAACATCGTTCCCGCCGTGCGCGCGCCGATAATATAGCCCACGCCAAGATACTCCGGCGTGGCATCGGCCTTGATCGATGCGCCCTTCAGCACATGCTGCGCGCCCCAGTCGGGTTGATACTCGGGCGTGCCCGGCCAAGCGCCAAAGAGATTCTCATTCTGGAAAAATGTATACAGCGCACCCAGCCCCAAGCCGAAAAAGACCCGGCTGGCGAAACCTCCGCCCTTGGCCCCGGCCATCAGCACATCGGCGCAGGCCGTGCCCTCGGGAAACGTCAGCGTTCCGTGCTCCTCGACAATCAGCGGCCGTCGCAGCGGCACCATGAACAGCACGCCGAGATAGCCGCCGATCAACGCCAGCATGAAAATGCGCGAATATTCCAGGTCGAAACCGAGAAAAATCAGCGCCGGCAGCGTAAAAATCACGCCCGCGGCGATCGATTGCCCCGCATTGCCCGCCGTCTGTACGATGATGCACTCGAGAACCGAAACCTTCCCCTTATCGCGCAGCAGGCTGATCGAGATCACCGCAATCGGGATCGAAGCCGCGACCGTCAGCCCTGCGCGCAGGCCGACATACACGGTCACCGCGCCAAAAATGACACCGAAGATGGCGCCCAGCAGCACGGCGCGCAGCGTAAATTCACGTGGGGATTGCGACGCAGGTACAAACGGTTGAAACTCAGGCACACAAGCCTCCGAACCATGCCGAACAAAATTGAATTACCCGAAAAATGGAGTGTACCAGCGGCAGGCCCAGGCCGTCACAGCCCGCTTGCGCCGTCAAGCGTTCTCCGTGCGGCCAGTCCTGCCGCCGCACCTGCCCGCCCTTGGCGAATCCTCCCCTCGCCCGATAGGGTTATGACCATTGGCACATCGCACGGGAACGGAGCGCCGAATGGCCACCCTGTCCTTTTCGCAGTCTCAGCCGCGGCGTCTTCTCTCGCTGGACATCTTGCGCGGCCTCACCGTCGCCTTCATGATCCTGGTCAACAGTTCCGGTCCCGGAGCCTGGCCGCAGTTGCATCATGCCGCATGGAATGGCCTCACCGCCACCGATCTCGTCTTTCCCACTTTTCTCTTCGTCGTCGGCATCTCGATCGTCTTCGCAACCGAGGCGCGTCTGCGGCGCGGCGACGCGCGCACCGGACTCTTGCGTCACGCGCTGCGGCGCGCCGTCCTTCTGGTTCTGCTGGGCATTGTCGTCAACACCTTCCCTTTCGTTCATCTTCCGTACGTGCGCTTCTATGGCGTTTTGCAGCGCATCGCCGTGTGTTATCTTGCCGTGGCCCTGTTGTACCTGTGGGATCGCCGCATCTGGACCAAGGGCTTGCTGCTCGTCTGTCTTCTCGCCGGCTACTGGATGCTTCTGCGCTGGGTTCCCGTTCCCGGAGCCGGTCTTCCCGGCCGCAACGTCCCCTTTCTCGATCAAAACCAGAACATCGTCGCCTGGCTCGACCGTCAGCTCCTGCCCGGCCATCTCTACGAAGATGCGCCTCTTCACGATGCCCGCGACCCCGAAGGTCTGCTCAGCGACCTTCCCGCCATCGGAACCACGCTGGCGGGTCTGCTCGCCGGCCTGTGGCTGCTCGGCAGCCGGTCCACACAGAAAAAAACGATGGGCCTGTTCGCCGCCGCTGCCGCATCGCTCGCCGCCGGGTACCTCTGGTCCCTTTGGTTCCCGCTCAACAAAAAGCTCTGGACCAGCTCGTATGTTCTCGTTGCCGCCGGCTGGTCTCTCGCGGTGCTGGCCCTCGTCTACTGGGCCATCGAGCAGCGCGGATGGGGCCGCAAGGGCCTCGGCAAGGCCCTCGCCTGGCCCTGTCTGGTCTTCGGCTCAAACGCCATCGTCGCCTACACTCTCAGCGAATTGCTCGACGAAGCGCAAGGGCTCATCCGTTTCACCGACTGCGGCAAGCAATCCACGCCGCTCCTCTTTGTGTTTCAGCACGTCTTTTTGCCCATCCCCGATCCGGGCTGGCGCACCTTCCTCTACGCGCTTTTCTATGTCTGCCTTTGCTTTCTGCCCGTCTGGCTGCTGTACCGCAAAAAGATCTTCGTCAAACTGTAGATTCCGTCTTGAAACTTCTGTAGAGGCGGGAGAGCGGCGGTCAAAAGCGAACCGCTCCGTCTCGTGCCCCTTGGAATGTCGTTTGGAAGAAAAAAACGACCGGGAGTTCGCTCGAACTCCCGGTCGCATGTTTTGCCAGACGGTTGATCTTTACGCCGCTTTGGCCTTGGCTGCCTGGGCCTGCTCGACGAGTTTGGCAAAGCCGGCCGCGTCCTTGACGGCGATGTCGGCCAGAATCTTGCGATCAAGTTCGATGCCGGCCTTCTTCAGCCCGTTGATGAACTGCGAGTAGCTGGTGCCGTTCAGCTTGCAGGCGGCGGCGATGCGCACAATCCACAGCGAGCGGAACTGACGCTTCTTCTCGCGCCGGCCCTTGTAGGCGAACTTCAGGCCGCGCTCGACGGCCTCCTGGGCCGCCTGGTAGAGCTTCGATTTCGTCAGGAAGTAGCCGCTCGCCCGCTTCAAGATTTTCTTGCGGCGATCGGATCGCTTGGTGCCACGTTTTACGCGAGGCATGTCTTTTCTCCTTTTTCGATTCCATCGGTCCGCCTCCGCCGGGCGGAGGCATGTGGAATCCGGTTCCACCGCATCGCACGAGCTGCGAAAAACCGCTCGGCGATGGTTGCAGTTGCGCGGCTGGAGGCAGGTTGGGCCTCTTCACTCGCTCAATTCAAGCTCAATACGCGCCGTTTCCGGCGGGGTGCTCATGCACGCCATCCCTTGGGACAAGGGCCGCGATCAAGCGTAAGGAATCATGCGCGCCACCTTCGCGTGGTCGCCGTCGGAGACCAGCAGAGTCTTGCCCAGCTTCCGCTTGGTCTTTGGCGCCTTCGAGGTGAGGATGTGCCGCGTCTTCGTCTGGCCCCGCTTGATCTTGCCGGTGCCCGTCTTGCTGAAGCGCTTGGCCGCGCCCGAATGGGTCTTCAACTTAGGCATGTTTTTTCCTGGTTTTTCTGTTCCTGGCTCTGGAGCAGTCCTTCGCTCCTACGGGCCGCGCAGACAGATAAATCCCTGCCCTTGCGCGCCTGAAATCAGTATACAGGAGAGCCACTTGCAGAATTCAATCGATGATCGCAGGATTTGCAAGGGCACGACTTGAGTCGTGCCGTAAAACGCCTGAAATGAATGAGGCTTTCGCCCCTGAGCGATGTTCTTTTTCCTGGGAGCCACTAGCAAAATCCTTATGCGTTTGCCCGGACTGGCGGCTCCGCGCACACCCTTGCCGCATGGTAAAATACGAAGAGCCGGAGGATGGAACCCACTGCTTTTTCAAGAAGTTTGACATATTCCAGCCCCGACGAACTCCCCCGGCGTTCCGCGTGATTCACGTTGCGTGCCGGCACTCCCTGCGAACGGACCTCTATGGCGACTGAAGTTCTTGGCGGCATCTCCCAGCAAAACGAAAGCGAAAGCTACACGGCCGACAGCATCAAGGTTCTGGAAGGACTGGAGGCGGTGCGTCTGCGCCCGGCCATGTACATCGGCTCGACCGGCGAGATGGGTCTGCATCACCTGGTCTACGAGGTTGTCGATAACTCCGTGGACGAGGCGCTGGCCGGCTTTGCGACCAAGATCGACGTCGTCATCCACGTCGATAACTCGATCACCGTCGTCGACGATGGCCGCGGCATTCCCGTGGACATGAAGACGCTGCCCAACGGCGAAAAGATGCCTACGGTGCAGGTGGTGCTCACCAAGCTGCATGCCGGCGGCAAGTTCGATTCGTCCACCTACAAGGTCTCCGGCGGCCTGCACGGCGTGGGCGTCAGTTGCGTCAACGCGCTCGCGCAGGAGTTCAACGTCGAGATCTGGCGCGACGGCCACACCTGGGAGATGGACTTCAGTTGCGGCAATCCGGTGAGCGAACTGCGGCAAAGCGGCACCTCGAAGAAGCGCGGCACCAAGGTGCATTTTCTGCCCGACCGGACCATCTTCGCCACCACCGAGTACAACTACGATACGCTGGCGCAGCGGCTGCGCGAGCTGGCCTTCCTGAACAAGGGCCTGGAGATCACGCTCACCGACGAGCGCACGGCCGACGCCAAGACCGGCGAATCGAAGCGCGCCGAGTTTCGCTATGCCGGCGGCATCGCCGAATTCGTCAAGCACCTGAACCGCGGCAAGAGCGTCCTGCACGACAAGCCCATCGTGATGGACGCCGCGCGCGACGGCGTCGAGATCGACATCGCGTTGCAGTATAACGACAGCTACTCGGAGACGCTCTTCAGCTTCGCCAACAACATCAACACCGTGGACGGCGGCACGCACCTCTCCGGCTTCCGCGCGGCGCTGACGCGCACCATCAATTACACCGGCCAGCAGATGGGCCTCTTCAAGGATTTGAAGGAGAGCCTGAGCGGCGACGACGTGCGCGAAGGGCTGGTGGCCGTCATCAGCGTCAAGCTGCCGCAGCCGCAGTTCGAGGGCCAGACCAAGGGCAAGCTCAACTCGGACATTGCCGGCATCGTGCAGGCCTTCGTCAACGAGCGGCTGGGCATGTATCTCGAACAGAATCCGCCCGTGGCGCGGCGCATCATCAACAAGGCCATCGAGGCGGCACGCGCCCGTGAAGCAGCGCGCAAGGCCCGCGACCTGACCCGGCGCAAGGGCGCCATCGAGGGCGGCGGCCTGCCGGGCAAGCTCGCCGATTGCAGCGAGCGCAACCCGGAGCGCTGCGAGCTCTACCTCGTCGAGGGCGAATCGGCCGGCGGCACGGCCAAGCAGGGACGCGATCGCAAATTCCAGGCCATCTTGCCGCTCAAGGGCAAAATCCTCAACGTCGAAAAGGCGCGTTACGACAAGATGCTCGGCCACGAGGAGATTCGCGCCCTCATCACCGCGCTCGGCACCGGCATCGGCAAGGAAGATTTCGACCCGGCCAAGCTGCGCTACGGCAAAATTATCCTGATGACCGACGCCGACGTGGACGGCTCGCACATCCGCACCCTGCTGCTGACCTTCTTCTTCCGCCACATGACCGAGCTGATCAAGCGTGACCACGTCTACATCGCGCAGCCGCCGCTCTACAAGATCAAAAAGGGCCGTTTCGAGCAGTACATCAAGGACGACCGCGAGTTCGTCAAGGTGATGGTCAAGCGCGCCGCCGATGGCATGATCGTGCGCCACGGCGAAGACGCCAGCCGCATCGAGGGTGCGGACCTGAACCGCTTCATGGGCACGCTCAACGACTACCTGGGCTTTGCCGAAAAGATCGACAAGCGCATCCGCAACGAAAAGCTGACCGAGTTGCTGGCCCGCGCCGAGTTGACCCACCGCTCTGACTTCACAGCCAGCGACGGCGACGGCCTGCCGCAGAAGATCGCCGCGCTCTACGCGCAGCTAGCCGAACGCGCCGAGGAGTTCCAAATCAAACTGGACGCACCGGTCGAGGACGAGGAGCATCACACCTGGTCGATCTGTTTCACCGACGGCCAAGGCGCGACGCGCTGCATCGATTGGACGCTGGCCTCGAGCCCCGAGTTCCGGCAGATGATGGCCAAGTTCTCGCTCATCAAGGAATTTCTGGAGCCGCCCTTCCTCATCGAGTACGCCGGCAAAGGCGCGACAGCCGCAGCCGAAGAGGACGAAGAAGAAACGGCCGAGGCCGGCGAGAACAGAACAGACACGAAAGCCCCCGCCCGCGCCACACGCGCCACGCGCGAGCCGGTCGAAAAACAGACCGCCCGCGATCTGTTCGCCTACATCGTCGAGCAGGGCAAGAAAGACTACCAGGTGCAGCGCTACAAAGGACTGGGCGAGATGACGGCCGCGCAGCTCTGGGAGACAACGATGGACCCCGAACGCCGCACGCTGCTCAGCGTCAAACTCGAGGACTACACGGAAACCGACGCCATCTTCACCACGCTGATGGGCGACGACGTTGAACAGCGCCGCAAGTTCATCGAGGACAACGCGCTCGACGTCAAAAACCTCGACGTATAACTTTGTGCCCAAAATCCCGCCGAAGTTGTGACCAGAATCCGAGGTCACCGTGTGACCGTTTTTGATGTGACCATTCTAATGATTGTGACCACCGATGTGTCAAGGCTGATTCCTGTTTTTGTGACCAAGTGGGCCGTGTGACCAAATGTGACCAGCGTGTGACCAAACCGTGTGACAGGCTTGTGACCAGCCGTGTCACACGGCAGCCCCGGAGGGGCTGACGAGCCGGCCGGGCAGCGCCCGGCCGGACTCCTCGGCCCCGTCAGGGGCCGGTGAGCTGAGCCAGACGCGCCACTGCCGCCTGCAACGCCACGAGCCGCTCGCGGAACTCCGGCGTGACTGCACCCCGGATGCCGCGGACGGACTGCTCTGCGCGTGCGATGGCTGCCTGCGCAACCGCGACGGATTGTTGTGCTGAAATGCCTACTGGTTTTTTCATCTGCTTTCCTCCCATAGCTGGAAGCAATTTGCGCTTGTCAAGTCCGCGCGTTCTTTGCGCGCCCCGAAGGGGTTGACTTGACAAGTGCGTCACAATGAACCACCGGAGGAAAGCAGAAAACCGCGCGCAGGCCCCTTTCGGGGCCGAGCACGGTAACGCGCGGCCCGTGAATGCTGCAAGCGCTCCGGCCTTCCGCCGCGCACGATTGATACCGCTGGCCGAAGCCGGGTTTTGTATAGCTTTTTATGGTTTTTCCCGCCGCGAGCGCGCGGGTTTTTTCGCGCGCGAAGCGCCGCGCCACAGCGCGGCGGGCGAGGGGGGCACGGGCCGAGCGCGAATGCGCGAGCGGCGAAGCGAAGCGTAGCCGTTGCCCGTGCGGGCCGAGCCCGGCGGGACGGGAGCGCGCAAGCCGCCGGCCAGCCGCGCAGCGGCGATAAGCGCCGTCAGGCGCGGGACGGGCGCGGGACGGGCCAGCGCCAGAGGCGCTGTTTGGCCCGGCCCGCGACGAGCGCAGCGCGCGGGCCAGACCGGACCGAGCGCGCCGCAGGACGGCTGCCGCGGTCTCATCGCGGCGGCCGGCCTGCCCAAAGCGCGCGAGCACCTTGTAGAGGTTTGGTTTATCTATAGTTTTTTATGGTTCTCCTGTCCACAGCTACAACGATCGCCGAAGCCTCCGGCCTTCCCTTGCTGCGTCCGAGCCGAGTTCACGGCTGCGCAAGAGCTTCAGTTCTTCCACCAGCTCCGATGCGTCCCGGCCACCACTGACAGCATCGCCAATCTGCCGCGCCAAGGCTGCGAACCGAACGACCCAGCCGGAGTTTTGATGCTCCCGTTCGCGCAGCATCGCCAGCTCGCCGAGCAACGCATCGTCGATCGCACCAGCAATTGCCGCGTCAGCCAGTGCACGACCGAGCACGGCGAATCGCACATTCGCACCGATCTTGCTCGCCTCAGCGATGTTCGTTCCCTGATACACTTCTTTGCGCTTCACGATGATCGTCCTTTCGCGTTTAGTTGGGGTGGGTGGGTGTTTGGCCGGTTCACGATTACCGAGCGGCATAGGTTCCACGCCGAAGTCGAGCGCGATCAACATACGCGACAACGAACGAATCGACAAGCGCTTGCGTCCGTGGACGAACATCGAGACATGAGCCGGTGACAATCCCGTCATGGCCGAGAGCAGCTTGACCGATGCGCGACCGGCATCGATGCGCCGTGCAGCCAGCTTGCGACTTGCTTCGTGCAACTGTTCGAGCGTCATAAAAAGCCGGGGGCCGAAGCCCCCGGAAAACTGCTCTGCCATCTGCGCACTGCTACACGAGGGATGCGACGATCCCTTGAAGTTTCGGCAACATGGGGTCTGCCGCATCCGTGACTGCGATCATTGTATTGGCGCTGGCTTTCGCTTGCACCAGTGCCGCGGTGAGAGCCGAGTTTATGCTCTCCCAGTCGCAGCCACCGCGATCGGCAGCCGTGCGCGTGGCAGCCGTCGGCCCGGTTGCCATCATGGTTCCTGTGTCGGTGATGAGTGTGGTACTTGCCATGGCGTTTCCTTTCGGTTATTTACTCCATCGGGCAAGCCGCAAGAATGCGGCTCGCAATTGCGCGCGCGTCTTCCCACATCTGCGCGCGATCCTCCTGCGTTGCGGCATCCCACAATTCCTCTGCCGCGTGCGTTAGAATCGCAGCAAGACGCGCCGCTGGTGCTGATTGCGGTACCAGTGGTCCCTGTACAAGAGCCGTGCTCTGGCGATTGTCCGTCATGCGCGTCCTTTCCGGGCCGTGCGTTTGCCCACCGGCGCACGGCCTTTTTCTTCCCGCATCAACGAGAGCGCAACCTGCGCCGCGTAGAGCAGTTGGCTTGCGTCCCGGCCATCAAAGACGCCAACCTGAATTCCATGCGCGATGCAAGCGATGTACGAATGGATGGCCTCCTTATCGGCCATCGGCGGCATGGCCAAGCGATACGCCATCTTCGCCAGTCGCCGTCGTTCGGCCTTCTCCATTCCTTCACGTTCCGCGTAGGCTTTGGCCTTGCCCATTTCCACCATGCAGCGTTTGATATTCGCGTCCACCGTTTTCAGTGGATGCACCGGGTAGTTCTCCATCAACTCCTGCGTTTCATCCTTCACGCGATTTTCTCCTTTCCGAGTTCGATCGGTTCAAGATCATCCGACGATAGATCGACGCCGGCGTTGCCCAAGTACCAGAACGATTGATTCAGCGATGAGTGGCCGAGAAACCTCTGCACCTTGCGCACATCCTTGGTGCGTTCGTAGAGATTCCGCGCACCTGTTCGGCGAAGATCATGCAGGCCCCACTGCTTGGTGATGCCTACAGCTTTCTTTGCCCGGCCGATGGCGCTCGTCAGCGTGTTGTAGTGCATCCGTTTCCGGCCCCGGTTCCACTGGCAGAGCAGTGGCTCGTTGTCATCGTTGGCTTGCGCGCAGGCCTGAATCAACCGCGGCATGAGCCGAGCCGAGATGGGAACGGTGTAACTCGAATATGCCTTCGAGCGTCCAGTGATAACTTGCCGCTCGAAGTCGCAATTCGCCCGGCTGAAATTCAGGATGGTTCCGTGCCGGAGTCCTGCGTCTCTTGCGAGCAGGAGGCAAAGCTGCAACCACGGATGTGATGCAGCGAACACTTTTTCAAAGTCCTCGGCGCTGACGGTAGTTTCGCGGGGTCGAACGGGCTTGAGGATGGGGAAACCTCCGAAACATCCGATGGGCGCGCCGATGGCGCGCAGGGTGGATCGAAGCAGACTATGGAGGGTTCGACGGTACCCAGGAGAACAGACTCGCCCGTATCGATTCGTGAGAGCTTTAAACCCTGCGCAAATTGCAGCAACGTGGGCGGCTGTGATGTCTGCGACGAGTTGGTTTCCGCATTCGCGGATGAGTCCTTCGGCGACACGCTGGTTGAGGTTGAGCGAGCAACAGACTTGCGCCGTTGTTTTCTGAGTGCTGCTCGCTGTTGAGGGTTCGGCTTGATCGCCTCTTCCGCGGCCGCGGCGGCCTCTTGGGTTGGGTAGCTGCGCCGGAACCGCGTACCCTCTGCGGTCCGAAGATCGACTTGCCATGAATCTCCGCGTTTTCTGACTGCCATTTTTCTCCTTTGTGACCAGACTCAAAAAACCTCGACGTATAACTTTGTGCCCAAAATCCCGCCGAGGCTGTGACCAGAATCCGGGGTCACCGTGTGACCGTTTTTCGAGATGGGACCGCACAGTACTGCGCAACCGCTGCGATGGCCCCTTCGGCTGCGGCAAAGGTGCTATCCTGTCGCGGCGTCGCAAATGGACGCGGAGGATGGCGTGAAAACAGGCATCATTTTCGCTTTCGGGGCGCTGGCGTTTGTCGCCGGCTGTAAAAACCAGTCCGCAGAGATTCATATCCCGCCCAAATGGCAGGGCGCGCCGTACCACATTTCCTTTGGTCCGGCTCCGGCCAAGGCCAACCCGGCGGGATTAACCCTCCCGCAAATCAAGTTCGTGGCCAATCCGGACGCGGCCGAGACCCGCGCCGATCTCGTCGTCGAGTTCGACCCGTCGGCCGTCAAGACCAAGGGGCTCGTGATGGACCAGATGGCCATGGGCGCGGTGGACGTTCATGGCGCGGATGGCGCTCTGCCCGACGATTACGTGGCGCAGGCCAGCACCTCGCTTGCGAAGATGCTTTCGGCCTACTGTGTCAATGGGAAGGTCAAGGTTTCCGTGGCGCTCACCCGTTCGTCGCTGGAGATGAATCCCACCAGCGACCAGATCGACGCCAAGCGTCTGTCGGACTGGACGCCGATTGTGCTCGACTTCAAGAATCCGCTCAAGAAGTGCAGGTAGAGAACAGCAACCCGTGCGGATGGCGCGCGGGTTGCGCGATCGGTCCGTCGTGAGCGTCCGCGTTTACCATTGAGATTGCCGTTGCAGTTGTGGAGAGACTCTTTGAGGAATACAGACGGACGTTTGACCGCGAACGCGGGACGAAGCTCGATGCCGGCAGCGAGCTTCAGGGCGAAAATCGCTGTTGGCCTGGCGGCGGGGCTGGCTTTTTCTCTAACCGCCCTGCCGCTGGCCGCGCAAAGGGATGCAAATCCGCTCACTACAGCGCTCGATTCGCCGGCATTGGCGCTGAATCGGCCTGCCGCCGCGAGCAATTCCGCCGCAGCGACACCCGTGGAAACATCGCATTCGCCCACCGCGCCCGGCGCGCCGATCTGCGGCCTCATCCATCTGGACCGCTGCCTTCGCGACTATGGCGCGGACCAGAAAGGGATCTGGACCAGTCCCTTCCGCCTGCAACCGAAGGACGCCGCATGGCTGATGCCGCTGGGCGCCGCAACCGGACTGGCCATCGCGTACGACGCCGACGCCTCCACCCAACTGGGCGTGGACGCAAACCGCACGAACACTGCCAACAACCTCGCCAACTTCGGCTCTCCTTACGCCACGGCGACCGAGGGCGCCGGCCTTTACTTTCTCGGCCTAGCGCGCAGGGATCCCAAGCTGGCCGAGACCGGACGGCTGGGCGTCGAGGCCATCCTCGATTCGGAGACCGTGGCGGCGGCGCTCAAGATGACCACCAACCGGCAGCGGCCGCTGCAGGGCAATGGCCAGGGCGACTTCTGGGCCAACGGCTCCAGCCACTGGGAGTTCGATTCGTCGTTCCCCTCCGGTCACGCCACCGGGAGCATGGCCTTGGCGCGCGTCGTTGCCGGCGAGTATCCGCACTGGTACGTCGCCGTTCCCGCCTACGGTTTTGCCGAAACCATCGGCATCTCGCGCCTGCTGGCCAACCAGCATTTTCCCTCCGACGTTCTGGTCGCCCAGGCGATAGGCTTTCTCTCGGGAGGCTATGTTCTGCGCCACCACTCTCTGTATCGCGGCAAGCCGAAGACGCTCGCCAGCCGCATTGTGGATTCGATTCATCCCGTCGCCGATCCTGGCGCGCGCGCAACCGGAGTCGCGGTCGAGATTCCATTCGGCCAGTAGGCTGGCCGTTGCGCAGGGTTGCTGGCGGAGCCGTTACGCGGTTTCCTGAATCTTGAGCACCAGACTGGTGAACGTGTCTTCGCCTTTGAGCAGCATTTGATGCGGCGTTCCGGCCGGTACATGCGCCACGTCGCCCTGGCGCAGCGGCTGTTCCTCGCCGCCCTCGATCGACGCGCCGCGCGTCTCGCCGGGCGCGACAAGCCGCGCGCCCACCACCGTTCCGCCCGTCACCAGCGTGGCTGCACCGGCCAGCACAACGAAGAGATCGGCAAATTGCTCGTGCATCTCCGCCTCGCCGCTGCGGCCGCGAAACAAAAGCATGGCCGCGTGCTGCGGGTACTCGCGCAGCGTCTCCGCGGCCGAGCCGTCGCCGAGCTTGGCCATCTTCCGCAGGTAGGCCGCCCGCTCCAGCAGCACCGGCGGCGTCCAGCGATCGACGGCATGGGCCGCATCGATCGAGCGAGAGGGTTTGCGCGGTGCGCCGCCGATCTCATCCAGCGAAATCTCTTGCAGAATGGCTCTTTCCATGGGCTCCATCGTTTTTCTCTCCCGTTGCAAACCTCAGTTCACGATGCGTCGACGCAAAGTCCGGCCAGCTTTCGCGTGCGTTGAAAGATGCCAAGCAGCATGGCGCGCGTCAGCTTGCCGGTGTTCGTGTTCTGCAGCGATGGATGATAGCTGCAAAGCGCGATCAGGCCGCTCGGCAGCGCGTGTTCTGCGCCGTGAGCGAAGGCGAAGTTGACGCGCTTGAGCGGCCGGCCCAGACGCGCTTCGCGGGCCAGCAACCCGTCAAAGGCGATGCGCCCCAGGCAGACCACCACGCGCAGTTTCGTCAGCAATTCGATCTCGCGATCAAGCCAGGGCGCGCAGTTGCGCAGTTCCTCGGGCGTGGGCTTGTTGGCTGGCGGCGCGCACCGGCCCACCGAGGAAATCCAGAGGCCGTCGAGCCTCATGCCGTCGTCGCGCGCGTTGGCCACAGGCTGCGAGGCGAACCCGGCCTCATGCAGAACCGGGTACAAAAAATCTCCTGAGCCATCGCCGGTAAAGGGCCGTCCGGTGCGGTTCGATCCGTGCGCGCCTGGCGCAAGTCCCAGCGCCAGCACGCGGGCCTTCGGATCGCCGAACGACGGCACGGGCCGGCCCCAGTAGTCTTGATCGGCGTAGGCGCGGCGGCGCGTGCGGGCGACCTCGGCGCAGTAGGCGCGCAGCCGCGGGCAAAGCTCGCAGGCAAGGATGCGCGCATTCAATGCCTCCAGGGTGCGGGGCGCGGCCATGAGCCGATTGTACGTCGGCCGATTGCACCTGGTTCGGACCCGTGCATGTGGTTTGGACCGGCGGTGAAACTCGCCGGCCGCAACGATGCGGCCTCAGCACGGCGCAAGGACGCATCCCATCCCTGTGCCATACTGAATCTGGCTTTGCACCACGTGCGGAGCAAAAAAGACAAAACCGTGCCCACTGCCCCTAACCCGGAGTTTTTGCGCCGCGCCATTCTGCTGGCCACACGCAATGTCACGACAGGCGCGGGAGGGCCCTTCGGAGCGGTCGTCGTGCGCAACGGCCTGATTGTTGGCGAGGGCGCCAACTCAGTCACAACGACGAACGACCCGACGGCGCACGCCGAGGTGAACGCCATTCGCGCCGCCACGCAAGCAATGGGAACCTTCACGCTGGCCGGCTGCGAGCTTTATACCAGTTGCGAACCCTGCCCCATGTGTTTGGCAGCCGCCTACTGGGCGCGGCTCAACGCCATTTACTACGGAGCCAGCGCCGCCGATGCGGCCCGCGCGGGCTTCGACGACGCATTTCTTTACGCGGAGTTTCAAAAGGACGCCGCCAACCGGAAAATCCACGTCACGCAGATGCTTGGCAACGAAGCGCAGGCCAGCTTTGTAGCCTGGATCGCCTCGCCGGACAAAATCGCGTACTGAAGCCGTTCCGCGAGGAGAACCTGCCCGCGCGCAAAGTTGCGGTTCCGCTCAGCTCGGCATACATTGCTCCAGAGAGAGTTTATGACGCGCGTTCGTCTTGAAGTTCCATGGCTTCTGACCGCAGCCTTCGCCGTTTGTCTGATTGCCCAGGCCCGGCCGCAGGAGGCCGGCGCACATTCTTTTGATCGTTCTGGCCAAACAAGCGTCAATGGACGAATGATCTCTTTCCTGATTCACCGGCTGCCGGTGGACGCATTTCCACAGTTGCCGGCCTCCGTTCAGAGCAAGCTTCTTCGCCGCGGCTGCCTGATCCCGCAAAGCTACGAGGCGCGCCAGCCGGAAAACGTGATCCACGCCAGCCTGGAGCGGCCCGGTTCGTCCGACTGGGCGGCCCTTTGCTCGGCCAATGGGACGGTTTCGCTGCTGGTTTTCTTCTCCGGCCGGAGCGAACCGATAGTGCTGGCCACGGCGCCGGAGACCTCCCGGCTCGAAGCCCATGGAATCAACCCGGTTCTCGGCTTCGACTGGGTCATCGATCCCGCCTCGCCGGAGGATGTTCACGAAGCGCAGCTTGGCATGAATGCCCCGCCGCCGCGCCTCGACCACGACGCTCTGGCCGACTCTGTTACAGATGGAAAGACGATCTACCACTTCTACGCCGGGAGCGTCTGGACGATCGTCGATACGCAGGAGTGAGATTTCCCCGCAAGAGCCGGGGAAACTCCCCTTCGAATCGGCCACAGCGTTCAACTTGGCGCGAGTGATAAGAGGAGGGCCATGCGTGAGCCACTTCGTCATCATTTTGCCCGAGGCGTAGTCGGCATCGGCCACCAGGAGCAGTTTGCGACCGAGGCTGACAGCCAGAGAAATCAGAGCAAAGCCAACTTGTCGAGCAGGGCGCGCGTCGCGCGGCTACGGTTGGTCGAAAGCGGTAATGACGGGCAGCACATTGCCGCCTTCGTCGAAGAAGCTGCGTGCGCGCAGATCGCCTTCGGCCGCCGGTTCCCACCAGAAGACGCCCTGGCCAAGCCCGAAGGGAACAGCGCGCACGGCCTGCGCCACGGCGCGAAGAAACGCCAGTTGTCCCGCGGGAGTTTCTGGAAAGTCGGCCTTCTTTTGGGTCATCGCGCCCGGCGTCCAGTTATACGCGGTCTCGACGACGACAATCGGCAACCGGTAGCGCAGGGCGAGATCGTGCAAATTGCCGCGCAGCGTGGTCAGGTTGCCGTGCCAAAAGGGATAGTACGAGAGGCCGATCACGTCGAAGGGAACGCGATGCGCGATCAGATTGTCGAAGAACCAGACGGCTGCGTTGTAGTCGCCGCTGCGCTCGATGTGGATCATGATGCGCGGACGGGGCGCGACGCCTCGGCCAGCTTCGACCCCTTGAATGCCCGCTTTCAGAAGATCGGCGAAGTTGTCCCAGTTGTCCGGCAGTTTGCCGTCGGGCCATAACATGCCATCGGTGACTTCGTTGCCCACCTGCACCATCTGCGGCATGGTTCCCTGTGCGGCGAAGGCCGCGACGGTGTCGCGCGTATAGGCGAAGACCTGCTGGACGAGTTGCTTGTGCTTGAGGTGACGCCATGCGGACGGAGTGGGCTGCTTCTGCGGATCGGCCCAACTGTCGGAGTAGTGCAGATCGAGCAGGATGTGGAAACCATCCTCCTTGGCGCGCCGGGCCAGCGCCAGCGTGTACGGCAGATCGTTCGGCAGCTTGTCGGGCGCGGCCGCCGGATCGTGAAAGACGCGCAGGCGAACCCAGTTGTAGTGATGTTCGCGCAGCAGTGCGAGCACGTCCACGGGCTTGCCATCCGCCTTGAAGACGACGCCGTCCTGCTCGCACCGGGCGAGAAACGAGACGTCGGCGCCAATGGCGAAACTCTGCGCCCTGACGCCGTACGCCGCGAAAAGCAACAAAACAACAACGCAGATTGGGAAAAACGGCTTACGCATATTGAGACGGCGCC
>JAJYFB010000170.1 GCA_021785495.1 Acidobacteriota bacterium | reverse complement strand
AAAGGGCACGACTTCAGTCGTGCCGTAAAATACCTGGAATGAATGGGGCTTTAGCCCCTGCGGGAGATTTTTCTTCTCGCAGAATACACCGGAACTGAATTTTGCAAGTGGCTCTGAGGCTCGCAAATTATGGTGACAAACGACGTGACCGCCTATGGCTTCATCTGCGCTTTACGGAACCGCCAGTCGTAACCCAATTATGCGAGCCTCAGTAAGGAACAGCGGCCCGGCGGATCGATGGTTTTCACGGACAGGCGGCTCGAATGCCGGGAAGCCCCTCAAAGTTCTTGAGGTTTGCGGTTAATAGAGCAAAGTCGTTTTCTACTGCCTGCGCCGCAATCCAGAGGTCGTTGACACGCGTTCTCGGAGACCGTCCGGTCTGCTTCATGAAGGCGGCCAGAATTCCGAAGGCGGAAGCCGTAAGAGAAGAAACGTCGAGAATGGGCCGCTGCTGCAAACTGCGCAAACAGCGCATGCGCTGCATTCGTGTCGCCGGATCGGCGCATGATTCGACGCCAAAGCTCAGTTCTCCGAGCGAGATCGCGGAAATGTAGACGCTCTCATCCCCGGCAGCTTGGAGGATGGCTTGACTGGACAGTTGTCCGCTGGCCAACCCAACCCAGATCGAAGTGTCGAAGATCATTCCCACGGATCCCTGACCTTTTCCTCGAATTCCCCTCGGCTGTCTTTGAGCCAGGCCTCGCCTTGCGCAGGAGAAAGTTTCCCTTCGAGACCGGCGATGGCTTGCGCGGCGGTCATGGTTCGCCGGGCGGGGACAAGATGAGCGACTTCGGTGCGATTGCGCATCACACGAACTGTTTCACCGGCCAGAATCCGTTCCAGGATGGCGCTCGTGTTGCGCGCCAGATCGGAAGCTCGAATTGCCTGCATGTTCCCACCCCCGCATTCAAATACACAAAATGCACATGAATACATATTATCAGCATTCTGTGCAACATACGGCTTTCCGGTTCAGCCGTCGAGCCTGCGTTGATGCAAAGCCTCCAGCGCATCGCAGGCGGCCTTGACGCCGTTTTCGCCGGCGACGATCGCGGCGGCGCGTTGCGCCTGTTCCGCGTGACCGGGATCGGCGAGCATCTTGCGCAGGCGGCGCGCCACGCGCCATGGTTTGTACTGCGCGCGCTGCAGGACGCGCGCCGCGCCCATGCGCCTCATGCGCCGCGCGTTGTCCGGCTGGTCGTGCGAATAGGGCATGATGAGCATGGGCCGGCCGGCGCGCAGGCACTGCGCCGTGGTGCCCACGCCGCCCTGATGCACCACCAGCGCCGCGCGCGGAAACAGCCCCGAGTAGGGCGCGTACTCGGCCACGCAGATCGAATCGGGCAGCGGCTGCGGCGGCCGGTTCCGCAGCTCGTTACGAGGGTCATTCCGCGGGTCTGCGCCGACCAGCAGCACCGCGCGCAGGCCCAGCTTTTCGGCCGCGCGGGCCGACTGCGCGTAGAAGTCTCCGGCGGCCAGCACCGCGGCCGAGCCCAGCGTGAAGACCACCGGCGGCTCGCCGTGGGCCAGAAACGCCTCAAGATGCGCGGGCAGCGCCGTGTTGCCGGCGTCGGCGTCGTAAAAACAGAAGCCGGTGATGCGTGTGTTTTCCGGCCAGTCCCGCTGTTCCGTGCCCAGCGCGCGCGAAAACAGCGCCAGCACCAGATCGGGCGAGTGCTTGGCGTCGAAGATGGGATTTTTGCCCTTCGGAAGGCCCAGCTCGCGGCGCAGCTCGTAGACCGGCTCGGGCCATTTGCGCGTGACAAACCGCGCCAGACGCCGCATGGCGCGGCCCATTCCGGGAGCCTTGTCGGCCCGCGCCAGCTTGGGGTACGGCGGCAGCACCGGCGGGTCAAAGGCCGAAAAGAACGAGAAAGGCGCAAGCACGTAGCTCGCCCAGGGAATCCCGGTCACCTCGGCGACAATCGGCCCGGCGTAGTTCAGCTCGCCCAGCAGCAGCAGATCGGCGCGCGCCGGCCGCGTGGCCGCCTCCAGCAGGTCGGCGTAGGTCTCGCGCAGCACGGGGTAGAGAAACTCGCGCAGGCCCGTCTCCGTGCCCTTCTTCACGTCGTAGATCATCTCGACGAGCTTGGTGTTGGCCGGGTCGATCTCCGGCCGCAGCGCGCGAAATTCAAGGCCCAGCGGCTCGATCTTCGGCCGGTAGACGTTCGGCAGCGCCAGCACCGGCGCGTGTCCCCGCCGTTTCATCTCCAGCGCGATGGCGATCAGTGGATTGATGTCTCCAAAAGTGCCGATGTTCGATAGAACGATGCGCAATCCCGGCTCCCCCGACGCTTGATTGAACCGCAACTCTTGAGGGTAATCGATCGGAGCGGGGATTGCATGGCCCCAGAGCGTTTTTGGGCAAGGCCATCGCAGGAACGAAGCCAGAGCACGGAATGGACTCCGCTTTTGATCTGTCCGCCGGTTGCGTCCCGTAGGGACAGGCGAAAATAGCCCAGGGTGGAGCGCAGCGGAACCCTGGGACGGCGCGGAGAAGAACCGTTCGCGCCCCGGAGGGGCGCGGCGATCCCGCGATGCAAACCAAAAAAAATCATGCCATCGCCGCGGTGCTCTGCGCCTGAACGGCCCCCGGCCGTCAAAAGAGGTCGGGAATGCTGGTGAAGGCGATGCGCGTGGGCGCGGCCTTGCAGGCCGTGAGCATGGCCGCCGGGGCCAGGGCGCTCAGGCCGTACTTTCCGTTGATCCGGTCCATGGTTTTCTGCAGGCGGGCGCGGCTTTGCGCCTCTTCGAGGCCGTCGAAGAGCGCCAGCGTGTGCAAAGGATCGGGAATCAGGCCGCTCAGTTGCACGCCGACAAAATACGGAGGGCCATACGGCGCGCCCTTGGGCTGCGCCTGCCACAGGCGACAGAGAGCGGCGATCAGCGTCTGATTGTCCTGGCACTCGTGCAGCCTGATCTCGCCGCGCCAGCCGCGCGTGGGCGCGCCAAAACGGGAAACGGGCGCTTTCTGGCCGCGCGGCGCGGCGAAGCCGATGGCCAGGCCGATGCGACTCGTCCAGAGCGCCTGCGCGCGCAGCCGCATGGCGGCCTTGTGCAGCAGCTTGTGCGCCACGGCCCAGGCCTGTTCCGGGGTCCGCATCTCCGGCGCAAGCACGTGCGAGTGGCCGATCGACTTTTGGCGCCCGGCCTCGTCCATCTCGAAGTCCTCGCCGCGCAGCCAGTGCCACAGCCGCTGGCCCCAGACCGATCCCCAGACCTCGCCGGCCCGTTCGCGATCGAGGGCGAGCAATTCGCTCATGGTGCGAATGCCCTGTTCGTGGAGGCGCAGTTCCGTGCGCGCGCCAATGCCCGGCAGGTCGCGGAAGGTGAGCTGGCGCAAAGCTTCGGGCAGGATGTCGAGCGGCAGCGCCACCAGGCCGTCCGGTTTTTCCATGTCGCTGGCGACCTTGGCGAGGTAGCGATTGGTGGCCAGCCCCACCGAGCTGCGCAGTTCCGAGCCAACGCGCTCGCGGATCGTCCGCTTGACCTTCAAGCCCAGCTCCAGAGCCGCGCGCAAGCGCCGTTCGCGGCCGAGGAGCCGGCAGGCCATCTCGTCGATCGAGCAGACGGCGGTGACGGGAACGCAGCTTTCGACGGCCTCGACGATCCGGTGATGCAACTCGGTGTACAGCTCGTGACGCGCCTCGACGAGAACGATGCCTGGACACATGCGTTTGGCGTCGCCGACCAGAGTTCCGGTTTTGACGCCGTGGGCCTTGGCCTCATAGCTGGCGGCGATGCAGCAGGTGGTGTCGGCCAGCATCGGCACCACGCCCACCGGACGGCCGCGCAGCTCAGGCCGCGCCTGCTGCTCGCAGGAGGCAAAATAGGAGTTCATATCGACAAAAAGCCAGTGGAGCGAGGTGTCCTGCGGTGCGGCCTCGCCGGCCTCGGTCTTGGCCTTCGGCTCGCGGTGCGGGCCCTCCGCGCCAGCCCCGAACCGGACAACCTCCACCGGCCACGCATCCACGGGCCAATGCGTGCGAACGGACGAGACGGGCGGGTGAGGTGCGGAGGCCATGTGCGAATTATTTTCGCCTTTTATTCTCTTGATGGCAAGAAAAATTTAATTCCCTCCGTCACCAAAACACGGAATCGCCGCTTGAAATAACCTTTCGTGGCCCGCTATCGTCTAAATCAGTGGGCAGGACGTGGCGCCAGGCAGTTTGTACCTTGCGCAGAGAGCCTGACGCAGCAGAACAAGCCGGATGGCTCAGGGAACGGTGGCTGAAGATGCAGCACCTGGGAGCATGGTTGACGGCGAACGGGAGCGTGCTGGCCGTACTGGTGACGGTGGGCGCCGCGGTGCTTCTGGTGTGCTGTCTGGAATGCACCAAGTGCGGCTGCCGCGAGAAGGACGACCTTTTCCAGCGCCACGATCTGTAGCGGCCGGACGGCGCAAGCGGATTTTGACAGAGGGGATGGCGCGGCGGGTTTCGGCGGGTTTCTACGTGTGCCGGTTGTACTCCGGCGGCCCGGCCAGGATCATGCCGCTCTTCTGCCGGCCGTGGATGTACCAGGCGCACCAGCCGGTCTCGAAGTTCTTGCCCTCGGGCGCGGCCAGATCGGCGTAGACAACGACTCCGTAGAGAAAAATCTTCTCTTCCCACTCCTCGATGCGGCGTATCTCCTCGGCGTTTTCGCAGACGGTTTTGAGTTCATCGCGGTTGAAGGACTTGATGCTGATCGATTCGCCGGGCAGCAGCAGCGAGGGCGCGGTCGGGGCGTGCGGCGCGGTCTTGAAGACCGGGGCAGGAGGCAGATGGGCCTCGTCCTGCACGATGGCGATGCAATCGGCCAGCGAGACGATGCGCGCCGGCGAGCGGCCGCGATTGGTGGCCATCACCGAAAAGCTGTTGACGCTGCCCGGCGTGGGCGTGGCCGTGACCAGAATCCACGGACGCTCGGCGCGAACCTGGTTTTCCGCAAAGAGCAGGGCGGCGCGGGCCGTCTCGGCGGCGGCCTGTGCGGCCTCCTCGGCGTAGCGCGTCTGCTGTTCGATCCGGCGCAGCGTGGTCAAGCCGAGCCAGACGCCGATGTAGGCGATCAGCA
>JAJYFB010000169.1 GCA_021785495.1 Acidobacteriota bacterium | reverse complement strand
AAGCAGAAGATCGTTCCTCAGGGGCTAAAGCCCTCATTCATTCCAGGCGACTTACGGCACGACTCAAGTCGTGCCCTTTCAATTCCTGCGCACGTCTATCGAATTTTGCAAGTGGCTCGAATGGATCTATTTTTCTTCCGCCAGGCTCCTCAACATGCGCACGCTCCGCTCCTCGTCGGCCGGTTCCTCGACCGGCGTTTCGGCGATGAAGGCGCAATGGGCGAAGCGCGGATCGTTGAGCAGGCGGCGGAACGGTTCCGTGCCCATCGTGCCCGCGCCGATGTGCTCGTGCCGGTCGAGCTTCGAGCCGCGGGCGGCCTTGGCGTCGTTACAGTGCCACAGGCGCACGGCGTCCAGACCGACCGTCGCCGCGGCCAGCCGGATCGTCTCCTCGTAGCCCTCGGCCGAGACCAGATCGTAGCCGGCGACCCACGTGTGGCAGGTGTCCAGGCAAACGGCCACCGGCGCATGAGCCTTCAGCCGCTCGACCAGTTCGGCCACCTGCTCGAAGCTGCCGCCGAGCGAAAACTCGGCTCCGGCCGTATTCTCGATCAGAATATGGAACCCCGTTTCCTGCCAAGGCAGTCCGTCGATGGATCGCTCGATCGACTCGGCGGCCAGCTTTAGCCCTTCGTCGCGCGTTAATCCCTTCCAGGAGCCGGGATGCAGCACGAGGGCCTCAGCGCCGAAGGCCAGCGCCCGCTCGACCTCGCCGCGAAAGGCCGCCACGCTCTTCTCGCGCACCTCTTCCGACTGGCTGCACACGTTCACCAGGTAGCTGGTGTGAATCACCAGCGGCCCCACGTCGAGTTTGGCGCGCAGATCGCGCATCCGCGCGCACTGCTGCGGGTCGGCCTTGGGCGCGCGCCACATGCGCGGGCTCGAAGAAAAAATCTGAAAGGTGTTGGCGCCGATCTCCCGCGCCCGTTCGACGGCGTTCGACGCCCCGCCCGCCGTTCCCAGGTGCACTCCGATGCGCTTCGTCATGCAGCCAGTCTACAAGGTTGCCGCCGCCGTGCAAGCCGGGCTGGTTCGTGCGATCTCCCGTCGCGTGGGCTGAGAGACCCGCGAGGCTGTCGGCTGGGCGGACGGCGCGACACAAGCACGCGGCAGGAAGTGGCGATCCGCTGCGGATTTCACGGTTGATCCGCCGATTCTTCCGCGGGTCTTCCCGCCGACGCTTCGACCGCTCCGCCCGGCGGCAGAATCTCGGGCGGGGCCACCTCGATCCACTGCGCCAGGGCCGCCTCGGAGCGGCACTTCGACCAGAGCGCGTAGATCTCCCGGTGCGGCACCAGCGGCGTATCCACCAGAACCGCGCTGCCCTGCTCGGTCGATGTGTACCGTGCGCGGCACCAGCGCACGAACGGCTCGTGCTGACGGCCTTTGCGCATGGTGAACCAGTCGACGATCTCGTAGGGCGAGGCTGCGCGAACGTCTTCGCCGGTCCACCAGAAGCGCACCGGCCCCTTGGGCGAAAACTTTTCTTCGATGCAGGCGCCGCCCTGCTCGTGCATGGCGCGCACAAAATCAGGCCAGCCAATCAGCCGTCCCCGCGATTTCATCCGCAGCCGCAGCCGATGTTCGCCGTGCAAGCGCAGCCAGCGCACGCCCACGGCGTAAGGAACCGCCAGACAGGCGCCCACGACGAGCACGGGAAGCATGGCCAGACCCATCGCCGCATCGATCCAGGCCGGCGCTTTTTGCCCGGCGTTTTGAGGGGCCCGCGTTTGCATGGTTTCCATCGCCTGGTTCCTGATGCGGCATCCCGCCGCTCCGCCGCAGGATGCAATCAGAATACTGGCCGGAAGCTGCCTTGCAAAGACACCTGGCGTAAAGTGAAGAGAGCGGCCATTCCGGCTGGATTGCCGCGCATCGCCTATGTTTGCCTTTGGTTTTCAGCGTACGTGCGGTTGTGCCGTTTTCGTCGCGTTCCTGACTGCACCCGGACTGACGGCGCAGAGGGTTTCCGCATCGGCCGATGCCGCCGCGCTGGCGCACTCACCGGCCTTTGTGCAGGATGCCGACCCGGTGCGCGCGCCCGATTCCGCGTCTCCAGCTTCGTATGCCGGGAGTCCAAAACCGGCGGACACGGGCTATGTGCTGCATGCCAACGTCGAAGAGGTGGTGCTGAACGCGACCGTACTTGACGGCCAGCAACCGGTGAATCACCTCAGCAAAGAAAATTTTCAGGTTTTCGAGGATGGCGTCCGGCAAACGATCGTCAGCTTTCAGCACGCGGACCTGCCGGTCTCGATGGGGCTGGTGATCGATAATTCCGGCTCGATGTACCGCAAGCGACCGGCCGTCAACAAGGCGGCTCTGGACCTGATTCAGGCCTCGAATCCACAGGACGAGGCTTTCGTGGTCAACTTCTCCGACGAATCCTTCATCGATTGCGATCTGACCTCGGATGTCGGCAAACTTCGCCTGGGGCTGGCGCATATCGACTCCCGCGGGGGCACCGCGCTCTACGACGCCGTGGCCGCCTCGGCCGACAAACTGGCCAGCGATGCGCGACATCCCAAGCAAGTGCTGGTTATCCTCACCGACGGCGAGGACAACGCTTCGAGCCTGAATCTGCAGCAGACCATCCGGCGCGTGCAGCAGCTCTCCGGGCCGGTGATTTACTCGATCGGCCTGCTCTTCGGCGGCGAGATGAGCCGCAGCGAGGCGCACAACGCACGGCGCGCCCTCCAGCAGCTTTCGCAGGAGACCGGCGGCATGGCTTTTTTTCCGCGCTCCATCGGTCAGGTGGATGAGATCGCCGCCGAGGTGGCGCGCGACATTCGCAATCAGTACACCATTGGCTACCACTCGACCAAGCCCGGTTCGATTCCGGGATTTCGCAAGGTGCTCGTGACGGCCAAAGCCAGGCGCATGGGCAAGCTCACGGTGCGCACGCGCACCGGCTACTTCCCCACGCCGCTGCCGGCTGGCCGGGCTGCCGCGACTTCGTTTTGAACACAAGCTCCCTTCTGGAGCCTTGCCGGTGATCGACGGGCAAGGCAGCGATGCAAGGCTGGCTTGTCGAGGAGTTTCCAGCCCAGTTCATTTCGCCAGTTGGTCGAGAGCCAGATTCAGTTCGAGCACGTTCACGCGCGGCTCGCCCAGAAGGCCCAGTTGGCGCGGCGCGGTGTGCGCGGCGACGAGCTGCCGCAGGCGGGCGGGATCGAGGCCGCGGGCCTTGGCGACGCGCGAAATCTGGTAGTCGGCGCTGTCGGGCGTAATCTCCGGATCGAGGCCCGATCCGGAGGCGGTCACCATGTCGATGGGCACAGGCTGGCCGCCATGGGCCGCGGCGAGTTTGTCGATCTCGCCCTGCATGCGCGCAACCAGAGCCTTGTTCGACTGGGCGAGGTTCGATCCGCCGGAGTTCTGCGCGTCGTAGCCGCTGCCCGCGGCCGAGGGGCGCGGATGGAAGTAGCGATCGGAAGTGAAGCTCTGCGCGATCAGCGCGGAGCCGATGACCTGACCGTTCTGCAAAATCAAACTGCCGTTGGCTTGATGCCGAAAGAGAGCCCTGGCCAGTCCCGTCATCAGCAGCGGATAGCCCAGGCCGAAGAGGAGCGCGGTTGCGAGCGTGAAAAGAATCGAGGTCTTCCAGATGGAGTGCATAATCAATCTCCGAAAAACAGGGCTCGGTTTGCAGAAATCAGCTTTTTGACGCGCTCGAAAACTACGCCCAGTGCAGCGCCATCAGGCAGAGGTCGATGAGCTTGATGCCGGCAAACGGAACGACGATGCCGCCCAGCCCGTAGAGCAGCAGGTTGTTGCGCAGCAGCACGCCGGCCGGCTTGGGCTCGTACTTGACGCCCTTGAGCGCCAGCGGAATCAGCGCGACGATGATGATGGCGTTGAAGATCACGGCCGAAAGAATCGCCGACTGCGGTGTGGCCAGACGCATGATGTTGAGCGCATTGAGGACCGGAAAAACGCCGGCGAACATGGCCGGAATGATGGCGAAGTACTTGGCCACGTCATTCGAGATGGAAAAGGTGGTGAGCGCGCCGCGCGTCATTAAAAGCTGCTTGCCGATCTCGACAATCTCGATGAGCTTGGTCGGGTTCGAGTCGAGATCGACCATGTTGCCGGCCTCTTTGGCGGCCTGCGTTCCGGAGTTCATGGCCACGCCCACGTCGGCCTGGGCGAGGGCGGGCGCATCGTTGGTGCCGTCGCCGGTCATGGCCACCAGTTTGCCTTTGGCCTGCTCGCGTTTGATCAGGTCCATCTTGTCCTTGGGCTTGGCCTCGGCCAGAAAGTCGTCCACGCCGGCCTCGCGCGCGATCACGGCCGCCGTCAGCGGGTTGTCGCCGGTGATCATGATGCTGCGGATGCCCATGGCGCGCAGGCGCGCCAGCCGCTCCTTCAGGCCGCCCTTGACCACGTCCTTGAGATAGACGGCGCCGAGCGCGGTGGAGTTTTCGGCGACGACCAGCGGCGTACCGCCCAGCCGGGCGATCTCTTCCACGCTCTCGCGCACTTTTTGCGGCAGCGACGCGCCCTGCTCTTCGAGAAAGCGCGCGATGGCGTCCACCGAGCCCTTGCGGATGCGCGTGCCCGGCAGATTCACGCCGCTCATGCGCGTCTGCGCGGTGAAGGGCACGAACTCGACATGCGCGCCGCCCAGATCGCGTCCGCGCAGATTGTACTTCTCCTTGGCGAGCACGACGATCGATCGGCCCTCGGGGGTTTCGTCGGAGAGCGAGGCAAGCTGCGCGGCGTTGGCCAGCCGTTCCTGGCTCACGTCGGGCGCGGGGAGGAACTCTGCGGCCTGGCGATTGCCGAGGGTGATGGTTCCGGTCTTGTCGAGCAGCAGCGTGTTCACGTCGCCGGCGGCTTCGACGGCGCGCCCGCTCATGGCCAGAACGTTGTACTGCACCAGCCGGTCCATGCCGGCGATGCCGATGGCCGAGAGCAGGCCGCCGATGGTGGTCGGAATCAGGCAGACCAGCAGCGAGACCAGCACGAAGACCGTCTGCGGCGCGTGCGCGTAGATGGCGAAGGGTTGCAGCGTGACCACGGCCAGCAAAAAGATGATCGTGAGGCCCGAGAGCAGAATGCTGAGGGCGATCTCGTTGGGCGTCTTCTGACGCGAAGCTCCTTCGACCAGAGCGA
>JAJYFB010000168.1 GCA_021785495.1 Acidobacteriota bacterium | reverse complement strand
CATTCCCTACGACCGGCCGCAGACCTCGATGGCCGGCTTCACGATGTGCCCGGCCTGTCAGGCCGAGTACGACGATCCGTCCAACCGTCGTTTCCATGCGCAGCCGAACGCCTGCCCGGCGTGCGGGCCGCGGCTCTGGCTGGTTGCGCCCGATGGGGCGGCCATTCCATCGCACGATCCGGTGATCGCAACCCACGATCCGGTGGCCGCAACCATTGACCGGCTGATGGCAGGCGAGATTGTGGCCATCAAGGGTATCGGCGGATTTCATCTCGCAGTGGACGCCATGAACGAGGCCGCTGTCGCGCGTCTGCGCGAGCGCAAACATCGCTACGGCAAGCCGCTGGCCGTGATGGTGCGCGATCTTGAAGCCGCGCGCGCGGTCTGCGTGCTGACTGCCGAGGAGGAATCGCTGCTCATGACGCCTGCGCGGCCGATCGTTCTGCTGCGGCGACGGGCGGAGTGTGGAGTTGCCGGCTCCGTCGCGCCCGGTCTTCCCTGGCTGGGCGTCTTTTTGCCGTATGCTCCCTTGCAGCATCTGCTCTTTGCCGACGCCCGCGTTCGTGCGCTGGTGATGACCAGCGCCAATCGGAGCGAAGAGCCGATCGCTATCGCGAACGACGAGGCGCTCAGTCGGCTGGGTACGATCGCCGACGCGTTTCTGCTGCACGACCGAGAAATTTTGCAGCGCTGCGACGATTCGGTGGCTGCCGTCGTCGAGGACGCGCCGCAGCTTCTGCGCCGCGCGCGCGGCTATGCGCCGCTCGGCGTGCCGCTGCCGGTGGATGCGCCGCCGCTGCTGGCTGTCGGCGGGCACATGAAGAATGTTTTTGCTCTTGCGCGCGGGCGGTTTGTTTACCAGAGCCAGCATCTGGGCGATCTGGAGAGCGCCACGGGACTCGAATTTTTTCGCGAGGCGCTCGACCATTGGATGCGCACCTTCGCGATCGAGCCGGAAGCCGTGGCGCACGATCTGCATCCAGGCTATGTATCGACGGCGTGGGCGAAGGAATGGGCCGCCGGGCGCAAACTCCCGCTGGTCGCCGTGCAGCATCATCACGCGCACATCGCCGGCTGCATGGCCGAGCACGGGTTCGCGGGGCCGGCGATCGGTCTCGCGCTCGACGGCACGGGCTACGGCGCGGATGGCTGCGTCTGGGGCGGGGAAGTGCTGATCGCGGCCCTTGATGGTTTCGAGCGCTTCGCGCATCTGGACTACGCGCCCATGCCCGGCGGCGAGGCGGCGATTCGCGAGCCGTGGCGCATGGCGCTGGGCGCGCTTCATGCGGCGGGCTTCGACGTGGAAGCGCCGGAATTCGTCGCACTGCTTGGCGCAAAGGCGCAGGATTTGCGGCTGCTCCGCCGCATGATCGAGCGCGAGGTGAATGCGCCGCTCACGTCGAGCTGCGGCCGGCTTTTCGATGCGGCCGCAGCCCTCGTGCTGGGCCGTGGCGCGGTCGATTACGAGGCGCAGGCGGCGATCGAGCTGGAAGGCGTGGCCGTGGATGAGCCGGACGATCCCGGCTCCGGCTACGCGATGGAGATCCGTGCGGGCGATGCGGCTGCGCACAGGCCGGCGACGATTTCGACCGCGCCGCTGTGGCGCGAACTGCTTGACGACCTGCACAAGGGCGTCGATCGCGCGCGTATCGCCGCGCGTTTTCATGCCGGCGTGGCCGCGGCCTTCGTAGAGGCGGCAACGATGGCGCGCGAGCAAAGGGGAATTGAAACCGTGGCGCTCTCGGGTGGCTGCATGCACAATCGCCGCCTTGTCCGGTTGCTGCGCGCGGGCCTCGAAGCGCAGGGATTCGCGGTGCTTCGGCATCGCGCGGTCAGTCCCGGCGATGGCGGCCTGAGCTATGGACAGGCGGTGGTGGCGGCGGCCACCCTCCTGCGCAAAGGCCGCGGGTGAAGGGCGCGATCATGCGCGGAATCGAGCGAGCAATGGACGAAGATTTCGATGGAATCGAAGGCTTGCATCGTTCGCGCCGGTGAAGGCGAAGTTGTGTTACACTGCGCTAGGTAAACGCTTTCTTGACGCGGAATCTCGCTTCAGCCGAGACGCTTTCACCTGCCTTGAAGGACCGTGAAAGTGATCCGGCGCGGGCTTCGGTGCGCGAGACGGCTTGACAACTGTACGAGTAAAGCAATTTACTTAAGGGCGAGCGCCTGTTCCTCCGCAGTGGCATCCGCCCCCTGAAGGTGATATCGATGTTCGGCTTGATTTCGAGTAGGTTCGCCTCCGGTCTTTTGGGCGCTCCGTTGGCCGCTCTGGTCTTCAGTACGGAGCCTCTGGCTCATCTGCACCCGCTGGATGTGGCAGTCATCGTCCTCTACTTCGCCATGGTTCTCTGGATCGGCTTTTATCTCAAGGGCCGCTCGAACACCAGCGAAGAGTTCTTCATGGCCGGCCGCGAGATGACGGCCTGGATCGCCGGCCTCAGCTTTGTAAGCGCCAATCTCGGCTCGCTCGAACTGATGGGCTGGGCCGGATCGGCCTATCAGTACGGCATTCTGGCCACGCATTGGTACTGGATCGGCGCCATTCCGGCAATGATCTTCCTGGGCCTGGTGATGATGCCGTTCTACTACGTCTCCCGGACCCATTCGGTGCCCGGTTATCTTGATCTTCGCTTCGGCGGCGAGGCCCGTTCGGTGGCGGCCATCGCCTTCGCCGTAGAGATGATCCTGATGAGCGGCGTGAACATGTTCGCCATGGCCGTGGTGATGAAGGTCGTCCTCGGCTGGGATCTGAACTTTTCCATCGTCGTTTCGTCGCTGGCCGTGGCCGCCTACGTGGGGCTGGGCGGATTGCGCTCGGCGATCTTCAATGAGGTGATGCAATTCGTGCTCATCTGGGGCGGCGCGCTGCTGGTGCCGATCCTCGGCCTGGTGCAGACCGGGGGATGGAACGGATTGAAGACGCGCATCGTCACGAATCTCGGCTCGGACAGCTACTTCCACCTGTGGCGCGATACGGGCAGCTTCTCCGCCAATCCGATGGGCGTTCACTGGACGGGCATCGTCTTCGGGCTGGGGTTTGTGATCAGTTTCGGCTACTGGACGACGGATTTTCTCGTCGTGCAGCGCGTGCTGGCCGCGCACAATCTCCGCGCCGCGCGCATGGCTCCGATCATCGGCTCGTTCTTCAAGATGGCCACGCCCTTCATCGTGATTCTGCCCGGTCTGCTCGGCCTGGTCTTGCTGCAGAACTCCGACGGCAGCCGCCGCCAACTGGTCGGCGAAGACGTGGTGGCCGCCTGCGCCACATCGAACGGCCAGCTTGAGAATGCGCAGGCCTGCTCGACGGCGATGGCGCGAACGAATCTTTCGCCCGACTATCAGCAGAAGATTCTGCACAGCACGCCCGGAGCCGATCTGCACACCTACAATCAGGCGCTGCCGCTGATGATGGTGCGCTACATGGGCCCCGGTCTTCTCGGCCTGGGCATGACGGCGCTGATTGCCGGCTTCATGAGCGGCATGGCCGGCAACGTGAGCGCCTTTTCGACGGTCTGGACCTACGACATTTACAAGCCGCTCATTCACAAAAACGGCACCGACAGTCACTACGTCCTTGTGGGCAGACTCTCGATTCTCATCGGCGTGCTCATCTCGATCGGTGCGGCTTACCTCGTGCAGCAGTTTCACGGCATTATGGACTACGTCCAGGCGCTGTTCTCGATTTTCGTCGCGCCGCTGCTGGCGGCCATTCTCTTCGGCATGTTCTGGAAGCGCGCCACGCGCATGGCCGGCTTCCTCGGCCTGCTGTCGGGAATCATTTTTTCCGGCGGACTGTTCCTGTGGGTCAAGTTCAACCCCGCGAACCTGAAATATGTCGCGCTTTCCGACGCCGCCAAGCCGATGGCCGAAAATGTCTTTCGTGCCGGATGGGCGTTTTTGTTCAGCGCGGCCGTCATTGTCCTGGTGAGTTTCGTGACCCGGCCGCGGCCGGTGGCGGAACTGAACGGACTGGTCTACGGCGCGACCCAACTGCCGGCCGAGGAGCCTGCGCCGTGGTACAAGCGGGAGTGGACCTGGGCGCTGATTGCGGTCACGGTCTTTGCGGCGCTGAACATTCTGTTCTGGTAGGGCGCGTTCCGTGCGGATTTTCGTTGGGATAGCGATCGATTTCGCCGGCGCGCAACCATGCGGCGCGGGCAGGAGAAGGGAACAAAGAATATGCACGGTTCAGGAATTCCGATCTGGTT
Source organism: Acidobacteriota bacterium (assembly GCA_021785495.1). Classification (GTDB taxonomy): domain Bacteria; phylum Acidobacteriota; class Terriglobia; order Terriglobales; family Acidobacteriaceae; genus Telmatobacter. The sequence continues at coordinate 967 of JAJYFB010000168.1, read as the reverse complement.
TTTTATCGGCGTGTTGCTGGCGATCTATGGCGCGATGATTTTTGGCTATGGCGTCGTCGAGTGGACGACGGGCCTGTACCCGGCGGGCGTTCAGCTGACGCAGTTGCACACGCCGGTCTGGTGGGGCGGTCTGCTGGCCGCCCTGGGCGCGTTTTACGTCGTCAAGTTCCGCCCCCGGCGCAGCAGGTAGACTTGCGGAAGGATGGCTGCCGAAACGTTTGAGCAGCCGCAGTTTCGAATGGGCGTGGATTTCATCGCGCCGTGGATCAACCGGTCTAAACTGAGTAGGGACATCCGTTCCCCCCACGGTCAAGGGCCGTAATGGCTGTAGCCACAAAGGAGCAAACACATGGCAGCGCAACGCAAAATGACGTTTGGCGTCATCGTAGGCAATCGCGGATTCTTTCCAGACATGCTGGCCAAGACCGGCCGCGAGGAGATCGTCAAGGTATTAACCGAGGCCGGCGCCAGCGCCATCGTGCTGAGCCCCGAGGATTCGAAGTACGGCGCGGTGGAGACCTACGCCGAGGCGCAGCGGTGCGCAGAACTGTTCAAGAAGCACGCCGATGCGATCGACGGCATCATCGTCACGCTGCCGAACTTCGGCGACGAGCGCGGCATCGCTGACGCCATCCGCCTGAGCGGCCTGCAGGTTCCGGTGCTGGTGCAGGCCACGCCCGACCGCTCCGACGCGATGACGATCGCGGTGCGCCGCGACAGCTTCTGCGGCAAGATGAGCGCCTGTAACAACCTCATGCAGTACGGCATTCCCTACTCGCTGACCACGCTGCATACCGAAGCGCTCACCTCGCCGGAGTTCAAGGCCGATCTCGAAACTTTTTCGCAGGTTTGCCGCATCGTGAAGGGTCTGAAGAACCTGCGCATCGGCGCCATTGGCGCGCGTCCCGCGGCCTTCAACACAGTGCGCTTCTCCGAGCGCATTCTGGAGACCGCCGGCATCTCCATC
>JAJYFB010000167.1 GCA_021785495.1 Acidobacteriota bacterium | reverse complement strand
ACCACACGCATCCTCGCCGATTCCGCCTTCGGTTGCGCCGGACAGCGCTGCCTGGCCGTCTCGGTCGCCATCACCGTTGGCGATGCGCGACATAGCTTCACTGAGCAGATCGCCGCCGCCGCAACCAACCGCAAAGTGGGATACGGCGCCGCTCCCGGCGTCGAAATGGGCCCTGTCATTTCTAGCGAGAGCAAGGCGCGCATCGAAGGCCTCATTGCAAAGGGTCAGCAGGACGGAGCGCGGATCGTGGTCGATGGTCGCGGAGGCAAAGTTGATGGCTACGAAGACGGTTACTTTGTTCTGCCCACCGTCATCGACGATGTTCTGCCTCATACCGAGACTGCGCGCACTGAGATCTTCGGGCCGGTGCTCAGCCTGATGCACGCAAACACCATTGAGGAAGCCATCGCCCTGGTCAATGACCGCAGCTATGGAAATATGGCGTGCATTTTCACCACGGACGGCGCAAACGCGCGCCGCTTCCGCTATGAAGTGAACTCCGGCAACGTGGGCGTCAACATCGGCGTGGCCGCGCCCATCTCCACCTTCCCGTTCAGCGGTTGGGGAGAGAGCTTCTTCGGCGACCTGCACGCCCAGGCGCACCATGCAGTCGAGTTCTACACGCAGACCAAGGTAGTTATCGAGCGTTGGCCGAAGGATTGGAGCCGGAAGTTTTAAGGAGTTCGCATGAAGAAGCTATTGGTCGGCAATGCTCCGTGCTCCTGGGGCACACTGGAACACCAGGACAAGAGCAAGCAGGTTCCGTTTGACCGCATGTTGGACGAGCTCGTCGAAACCGGCTACAGCGGAACGGAACTGGGCGATTGGGGCTATATGCCCACTAACCCCGTCGCCCTGAAAGCCGAACTCGCCAAGCGCAACAACCTCGTGATGCTTGGCGCATTCGTTCCCGTCGCGCTCAAGTACGCCTCGACGCATGTAGAAGGTGTTGCCACCGCCGTCAAGACGGCGCGCCTGCTGGCCGCGGTGGCAACAACGCCATCTCCCTATTTAGTACTCGCCGATGACAACGGCACCGATCCGGTGCGCACTCGACTGGCTGGCCGCGTCACCGCGCAAGCCGGGCTGACGCCCACGGAGTGGAAGACCTTCGCCAGCGGCGCCGATCAGATCGCGCGTGCTGTGCTTGACGAAACTGGACTGCGCACCGTCTTCCACCACCACTGCGCGGGCTATGTTGAGACGCCCGACGAAATCGCTACTCTGCTTGATCTCACCAACCCGGACCGCCTCGGCCTCGTCTTCGATACCGGCCACTACTATCGCGGCGCCGGCATCGAAGATTGCGACCTGTCCGCGGTCCTCAATCGTTTCGCCGGCCGCATTTGGTACATCCATCTCAAGGACCTGGAGCCAAACCTCGCGCGACGCGCTCGCAAGGAACAGTGGGACTACTTTACCGGCGTGCGAAACGGCGTCTACTGCGAGTTAGGTAAGGGATGCGTGGACTTTCCCGCCCTCCTCCGCTGGCTCGCCGCCCGCGACTACAAGGGATACGTCCTCGTTGAGCAGGACGTCCTGCCCGGCATGGGAACTCCCCGGGAAAGCGCGCTACGCAACCGCGAATACCTGCGCTCCATCGAAGCGAATTTCGCTTGAACCGTTTTCTGTGAGGGGCACAATGAACGGAAAGAAGCTTCACTGCGGAATCATAGGCGCCGGACGCATCGGGCGAGTTCACGCTGAAACGCTGGCGTTTCGTTTGCCCGAATCTCAGCTCCTGGCAATCGCGGATCTCAACCGCGAGGCCGCGCAAGCGGTGGCGGCACGCTGCAACATACCCAAGGTCGCTGCGTCGCCCACCGAGATCATCGCCGACCCGGAAATCGATGCGGTCCTCATCTGCTCCCCCACGGCTACCCACGTCGATCTCATCGTCCAGGCCGCGCAGGCCGGCAAACACATCTTCTGCGAGAAGCCCATTGCCTTCAGCCTGCAGAAAATTGACGACGCGCTCGCCGCGGTCAATACAGCAGGCGTTCTGCTCCAGATCGGCTTCAATCGCCGCTTCGATGCAAACTTTGTTCGCGTTCGTCAGGCAGTGGCGAGCGGTGAAATCGGCGTGCCGAACTTGCTCCACATCGTCAGCCGCGATCCCGCGCCACCGCCGCTTTCTTACATCCGCTCGTCGGGCGGCATCTTCCTCGACATGACCATTCACGACTTCGATATGGCCCGCTTCCTCGTCGGCGATGAGGTCGAGGAGATCTACACCGCGGGCGGCGTGATGGTAGACCCCGCCATCGGAGAGGCCGGCGATTTGGACACTGCGCTTGTCGTGCTCCGCTTCCGCAACGGCGTCATCGGCACTATCGACAACAGCCGCAAGGCTGTCTACGGCTACGATCAGCGCGTGGAAGTCTTCGGCAGCAAGGGCAAGATCGCAACCGAAAACGTCTATCCGAATCAGGCGACAATCAGCACCTGCAAATCCGTTTCCACTGATCTGCCGCTGAACTTTTTCATGGAGCGCTATACGGAGAGCTTCGTCCTTGAATTGCAAGCCTTTATTCAAGCCGTGATCGAACAACGGCCCACGCCGGTCAGCGGCATGGACGGCCGCATCCCCGTGGTCATGGCGTTGGCGGCGCGTAAATCCTTCGATGAACACCGTCCCGTCCGCCTCGAGGAAATATCGGCATGAAACCATCCACAGTCCGCTCCGGCCGGTTACTTCCATAGCGTTACGAGGTTCGTCTCTTGCTCAGGGACGTACGCTCTTTTGCGATCTGATTATCTATCTAACTATTTCTTAAAAGTGTCATCCCTGCTTGCCGATGCGGAAGGCTGAAACAATTCCGAAGCCCACAATTCATGCGGGTTTTCGGGGAACCGAGTCCTTCTGGAAACTCGCTGGGGACTCAAATTGAAGGAGTTTGGCCAGACGCGCTCACAGCGTAAAAGAGATCGCAAGAAATCGCGAGGGCGGCTAACCGTATTTCACTGGAATGGGCAAGAAGAAAGCGTGCATGTACACCGTAAGTGAGCGGCCGAACGCAACCTCGATGCAACCGCACTTCGGGTTCGGTCTTGAACATCTGAGGAATTTACTTTCTCGCGAACCTGTACCTCCCGGCTTGACGCACTAAGATACGCACACGAGATCCTCCTTCAACCGCTTCCGCCTTAGCCACGGTGCCGTTTTGCATCCATCTGCCCGCGGGGAGCAGAACCTCCGCTTCAGTTCCCTCGGGAATCTCTACTTGAACATGTTGCTCATCTGCTTCCACACGGATCAGGCCGCGTGGAGTGGGAACCGCACCGCGCATCCACTTGAGACCCGCAAGCTCAGGACGCACCCGCACTTTGCGGAAGCCCGGCTCCGTGGCCTTCACTCCTAACAGCTCTTCTAGGAGCCACGCAGCCGGTCCGGCGGACCAGCCGTGCGCCAGGCTCACAAAGTAGCCGCTGGTCCCATCGGCCTGCAGGCCAAGATGCGGATTCTGCTTGGGCCAGCGCAGGTCATAGGCCTCCCAGAAACTGGTGGCTCCTTCAGCCAACATGCCTCCCCAGTACTCGCGCATCCAATCGAGGGCAGCGCGGCGATGGCCCATGCGCGCCATGGCGTCGAGAAGATAGCCGTTGAAATAGGGGCTGATGGTTTGTGTCTGCGTACCGCCGCTGCCGATGCCCTGGAAGACCCGCGTCCAGATCGCCGCATCGTCCTGCGGCGTTGCGACTCCAGAGAGCACAGCTATGGCGTTGAGCTGCCAGCGGTCGCCAAAGACGCCGCTCGCAGAGAGAAACTGCCTACGCGCTTGCGCGGCGAGCGTTTCAGCGCGGAGGTTATATCGGCGCGCCGCGGCAGCGTCGCCCATCTGATCCAGTAGCCATGCAGCTTCGCGATAGGCGCGTACAAATTCAAGTTCGGTTCCCTCGGCGGCCTCATCTGTATACGCATAGAGGCCCGGAGACCAGTCGACAAAGAGCCAATGATGGCCGACGTTGAGGAAACGGCCGGAGGCATCGAACTCCTGGTCCATTTGCTTGAGGAGTTGTAACAGCACGGCATGCTTGTGCTCGATCGCGGCCTTGTCTCCGCTGTGGCGATAGAGGTCCGCAAGCGTCGTGATCCATAGAGCGGTGTAACCGGGGATTCCGTTTACATCGTGATTTGGGGGCGGAATGAGATGCGTGAGAGTTGCGTTCAAGAGAAACTCGTCTCCGAAGACATCGCCGATGACCGGCCCGCTCGCATCCAGGTCGCCGGCCCACCAGCCGCGGTCGCGCTTCGGCGCATCCCAAACGCCGTCCTGCATGCATAGATGCGCGGTGTAGGTAGCGGTCGTCCAAATGCGGTTGAGCAGAGGATCGGAGGACTCGAAAGATCCTTTGTACCGGACGGGATAGGCGATGCCTTCGAGGCGAATGGCGCGAAAGGCAGTTTGCGGCGCGCCGCCCACAAAGCGCAGCCATGCGTAGCGAAAGCCGCTCTTAGGCCCACGCGCTCCACCGCGCGGAGGGATACGCAGCAGGTTGGTTCCCAGATAGTTTTCACCGGAGAGTGCTTCCGGCTCTGACTCGCCGTAGCTGAGGAGAATCTGCGCCTCGCAGTTGCAGGCCGACTGGACGAACAGCCGGCCGGCGACTTCGCGGCCAAAGTCAAGCAGCAGGGCGGGAGCATTGCTGTCGTTGCCGGTGTTCGCCGGTAGGTCAACCGAGAATGGTTCGCGCGAGGAGGTGTTCGTTAATGCGTCTACGTGCTCAAGGCCGCCCGTTTGATGTGTGACCGCGGTGGCAAGCAGGCTGTAGGTACGGAGATACGGCGACATGCCCATGTAGCCGGGCCAGTCGTAGAGACCGGCATCGAGGTTCCACTGAAAGAACTCAGGCGAACTTTCGATGGAACCGAGGGCCTGCACGCGCGGCCAGCTTCGATCATTGAACTGGGGCAACTGCCAGCCCTGTGGCGTTGCCGCTATGCTGCGCCAGCCCGGGCCGCTAGCGGTCAACGCCGGCGCGCTAACTCCCGAAGCGGCAGGAACGATCTTGGCGACGAGCGCTTCGCCGAAGGCCAACTGCTGGATCACTAGCGAATCGCTGGCCGCCACAATGCCCCGGCCGCGTACCGCCTCGATGGCGAGGGAGTTGCGGCCAATCCGCAGTGCGGAATGCAAATCAGCGCGGAAGACGTGGACCGCGAGCGGGGACTTCGGATCGGTGGCGGCGTCGAGGACCA
>JAJYFB010000166.1 GCA_021785495.1 Acidobacteriota bacterium | reverse complement strand
CCATCTCCATCATAGAGATCCCAGGCCAATTCACCCTGTGTGTTGCCCACGACGCGATCAACCAGAGCGTCGACCAGCCAGCGGTTGACCTGAAAAAAAGCGCCATGGTCCACGCGATCATCGAAGCCCGCCGCGCGATAGGCCAGCGAGCTCGCGCCCCATAGCGCCAGGCGTTGCGGCGGCTGGCGCTCGACGGCTTCCGCGGCAAATTCCACGCCGAGGACTTCGGGAACGGCATGAACCAGCTCACGCGCAAACTCGTCGAACGCGAGAATGCCGCCATGGGCCATGGTCACGCTGGCCAGCAGCGCAGACTCTTGCGCATCGCAAAACAGCGCGATCTCGCTTACGCGCGTCTTCTGCGGCAGATCGCGCAGAAGCGCGCCGGTCGCGAGCACGGTCCGCGTCAAAAGCGGTGCCGCGATGGGACACTCCGTCAGAGGAACAATCGCGTGCGAACGCCGGCCGCGATAGCCCACGTGGCCCTTCGCATCGACGGCCAGCCGCACACGATTGCGATAGCTCCAGGGCTGGGCGGCCAGCACGGCCATCTCTTCCGGCGCTTGAACGCCTCCGCGCGCCAGCGTTTCGCGCAGAATCTGCTGTTTATAGCCGAGCTGCGCGGCGTAGTCGGCGTGCTGATAGCAGCAACCGCCGCACGCGGCAAAGTGCGGGCACAGCGGCGCGATGCGCTCGCGCGCAGGCGCGACGATTTCTTCCACTTCGGCGGTCGCAAAGTTGCGCTTCTCCTCGACAATGCGCACCCGCGCCTCTTCGCCCGGCAGCGTCAACGGCACAAAGACCGCCTTGCCGGCGACCCGCGCCAGAAACGCCCCGCCGTAGATGGGTTTTTCGATGCGCACAAGCGGCGCGGCCGGCGGCGATGGCTCATTCCCGGCCTCTGTTTTCTTGCGATCCTTGCCCGGTGCGCCGGTGGACGAAGACTGCGCCTGCGTCTGATCTTTTCCGCATTTTGTGCGGAAAAGATCAGACTTTTGCCGGCTCTTCTTTGTGTGTCTCTGTTTTTTCATTGCTGGCTCATGTAAAACAGGCTCAGCCGCGGCAGATTGTAGTGCGCCAGCAGTTGCTTTTGCGTGAACTGCCGCTCCACCTGGCGCAGTTGTACGGCGCCCATGCGGCTGCGAAAGGGCGCCAGCTCGCGGGCCGCGTGTTCCTTGAGGCCAACGAGCAACTCCTCGGGTGCGGCCGCCGTGAGCGCCGCAAAGAGTTTCTCTTCGAGCACGGTCAGCGACCGTTCGAGCGATTCGAGGTCGATCTTTTTTCCCTGTTCCGCGCGGGCGGCCATCACTTCGGCGGCCAGCGCGCGCAGTCGTTCCGCTGTTGCGCGGCAAGTCTCGGCGGCCACCACCGAAACCTCTTTCGCGTCGTCGAGCGCCGCGGCCGCCGTCGTCAAGTGCGCCGCCACGCGCTCACGCTCGAAGCCCGATTCGGCCGCTGGCGCCTCGGCTTCGTCAGCCCTTGAGGCCGATCCCACCGCAGCCTCGTTCATCTCCATCGCGGCTTGTAAAACCGTCTGCGCGCACCAGGCAAGGCCGTTGATCCGCTGCATCCGCGCCCGCTTCCGCCGCGCGTCGTATTGATCGAAGGCCGCGTCGATGCCGCGCAGGGCGGCTTCCAGTGGAATGCCCGCCTCGCGCCAGCTCTCGATCAGCGCCCAGTCGAGCGTGGAGAGCAGCAGGCCGGAGCCGCGCCGCCGCTGAAAGCGCTCCTCAATCTCCGTGAAATAGTTGAAATAATTGCGCACCATCCCATCATAAATTCGCGCAGGAGAAAGCAGACGCTCCAGGGGCAAGTCCCCCGGCCGATGCAGGCCCGCGGGATGGCGCGGATCGTGGCCGCGGTGCGAAGGGTCTGGCCCAAATCATTGTGCGCGTTTGTGGTCTTGCCCATGCGCCGGGTCGTTGAACGATGTCTCCCCTGGCCATTTTCAGGCGGCCCCGCAAGAAGTTAAAAACGGGTTCTTACGCAGCCCTGCGACCTCCATCCGGGGAATTTTCAAGGATCGTTTGGCTGCATCGATCGAAGCGATCGCCATACAGCGCAAGATATGTTTCGCGTTGGAGAGCATGGCGCAAGACTGCAGGAAGGCTGAGGTGTTTACCGCACTCTGGCGCGTGGCGGGCGCGATGGGCGACAATAGCTTCTGCCATGAAACATCCAACCCGCCGCGAATTTCTCGGAACCGCTTCCGTGACGCTTGCCGCCCTCGCCGCTTCGGAGTCTCTGCGCGCCGAGGCGCACACCTCCCAATCGCTTCCGCCCCAGCGCGCGCTGATTGGCTCGCATGGGCGCGACGGTATTCAGCTCTTCGATTGGAATGCGGCGGCCGGCAAGCTGACGCCGGCCGGAAAAAACGGCAGCGTCTCGCGCGTCGCCTGGATCGCGCCCTCGCCCAACGGCGCGTTCATTTTTTCGGCCTCGGAACTGGACTCGTTTGACGGCAAGCCCACGGGCGAAGTCGCCAGTTTGCGTCTGGCGAAGGATGGGAGTCTGCAACTGCTTTCGGCGCGCAACTCGGCCGGGACGGGCACCTGCCAACTGGCCGTGGACGCAACCGGGCAGATGCTCGTGACGGCGGATTACACCGGAGCGAGCGCGGCCAGCTTCCGCATTCGCGACGGCCAGTTGAGTGAGGCGGTCTGGACCGCGCACTACACTGAACACGGCCCGAACGCCGAGCGGCAGGAGAGCGCGCACGCGCACTTCGCCTCTTTCTCGCCCGACAATCGCTTCGCCTACATCAACGATCTGGGCGGCGACCGGATTCACATCTACCGGCCCGATCCGGCGACGGCTGCAATGACGCCGGCGGGAAGCTATCGCGCCGCACCCGGCTCCGGGCCGCGCACCCTGCACTTTCATCCCAACGGCCATACGGCCTACTCGATGAACGAACTGGCCTCGACGGTGGATGTGCTCGAATGGCGCAAGACGGACGGCAGCCTGACGCTCGTGGATTGCGTGCCGCTCCTGCCCGCCGGTTACAAAGGACCCGCGCGCGGCTGCGACACGGTCATTCCGCGCGACGGAAAGTTTGTCTACTTCGCCAACCGCGACGACGATTTTCTTTACGCCTTCAAGGCCGATTACGCGACCGGCCGGCTGACGCCGATGAAGCGTTCAAGCTGCGGAGGCAAAACCCCGCGCCACTTCGCGCTCGATCCCTCGGAGCGATGGATGCTCGTCGCCAATCAGGACTCAAACTGCGTCGCCATCTTTGCGCGCCATCCCGAAACCGGCGAACTGGCCGACGAGGGCGCGAGCATCGCGGTCGAAACGCCGATGCGGATTCTTTTCGTGTAGCCGCGCGACCGCAAGAATTCATGCGTCAAAAATGGTGAGATTCCACGTCTCAAAATCGAAACGTGGGGTGCTCTTCTCTTGACTTCTATTGGATCTGAAGAATTCAGCCGATATGGTTATAATGGCGGCACCGTGAAACCGAACTGGATTGTCGCTGCATCGAATGCCATAGGAGACTGGGTACTCGCTATTTGGCATTGGCTCAGTAACATGTACTTGAATCCACGCTTTGGGAAGATTGCGAGTGAGTTTTTTCTTGAGGCTTCTGTGCTCATCGCCGTTTTTCCGATTTTGGACCTGTGGATACAGAAAAGTCAGTTGACGTTTCGCTGGGCTGCGGGAAGTGAAGGGGTAGCAGTAGCTTTATTGGCATGCGCCGGTATACTGGCTTCAATTGGTCACGGAGAGGAGTAAATCGTATGTGGATTGCGATGGGATCGTTTTTGGTGATGGCATCTATCGTGTTCGTGCTCGGCCTTCTGTCCGCCAAAAAAGAGGCCAAGATCGCCAAACTACATAGGGCGCGTCGTACGATGCGTACTCCGATTCATGAGAGCGCGACCAGCGCAACTCTCGTAGCATCGATACAAGCAGCCGATGCCGCGCGGACAGGTACTGGCAATCAGCACGTGTCGCGATATGACACAGCCTTCATTGGAAGTGGACAAGGGAGCGCCCATTGAAAATATCCTCTATTGTCCTGTCGCGAGTTCTCGCTTTCGTTGACACAATCGATCTAAGCCCTGTGGGTGGTGTGGACGCTCGGGGATTTGTTCGCGAAACCGCGGAGCAATTCCACTTCCAGAAATATCCCCAAACACTCGACGAATTCGATACTCAGAAGGGAATGGAATTCGTCTCTGGCCGTTTGGGCAAAAAAACGATTTCCAAATTTGTAATCTGGAACAATATTTTGGTCGTTGAGTCGCGCTTTACGACAACCGAAACGCAGGAAATGCTTCAAGAAATGCTTTTGTGGGGCACAGAAAAATTCAAATTAACGTATAGCCCCGAAATGATCCAGCACTACGCCTATGTAAGCGACCTTAGTTTCTATAGTGATGCGCCACTATTATCCCTCGATCCTCTTTTGAGACGAATCGCCGAACGAATCGGTTCAAGTCTAACAAAGATATGGCAAGAACCAATTCTTTATGAGCCATTCGATCTCAAGATTGGCCATGATCCGTTAGCAAGAAAATGGGGAATCGCTCCATTCCAAATTACCCGGCGCGCAGAGCATCGATTCAGTGAGAATAAGTATTTTTCCGAAGCCCCTCTTCCCACAGACGAGCACATTGCTCTTCTGGAAGAATACGAAAAGGAAATCGTCGCCAGGGCGCAGTAGTCCAAACCGTATACGTCCAAGAGCCACGAATGCAATCGAATTCTTCATATTTCGTTACGCTGCGTCCGCCCCGGCCTTGAGTTTTTCCGCCTGATCGTGGGCGACGAGGGCGTCGACGATGGGCTGAAGGCGGCCTTCCATCACGAGATCGAGCTGGTGGAGGGTGAGGCCGATGCGGTGATCGGTGACGCGGTTCTGCGGAAAATTGTAGGTGCGGATTTTTTCGCTGCGATCGCCGGAGCCGACCATCTGCTTGCGCTCCCTGGCCAGCTCGGCGTGCTGCTTTTCCATCTCCATCTCATAGAGGCGCGAGCGCAGCACGCGCATGCCTTTTTCGCGGTTTTTGATTTGCGACTTTTCGTCCTGGCAGCTCACCACGGTGTTTGTGGGCAGGTGGGTGATGCGCACGGCCGAGTAGGTGGTGTTCACCGACTGGCCGCCGGGGCCGGAAGAACAAAACGTGTCGATGCGGATGTCCTTGGCTTCGATCTTGATGTCCACGTCTTCGGCTTCGGGCAGCACGGCGACGGTGATGGCGGAGGTATGCACGCGGCCCT
>JAJYFB010000026.1:4433-25136 GCA_021785495.1 Acidobacteriota bacterium | reverse complement strand
AAGAAAAATCTCCCGCAGGGGCTAAAGCCCCATTCATTCCAGGTATTTTACGGCACGACTGAAGTCGTGCCCTTTCAAATCCAGCGATCATCGATTGAATTTTGCAAGTGGCTCGTGCAGCAAAAGAGCGGCGTCTTGACAATGGCATCTCTATTTTATAGAGTACTCTTCAATTGGCTTACGGGCTTTGCGGTGAGTGCGCGAGAAAGAGAGGCAGGGAGCCGGGATGAGCGCGGAAACACAAGAAGTGCGTGCGGCGATGCCGCTCAAGGTGGAACGGCTGGTGAAGCGGTTCGGCGAGACGGTGGCGCTCGACGGCGTGAGCCTGACGGTGCGCGCGGGCGAGTGCGTCGGGCTGCTGGGGCCGAACGGCGCGGGCAAAAGCACGCTGATCCGAAGCATTGTGGGGCGGGTGCGGCCGCTGAGCGGGCAGATTGCGGTCTTTGGCGCGGCGGCCGGCTCGACGGCGGCGCGGATGGCGCTGGGCTGGGTGCCACAGGAGCTGGCGATCTATCCGCGGATCGGCTGCCGCGAGAATCTGGCTGCCTTTGGCCGCTACTACGGGCTTGCAGGCGCGGAGCTGGCCGAGGCGATCGCGTGGTGCCTGAAGTGGGCGGCGCTTGAGGACCGGCAGAGCGAGCTGGCGGGCCATCTTTCCGGCGGGATGAAACGGCGGCTGAACATGGCGGCCGGGATGCTGCACCGGCCGAAGGTGGTGCTCTTTGATGAGCCGACGGTGGGCGTGGATCCGCAGTCGCGGAACCGGATCTTCGAGATGATCGAAGCGCTGCGGGCCGAGGGCGCGGCCATCGTCTACACCACGCATTCCATGGAAGAGGCCGAGCGACTGTGCAACCGGATTGTGATCGTCGATTACGGGCGGGTGGTGGCCGAGGGGACCAAAGAAGAGCTTGTCCGCGAGTCGTTCGGAGCGCGCAGCGTGGTGACGGCGCGCTTTGCCGGTTCGGCCGAGGCGATTGGCGCGTGGGCAGAGCGGCAGGGCGGACGGGCGACGGGCGAGTTGGCTGAACTGGAAGTCGAGCAGGCGGCCGCGATTGCGCCGCTGCTCGACTCCGCGGCGCGGGCGGGGCTGGAGCTGAAGGATCTCTCGCTGCGCCGGCCGAATCTGGAGTCGGTGTTTCTGCACCGGACGGGAAGGGAGCTACGCGATTGATTCTCCATGTGACAAGGACCGCACTGTTGGCGCTGCGCCGGGACCGGGGCGCGCTGGTACTGAGCTTTGTGCTGCCGATCGGCTTTTTCAGCATCTTTGCGGCGATCTTCGGGCAGATGCACGAATCGACGCCGCAGGTGAAGGTGATCGTGGCCGACGAGGACCGGAGCGCCGCCTCGCGCGAGTTGATCGGCGGGCTCAAAAACGAAGCCTCGCTGGTGGTCGTGATCCGGCCCGAGGCGAAGAGCAGGACCGCGCCGCCGCCGGCCGAGTACACGGCGGCAACGGCCGAGGCGGCGGTCAAGGCGGGCGACGCGCCGGTGGCGCTCGTGATTCCGCCCGGATTCGGCCAGCATCCGATCGCCTTCGGACCTGAAGCCGGCAAGAACCCGATTCTTCTGCTGAACGACGAGAGTGACAGCATCGCTCCGCAGATTGTGATGGGGATGCTGCAGAAGGCGGCGATGACCTCGATGCCGGCCGCGATGGCCGAGGAGGGCATGAAGACCGCCGAGAAGTACCTCGGCGAGCTGACGCCGCAACAGCGGCAGGTGATGCAGGCCGATCTGGACGAGCTGCGGCGGGACGAGCTGCGGCGGGACGAGCTGCGGAAGGAGCAGGCCAGCGGCGCGCCGGGCGCTTCCAGAAGCAGCACGAAGAGCGGAGCGGATGGCTTCGGCATGGGGCCGATCCGCGTCGAGCAGCGGGCCGTGGTGGGCGAAGACAAGAAGAGCCCGATGATCTCGTTTTACGCGGCGGGCATTGGCGTGATGTTTCTGCTCTTCACGGCGACCGGCTCGGCCGGGGCGCTGCTGGACGAGGCCGAGAGCGGCACGCTCGACCGGGTCTTGAGCACGCGCGTGACGATGACGAAGCTGCTGGCCGGCAAGCTGGTCTTCAACACGCTGCTGGCCTTTGCGCAGTTGACGGCGATGTTTCTGTGGGGATGGGCGGTTTTCCATCTCGATTTCTTCAGCCACCTGCCGGGGTTTGCGGTGATGGGGCTGGTGACGGCCTTTGCGGTAGCGGCCTTCGGGATGCTGCTGGCCAGCGCCTGCAAGACGCGGGCGCAACTGGGCGCGCTTTCGACGCTGCTGATTCTGACCATGTCGGCGGTGGGCGGAAGCATGTTCCCGCGGTATTTTATGCCGGAGGCGATGCAGAAGGCGGGCCTCGCGACGATCAACGCCTGGGCCATCGACGGATTCACGAAGGTCTTCTGGCGGAATCTGCCGGTTTCCGCGTTGTGGCCGCAGGTTGCAGTGCTGATGGCGATCGGCGTGGTGCTGTTTGCCGTGGCGCGACGTGTCGCGCGGCGGTGGGAGACGGTGTAAAGGCAGGGAGCAAGGGACTGAGGGACCAAGGAACTGAGGGACCAAGGGACTGAGGGACCAAGGGACTGAGGGACCAAGGGACTGAGGGAACTGGCGAGCCTCTTGCAGGGATCCAGATCCGATGTTTCTTCAGGGGCTAAAGCCCCATGGATTTTGTTTGGCTTATGGCCCGGCTGAAGCCGTGCCGTTGTTACAAAACAGCGAACGGCGGTTGTTACAAAACAGCGAACGGCGGTTGTTCGCAAAGCGGACGACCGTTGTGATCAAAGCAGGGACGGCCGTTGCGATAAAACAGGACGCGCACTGGCAAGACTTGCTCTTGAGGCAAGGAACCGAGAAAGGAGTTTGGCCGTGGATGCATTGGCGAACAATCAGGAGCTGACGGAGCGGCTGAAGCTGATCGAGAGCATGATGGCCGAGGGCAGGCGCAGGCAGGAGAGCTGGGGATGGACCTTTCTTCTGTGGGGCGTGGCCTATTACGTGGCCTTCTTCTGGTCGTGGCTGGGACGGTTTGCCTATGCCTGGCCGGTGACGATGCTGACCGCAGCGGTACTTTCGAGCATCCTCTTCCGGCGGAGGCGAGGCCGCAACCCAGCCACAACGCTGGGCCGCGCGGCCGGCTCCATCTGGACGGCCACAGGCCTGTCGATGTTTATCGTGCTGTGCGCCATGGGCTATAGCCGCCACTCTTCCAATGAGCACGCCATGGTGGCCGCTTTTGCGGGAATGCTCGGTTTGGCCAATGCGGCCTGCGGCATGACGCTGCGCTGGAAGGCGCAGATCTACTGCGCGCTGTTCTGGTGGGCCACGGCGATTGCGGCCTGCTACTGCAGCGGGGTCGTTCTGCTGACCGTCTTTCTGGTCGCCGTCTTCTTCGGGCAGATCGTCTTTGGCGGGGCGATGATGATCGCCGAGATGCGCCGCAACAAACCGGACGAGGCGGTCCATGGCTGAAATCTCCAGGGAGGCCGGGCTGCCGGAGTTGAATCCCGTGGTGCATGGGAAGCTGCGGCTGGCGCTGCTGTCGCTGTTGACCGGAGTGGAGGAGGCGGAGTTCACCTGGCTGCGCCAGAAGACGGGCGCGACCGACGGCAACCTGGGCGCGCAGTTAATGAAGCTTGAAGAGGCTGGGTACGTTGCGGTTGAAAAGAAGTTTGTGCAGCGCAAGCCGCAGACGGCCTACCGCATGACTGAGAGCGGCCGCGCGGCGCTGACGGAATACGTGGCCGCTCTCAGGCAATTGCTGGGTGCGGCAATGTAATCAGTGAACAATTGAGCCACTTGCAAAATTCCGTGCCGGCGCATCCGCAAGCAGAAGATCGTCCCTCAGGGGCGAAAGTCCTCATTCATTCCAGGCGACGTACTGCACGACTCAAGTCGTGCCCTTTCAATTCCTGCGCACGTCGATCGAATTTTGCAAGTGGCTCAATTGTCAGTTATCAGTAGTGGTTGACACCGCTTCGAGCGATGCGCGCACGCGCCGCATGACGCCGAGGTAAAACGCGAGGTTGTGGATCGAGTTCAGCGTGGCGGCGAGCGGCTCGCCCGCCTGCATCAGGTGGCGCAGATAGGCGCGCGAGTAGCGGCGGCAGACGGGACAATCGCAAGCCGGGTCGGGCGGGCGCTGGTCTTCGGCGTACTGCCTGTTTTTGATGTTGACGCGGCCTTCGCTGGTGAACAGCAGCGCGTGGCGGGCGGCGCGGGTCGGGAGCACGCAATCCATCATGTCCACGCCCAGGCGCGCATACTGCTCGATTTCGTCCGGGTAGCCGACGCCCATCACGTAGCGCGGCTTGTCTTTGGGCAGCAGCGGCAATGTTTCGGCGATGATTTCGAGGGTCAATTCGCGCGGTTCGCCCACGCTCAGGCCGCCGATGGCGTAGCCGTCGAAGTCCATCGCGACCAGCTCTTCGGCGCACTGGCGGCGCAGATCGGCGTACATGCCGCCCTGCACGATGCCGAAGCAGAACGGCGCGCGGCGGATTTGCGGATCGAACCAGGGAACACGATGGCTGTGGGCGCGGAAGTGCGCAAGCGAACGATGCGCCCAGGCCATGGTGAGGCGCAGGCTCTCTTCGGCGCGCGGGCGCGAGGCCGGGTACTCGGTGCACTCGTCGAAGGCCATGCAGATGTCGGCGCCGAGGGCGATCTGCACGTCGATCGAGTGCTCGGGCGTAAAGAAGTGCGAACTGCCGTCCAGATGCGAGCGGAAGCGGACGCCATCCGCAGTGACCTTGCGCAGTTGGCTAAGCGAAAAAACCTGAAAGCCGCCCGAGTCGGTAAGCATGGCGCGCGGCCAACTGATGAATTGGTGCAGGCCGCCCATGCGGCGGATGGCCTCGTGGCCGGGGCGCAAGTAGAGGTGGTAGGTGTTGCCGAGGATGATCTGGGCGCCGAGGGATTCGAGCGTCTCCTGCGAGATGGCCTTGACCGTTCCTTGCGTGCCGACGGGCATGAAAACAGGGGTTTCGACGATTTGATGCGGCAGGTCGAGGCGCGCGCGGCGGCCACCGGTCGTGGCTTCGGACAGAAGTGCAAAGGGAGGGGTCACGGCTCGATTGTATAGGCTGGCGAAAGAGCCACTTGCAAAATTCAATCAACGGTCGCAAAACTTGAAAGGGCACGACTTGAGTCGTGCCGCAAGACGCCTGGAATGAATGGGGCTTTAGCCCCTGAGGAACGCTCTTTTTCCTGCTGACGTTTCGTAACTGAATTTTGCAAGTGGCTCGAAAGGCTCGGAAAACGAAGCGGCGGGCGCGCGCGGCGATCGGGCACGAAGGTTTGATGGCGCGGGCCGGATCGGTGAGACGAGGGCAAACGCAGCGGCGGAAGCCGGATCTTTTGTCGTCCTCTTTCGGCAGGACGGAAGCCGCGCCCTCTCAAGGCTGTTCGTGGCGGCAATGCGAAAGTCAAATGCGTTTGCCCTGTCGGCGAGAAGGACTGGATGCCGCGTTGATCGATTTCATCGCCCGCTGAAAGCCCGCTCAATCGCTACTTCGCCTGCGCGCTGAGGCGTGCAAGCGTGGCTTTCAGGTCGTCGAGCTTCTGGCCGGCCGCGGCGAGTTTGCCTTGCGCGGTGAGCTGCTGATAGTCGGCAAAATCGCGGCTGGCCTGCTCGATCAGGGTATGTGCGTCCATTGCCGCTGGCTGGGCTGCGGTGGGCGCATTGGCCGCCGTGGCGGATTGCGGCGCTTCTGGGCCGGTGAGCGACGGGGACTGGTCGCCAAAGAGCGAGGTCAGAGCCGACTCGAAGGTGGGTCCATAGGCGAGGCGATCCTGCAGGGCCAAAACGACCAGACGCATCTCGGGCATCGGGCTTTGGCTGGCTTGCAGATAGATCGGCTCGGCGTACAAAAGCGCCTGGCCGCAGGGAATCACCAGAAGATTGCCGCGGATGACGTGCGAGCCCTGCTGATTCCAGAGCGTGAGCTGCCCGGAGAGCTGCGCGTTCTGGTCGATGCGCGCCTCGATCTGCTGCGGTCCGTCGACGAGCTTGGTCTTCGGAAAATCGAAGACCACCGCCGAGCCGTAGTGCGCGCCGTCGGAGCGCGCCGCGATCCAGCCGATCATGTTGTTGCGGTTGATGGGCGTAAACGGAAGAATCTCGGCAAACTCCAGGCCGCCCGCAGCTGCAGAGTTTGCCTCGCCGGGGATCGACATCAGCACAAAGTTCGGGTGCATCGGCCCGGCGCTCTGGCCGCCATCCTGGCTGGAGCTGTTCTCCGTGGCCACGCTCCACTGGTCCTCGCGGTTATAGAAGACCTCGGGATCGGTCATGTGATAGAGGCCATAAAGCTCGGCCTGCAGGCTGAGAAGCAACTCGGGATAGCGCACGTGGGCGCGCAGACCGGCGGGCATGGCCGTGGCGTCCTGAAAGAGCCCTGGATAGATGCCGCGCCACGCGGCAAGGATGGGATCGGCCGAATCGAAGACATAAAAAGTGACCGTGCCGTTGTAGGCGTCCACAACCGCCTTCACGCTGTTGCGAATGTAGTTGATCGACTGGTTGCCGAGATCCGAAGCAGCCGCGCCGGGATAGGTCGACGACGTGGTGAAGGCATCGACGATCCAGGAAAGCCGGCCGTCGTCGCCCACCACGATGTACGGATCGCCGTCGAAGGTAAGAAACGGAGCCAGAGCCTGCACGCGCGCCAGAATGTTCCGGCGCATCAGAAGGCGGCTTTTGGCCGTGATGTCGTCGCTGAAAGGAACCTTCGTCAGGTCTCCGCGCGCGAAGGCCAGCAGGGCGCGACGCAGAAAGCCGCCCATCGCAATGCCGCCCGTGCCCGCGTAGGTGGAAAGATTGTTGCTTTGCCCCTGTGGATAGTTGAACTCCTGCTGGCGGGTATTGACGTACACGTCGGTGTTCGTCATCTCGCCGTAGTAAATCTCCGGCCGCGTGACATTGAGGCCGGGCACGGTGCTCTCGACGGGCATGTTCGAGAGGTAGAGCGTGGGCAGCCCTTCGGAAGAAAATCCGTTCACCGGATTCATCGTAATGCCGTAGCCATGCGTGTAAATCAGCTTGTCGTTGATCCAGTTGCGGCTGCTTTCGGGCAGCTTGTCCACATTCAATTCGCGGACGGCGAGCATGACCTCGCGCAGCTTGCCGTTGATGGCGTAGCGATCAATGTCGATGCCGGGAAAATCGTAGTAAGTGCGGATTTCCTGCGCTTGGCGCAGCGTGTCCTGAAGGGCGGCGACGTCCCAGAGGCGGATGTTTTCAAGCGTTGCCTGGTTGTGCTCTGGATCGGCGGCGGCGACGGTGGTCTCGGCGGGAAAGTGGCGCTGATCGAAGCGATCCAGCCCGTAGGCGCGGCGCGTCAGCGCGATGTTATCGGCGATGTACGGCCGTTCGCGGTCGAGCTGATTGGGCTTGACGATGAAGGTGTCGACGTACCAGCCAGTCAGTCCGGCGAGAACCCAGCAGATTGCAGCCGGAGCGAGGGCGGCGGCCAGCCAGCGCAGACGCGGCTGCGCGAGGCCTCCGGCAAAGGCGATGAGCGCGCCCAGCAGAAGCGCCACGCAGACGCAGGACATGCCGAAAATGGTAACGTGCGCGCCCGTGTAATCGACGCCGGAGAAGATGGTGTGCTGCGCGAAGAGCAGATCATAGCGGGCGAGGTACTCGCGCGCGGCCACGGCGAGCAGCAAAAAGCCGGCGGCCAGGGAGACGCCGCGCCAGAGGGGCGAAGCCGCGCTGCGGAAATTGCCGCTGCGCAGACGCTCGCCCCCGGCGGCGATCAGCAAGAGGATGGCGAGGATCGCGACGAGCACGGCCATTGCCAGAAGCCAGCCAGCGATGAGGTTCCAGGCCGGCAGGGTGAAGAGATAGAAGCCGAGCGGCCGGCCGAAGATGGGATCGGGCGCGCCTGCGAGCGCCGCGGGCGCGTGCCGGTAGAGCGCCAGCGTCGTCCACTGCGCCTGCATGGCAAAACCGGTGACGATGGCGATCGCCAGCGCGGCGACCAGCGCGACCGTGCGCAAAACCCTGGCCACCGGCAGCGCGACGGGGCGGCCGGCGAAAAGGATCGTGAATGACGCGGGTAACTCGCTTGCATGGTGATGGCGCAGCACAAAAAACGCGCCAGAGAGCACAAGAAAAGTGAGCGCGACAAAGATCCCGAAGGTGGCCCACTGCAACGCGAAGGTCGTCCAGAAGACCTGCGCGTAGCCGAGCGAGTTGAACCAGAGCATCTCCACCCAGTAGGAGAGGACGCTGCGACCGCCAAGAAAAACGAGCGCGACAAGGGCAAGCGAAACAAGAGCGGCAAGGTTCGGACGGCGTGTTTTTTTCGACATCGGCCAGTCGATGGTCTCCGGCATATTTCACTCCGCGCAGCCGATTTCCACGCGCTGCGACACGCAAGAATTGTATCGCGCGCAGGAAAAGACGAGGCGGCGGAGCCGCATCCGGGCGGGGCCGACGCATCTGGATTCGCGACACCGAGCAACTGTCGCAGGTAGGGATGGTCCCAGGTGGCTTTGAGGAGTTTGCCTTTGATGCCGCGTTTGAGGGCGGTCTCGCGTCTGAGCAAGTTCAAGGCGATGCGGTTGAGCATGGAGAGGTTTTGCGCG
Source organism: Acidobacteriota bacterium (assembly GCA_021785495.1). Classification (GTDB taxonomy): domain Bacteria; phylum Acidobacteriota; class Terriglobia; order Terriglobales; family Acidobacteriaceae; genus Telmatobacter. The sequence continues at coordinate 16,550 of JAJYFB010000026.1, read as the reverse complement.
GCGTTTCCCGCGCGTTTGCGGCGCACGTCTTCACGAAAGACCGCGTCGAGCCGCGCCGCTCCGCGCATGCAGCAGTTTTGATGCGTCGGCCCTGCGAGGCCTCAACCTGCGAGGATGGCCGCAGTGTGTTCTCTGCGAAAATAGAGTTTCATGCTTTCACTCAACAATGCGGGAAAACGGTTTGGCCCGAGGGTGCTCTTTCTTGAGGCCAACTGGCTCATCCAGAAGCAGGAAAAAACCGCGCTAGTTGGCGCCAACGGCACGGGCAAGTCCACGCTGATGAAGGTTCTGGCCGGGCTGGAGGCGCTCGACTACGGCTCGCTCGATCGCACGCGCGGCATCGAGATCGGCTATCTGCCGCAGGATGGATTGCAACTCACGGGCCGGACCGTCTTTGAGGAATGCCTGAGCGTCTTCGACGAGCTGCGTGCAATGGAGCGCGAATCCGAACAACTGGCCGCACGCATGGGCGAACTCGATCACGCCAGCGCCGAGTTCGAGGCCGTCGCCGATCGCTATTCCGTGCTGCAAGACCGCTTTCACGCGCTTGACGGCTACGCGCTCGACGCGCAGGTGGGCAGCGTGCTGACCGGCCTCGGCTTCGGCAAGCAGGACTGGACGCGGCGCACCGATGAGTTCTCCGGCGGCTGGCAGATGCGCATCGCGCTCGCCAAGCTGCTGCTCGCCAAGCCCAACCTGCTGCTGCTCGACGAGCCCACCAACCACCTCGATCTCGAAAGCCGCAACTGGCTGGAGGATTACCTGAAGAGTTATCCCTTCGGTTACATCCTCATCTCGCACGACCGCTATTTTCTCGATGTCACCATCGAGCGCACCGTCGAGATCTGGAACAAGCGGCTCACGCTCTACCCGGGCAATTTCACGAAGTATCTCCAACAGAAGGACGCGCGGCGCGAACAGCTTCTGGCCGCCTGGCGCAACCAGAAAGAGCGCATCGAACACCTCGAAGCCTTCATCAACCGCTTTCGCTACCAGGCCACCAAAGCCAAACAGGTGCAGTCGCGCATCAAGGAACTGGAAAAGATCGAACGCATCGAGGTTCCCGAGGAAGAGCCGGTGATGCACTTCAAGTTTCCCCAGCCGCCGCCCTCCGGACGCACGGTGGTCGAAGCGGAAAACCTGGGCAAGGACTACGATGCGAAGAGCGTCTTCTCCGGCGCGCGCTTCACCATCGAGCGCGGCGACCGCGTGGCCCTGGTGGGCGTGAATGGCGCCGGAAAATCCACGCTCATCCGCCTGCTCACAGGCGACGAACGGCCTACCGTGGGATCGATCAAACTCGGTCACAACGTTTTGGTCGAGTGCTTCGCGCAGGATCAGTACAAGGTTCTCGATCCCGAGGCGCGCATGCTTGACGACATCGGCCGCGCCGCACTGCGCGTTCCCGAAGCCACGCTTCGTTCCCTGCTCGGCTGTTTCCTTTTCTGCGGCGAGGATGTCTTCAAGCCGCTGGGCGTGCTTTCGGGCGGCGAGCGCAATCGCTACGCGCTGGCGCGCATTCTTGTTTCGCCCGCCAACCTGCTGCTGCTCGATGAGCCAACCAACCACCTCGACATGCGCGCCAAGGATGTGCTGCTCGATGCGCTGGCGGAGTACAGCGGCACGGTGATTTTCGTCTCGCACGACCGCTACTTCATCGATCGGCTGGCGACACGGGTGATCGAGATAGAAGCCGGCGCCATCACGGTCTACGAGGGCAACTACGAGGACTACCTGCGGCGCAAAGAGATGCTGGCCGCTGGCGCGCCGGCTGCGGATTCCAAGCCTCCGCAGCCCGAAAAAGCCCCGCCTGTCGAGGCCAGCATCCTCATCGAAGGCGGTTACGAGGACGTGGACTCCGCGCCGTCCAAGCGAGCCCGCCGCCTGAATCCAATCAAACAGAAACAAATGCAGGACCGCTGTGCCTTCCTTGAAGAGGAGATTCCGCGCGTTGAGTCCGCGATTGCGCACACCGAGCAGCAGCTTGGCGTCTATGTCTCCGCCGCAGAGACGCAGAGACTGTCCGTGCTTGCCGAGGATCTTCGCGCCCAACTTGTCGCGCTCAGCGCCGAATGGGAAGATTTGATGCTGCAGCTCGATCTTTCCTGATCCGGCGCACTGCTGCGATGGGACAAGAGAATTCACGTCATCGACGATCTTCAATCCGGATTGGACGGATGTATAATCCGGATCAGACGAGGCTTCACTCCGAAACAGACGGCGTCGAACTTCGGAAGATTCGTCTTTGAATCCGGATTGGACGAGCTTTGAATCCGGATTGGACGAGCTTTGAATCCGGATTGGACGAGGCGAAAATCCGAAATGGACGAGCAGGAAAATGCGCTGCATCCGCGCTTTGTGGCCGACGCCATGGCTACGGCGCTCGCGGATACCCCCGTCGTTTTGGTCGACGGTCCGCGACAGTGCGGCAAGACTACGCTGGTTCGCGATCTGGCTCCGGAGCCACGCGCCTATCTCACACTCGACGACGAAACGGTGCTGGCGGCGGCGCACAATGATCCCTCCGGTCTGCTGCGCGCCCCCGGCCTGTACACGATCGACGAGGTGCAGCGGGCCCCTGAACTTCTACGCGCCATCAAGCGCAGCGTGGATATGGGCCGCAGGCCGGGACGCTTCCTGCTCACCGGCTCGGCGAACTTGATGACCGTTTCCAAGGTCGCCGAAAGTCTGGCCGGACGCATGGAAATCGTCAATCTGCTGCCACTGGCTCAGGCCGAACTTCGCGGGCGCAGGCCGGGCTTTCTCGAAGCCGCCTTCCGCGGCCGGCACAACAAGCCAGGAGAACTCCGCCTTGGCAGGGCGCTGGTTGACTTGGTGCTCGTCGGCGGCTATCCCGAAATGTTGCAGCGCAAGCAACCCGCACGACGGCTGGCTTGGGCGCGCGATTACATCCGCGCCATCGTCGAGCGCGACGTGCGCGATGTTGCCGAGGTGGAGCGGCTTGACCGCATGCCGCGTCTGCTCCAGGCGCTGGCCCGGTACTCGGGACAATTGACCAACTTCACCCAGCTTGGCGGGCAGATCGGCTTCGACGACAAGACCACGCGCCGCTACGTTGGCATTCTGGAGCAGTTGTTTCTGGTGCGCAGGCTACAGCCATGGTTCCGCAACGAACTGAGCCGCCTGATCAAGACGCCCAAGCTGCACTTTCTCGATTCCGGCCTGCTGGCCGCGCTGCTGGGCGCCACGCCCGAGCGCATCGCCGCCGACCGCGCCCTCTTCGGCAGGCTGCTGGAGACCTTTGTCTACGCGGAGGTTCTCAAGCATCTCACCTGGTTCGATCGCTCCTGTTCGGTCTTCCATTTTCGCGACAAGGATCAGGATGAGGTGGACATCGTCCTCGAAGACACGGACGGCGCCGTGGTTGGCATCGAGGTGAAAGCCGCAGCAACGGTGTTGGCCTCCGACTTCAAAGGCCTGCGCAAACTCGCCCGCGCCTGCGGAGCCAGCTTCCAGGCCGGCATCGTGCTCTACGACGGCGAAATCGCTGTTCCCTTCGGCCGCAGGCTCTTTGCTGCTCCCGTCTCCTGCCTGTGGTGACCGGACGATTTTCTGCGCGATTCGTGCATAATCGAGGTACGATGGCTTCCCTTTGGACCCCCGAAAGCTGGCCGCAGCGCCTGGCCGAACTGGAGGCGCAGGCCGGCGACCTGAAAGAAGCGCCTTTGCGTCGGGACGTGCGCTCGCTGGGCGCGTTGCTGGGCACGGTCTTGCGCGAGCAGGCCGGCGACGAGGCCTTTGCGCAGGTCGAAGCCCTGCGGCAGGGCACGATTCGCCGCCGCGACGCCGAATTGCGCGGCCAGGCCGAAGAGGCCGCGCGCCACGCCTCGGCCGCGCTCGAACTGGTGCAATCGCTGCCCGTCGATCGCGCCGTCCTGCTGACGCGCGCCTTCGCCTTTTACTTCGAACTCATCAATCTGGCCGAGACCAACCATCGCAAGCGCCGCCGCGTGGCGCTGCGCCTGTGCGGTGAGGTGGGCCGCCAGCGCGGCTCGCTCGAAGGCACCTTCGCGGAGATGCGCCGCGTGGGCATCGACGCCAGGGAGGCGCTCGACTGGCTTGGCCGCGTCCTTGTGGTGCCTGTCTTCACGGCTCATCCCACGGAGGCCGCGCGCCGCAGCGTGATGCTCAAACGCCGCCGCATCGGCGAGTATCTCACTGCGCTGGACCGCGTTCCCATCCCCGGTCAGGATCTTGCGCGGCTCGAAGAACTGCTCTTGGCGGAAATCACCAACCTCTGGCAGACCGACGAAGTGCGCTCGCGCCGGCCCACGGTCTACGACGAGGTCAAGATGGGCCTCGACTACTACGACGTCTCGATCTTCGAGACCCTGCCCGAACTTTACCGCGAGATTGCGGCGGCCCTTCAGGCGGCCTACGGCATGGAAGTCGAGCCGCGCGTTCTGCCGCTGGTGCTTCGTTTCGGCTCGTGGATCGGCGGCGACCGCGACGGCAATCCTTTTGTGACGCCCGAGGTCACACGGGCTGCTCTGGCGCTGGCGCGCGGTCATCTGCTGCTCTACTACCAGCGCCAACTCGACCGCATCGTCGATTTGCTCACGGCCAGCGCGCAACTGCGGCCCGTGAGCGAGGCTCTGCTCGCGCGCCTCCGCGCGTATGTCGCTCAGGTGCATACGCCCGAGGCGCAACTGTTCGGCGCACAGTACGAGTTCGAGTACTATCGCCGCTTCGCCATCTGCCTCAAGGCGCGCATTCAGCGCACCATCGAAGAGGCCGGAGCGCTTCATATCGAAGACGGCGAATCGCTGCCCGTCACGCCCTTCACGCTCTCCCGCGGCCATGACAAGCTGGCCCAGGCCCTGCCCGCCTACTGCTCGACGCAGGATTTTCTTGACGATCTGGAGACGCTGCGCTCGTCGCTGGCCGCCAACGGCGGCTTGCGCATCGCGCGCACGCTTGTCGATCCGCTCATCCTGCAAGCGCGCACCTTTGGTCTGCATCTGCACACGCTCGACATCCGCCAGCACGCCCGCGTCCATGCCGCGGCTCTGCAGGAGGCCATGGGCGATACCTCCGCGCCGTCGCTTGCCGGCCCACTCTCCGAGGCGACGGCCAATGTTCTTGAAACCTTTCGCGTCATCGCCCGGATCAAGCAGGGCTGCTCGCCCGAGGCCATTCGCCAGTACGTCATCAGCGGCGCAGCCTCGGTGGATGATGTGCTGGCCGTGGTGCGGCTGGCGCGGCTGGGCGGCGTCACGGTCGAAGGCGCGGGCGCAACCGGCGGCAGCGACCCCGGTTTAATGCCCGTTCCGCTCTTCGAGTCCATTGAAGACCTGCGCAACGCGCCTTCCATCTGTCGCGAACTCTGGAGCCGCGCCGACTATCGCAAGCTGCTGGAAAGCTGGGGCAACTGGCAGGAGGTCATGCTCGGTTACTCGGACTCGAACAAGGACGGCGGCATGTTAACCTCGACCTGGGAGATCTTCCGCGCCCATCGCGATCTGCATGCCGTGGCCCGCGAGGCCGGCGTCAAGCTGCGCCTCTTTCACGGCCGCGGCGGCACGGTGGGCCGCGGCGGCGGGCCCACGCATCGCGCCATCTTCGCGCAGCCCTTCGACGCCTTTGAGGGCCAGTTGCGCCTCACCGAGCAGGGCGAGGTGCTCAACTTCAAGTACGCCGACGAGGTGCTGGCCGAGCGCAATCTCGAACTGATGATCGCCGCCTCGCTCGACGCCCTGGCCCGGCCCAACGCGCGCGATCCCGAGGGTCACTTCACCGGAATTCTCCAGCCCGCTTGGGAGTCGGCCTTCGACAAGATTTCCCGTCTCGCCTACGGCTTTTATCGCCAGCACATCCTCGAAGATGCCGGCGTGATCGCTTACTTCGAGCAGTCCACGCCTGTCGGCGAACTGGAAAACGCAAAGATCGGCTCGCGCCCCGCACGCCGCAACGATTCGTCCAAACTCGCGGATCTGCGCGCCATCCCCTGGGTCTTCGGCTGGACGCAATCGCGGCTGCTGGTGCCGGCCTGGTTCGGCGTCGGCCATGCCCTCGAATGCTACTTGAATGCGCCGGGCGCATCCGCGCAAGCCAATCTCGAATGCTTGCAGACAATGGCCCGGGAGTTTCCGCTTTTTATCGACCTGCTGCGCAACGTCGAGATGGCGCTGGCCAAGGCCGACCTCGGCACCGCACGGCTCTACTCCACGCTCGTCCAGGACGAGGCCTTGCGCGAGCGCATCTACAGTCTCTTCGAGGCCGAGTTCCTGCGCACCGCGCGCAGCCTGCTGGCCGTTCTAAGCCAGAAGGAACTGCTTGAAACCAACCGCGTGCTCGCCCGCTCCATTCTGCGGCGCAATCCTTATGTCGATCCCATGCACCTGATCCAAGTCGACATGCTGCGGCGCAAACGCGCCGGCGAAGACACGCCCGAGGTCAACCGCGCCATCGCCGCCACCATCAACGGCATCTCGGCCGGGTTGCGCAACACCGGATGAGGCGTGGACTGCGGAGCGCTTGCCCTCGTTATCGCGCGGGCGCTCTTGCCATCTTCCGCCTTCAGGGTCTACCTTAGATTCATGCGTCGATGTCGCTAACACCGTCCTGGTGCCGCTCCGATGCAGTGGTGCGCCTTGCGGCGCGCCCGGTTTTCCCGCCCGATCGGCGGCGCTATTTCCCCACCATCCGAACCGACGAGAGACCCGGGCTGTGTCCCGGAAAAAGGAGATCGTCATGGCGCGCATTGCCGCGAATGTTACTGAATTGATCGGCCGCACCCCGCTGGTGCGGTTGAACCGTGTGGCTGCCGGGCTGCCGGCCGCCGTCGCCGTCAAGCTGGAGAGCCGCAACCCGGCCGCGAGCGTCAAGGACCGCATCGGCCTGGCGATGATTGAGGCCGCCGAAAAAGAGGGCAAGATCGCGCCCGGCAAAACGGTGCTGATTGAGCCCACCAGCGGCAACACCGGCATCGCGCTGGCCTTTGTGGCCGCGGTCAAAGGCTACAAGCTGATCCTTACGATGCCCGAAACGATGAGCCTGGAGCGGCGCGTGGCGCTTTTGGCCTACGGCGCGGAGATCGTGCTCACGCCAGGGCCGAATGGCATGAAGGGCGCCATCGCCAAGGCCAGCGAGATTCTCGCCCAAACGCCCAACGGCTACATCCTGCAGCAATTCGACAACCCCGCCAATCCGGCCATTCACCTGGCCACCACCGGCCCGGAGATTTGGGATGACACCGACGGCGCGGTGGATATTTTCGTGGGCGGCGTGGGCACGGGCGGCACCATCACCGGCGTCGCGCGTTTCATCAAGCCGAAGAAGCCCGCCTTCAAGGCCATCGCCGTGGAACCGGCCGACAGCCCGGTGCTCTCCGGCGGCAAGCCCGGTCCGCACAAGATTCAGGGCCTTGGCGCCGGTTTTGTGCCGAGCATTCTCGACACCGGCAATATCGACGAGGTTGTGCAGGTGACCAACGACGAGGCCGTCGCGATGGCGCGCCGGCTGGCGAAAGAGGAAGGCCTGTTTGTCGGCATCAGTTCGGGCGCGGCTGTGGCGGCGGCGCTCAAGGTGGCCGCGCGGCCGGAGAATCAGGGGAAGCTGGTTGTGACCTTGCTGCCCGACTTCGGCGAGCGCTACCTTTCGAGCGTGCTCTTCGAGCCTCTGCGCCAGCAGGCGCTGGCGCTCGAGACGCAATCGGTGGCGTAAAGGCAGGGACTAGACTAAGGGACTGAGGGACCAAGGGACCCAGGGGACTAAGGGACCAAGGGACCAAGGAACCAAGGGACCAAGGGACTGAGGGGCTGAGGGACTGAGAGGCGTAGGAGATGCTATGGGACAGTCGTTCAAGGATCTCATCGTTTGGCAAAAGGCGGCCGATTTGACTGTGGAGATCTACGCACTGACCGCGCATTTTCCCGATGCGGAACGCTTCGGCCTCACCAACCAAATGCGACGAGCCGCCGTGTCCATCGTGAGTAACATTGCCGAGGGATACGGGCGTTCGACAAGTGGCGAATACCATCTCTTTCTTGGCCACGCGCGTGGATCGTGCTGCGAGCTTGAGACGCAGATTTTTGTTGCCAGGAGGCTCGGTTTGGGGAGCCCATCGAGTCTGGACGCAACCGAAGGTCTCTGCAAAGACGTAAGCCGGCTGCTTGGGGCGTTGATGAAGTCCATTCGCCCGAAGAAATTCTCAGTCCCTAGTCCCTAGTCCCTAGTCCCTTAGTCCCTTGGTCCCTTGGTCTTTATGTCCCTGTTTTTCCGAATTCGCGACGACATTCGCTCCGTGATGGAGCGCGATCCGGCTGCGCGCACGCGGCTGGAGGTGCTGTTGTGCTATCCCGGCCTGTGGGCGGTGTGGACGCATCGCATCGCGCACGGGCTGTGGCGGCGCAAGCTGCGCCTGCCGGCGCGGGTTCTTTCGCAGATTGCGCGCTTGTTCACCGGCGTCGATATTCATCCCGGCGCGCTGCTTGGAGCGCGGCTGTTCATCGACCACGCCACGGGCGTCGTCATCGGCGAGACGGCCATTGTCGGCAGCGACGTGACCATGTACCAGGGCGTCACCCTCGGCGGCACCGGCAAGCAGCACGGCAAGCGCCACCCCACCATCTGCGACAACGTCTTTATCGGCAACAACGCCAACATCCTCGGCAACGTGACCGTGGGTGAGAACTCGCGCGTCGGCGCGGGCTCGGTCGTGCTGGCCGATGTGCCGCCGAACTCGACCGTCGTCGGCGTGCCCGCGCACATCGTCTATCGCAACGGCCAGCGCGTGCTGATTACCGATCCCCACGAGGTGAAAGACCCGCTCTCGGACGCGCTCATCGCGCTCTCGGCCCGCGTGGACGAACTCGAAGACCGTCTGGGCGCGCACGAGGATCGCGCCAGGCCCTTCGCCGACGAGGAGGCCGAGCGCACGGCCTACCGCGTGGAGCTAGACCGCCTCAGCGCCTACGTTTCGATGGGCGAAGGCATCTGAACGGAGCGGCTGTGGCAGGGTGTACCATTGGACTCGGTTTCTAATCTTTCGCCGAGGTCTTGCGCGTTGCCGGGACTCCGCAGGCTGGTTGCAGCCAACTTTCTGCTGGCAGGCGTTGCCTTGGCCGCTTTTTCCGCTCACGCCGCGCCTGTCGTTCAGTCCGCGCCCGTGCCGCCGGAGATGCGCGCGGGCTTTTTCGCCGTCACGGTGAACAACCAGCGCATTGATGTGGCGCAGGCCGCCGCGCACTACGATTTTGCGAGCTTCGACACGACCGGTCCGGTTGAGATCACCGTTACCGCGGCCGATCCGCACTTTTGGGATGCCGGCGTCGAGATCGAGCCCTGGCGGCTGGGCTTGCGCGCGACGCACGTGCGCGGCGAGCCGCAGACCATCCGCTTCCGCCTGCCGCATCCGGCCAAGCTCGTCCTCTCGCGGCCCGGCGATTTTCTCAATCATGCGCGCATGCTCTCCCTTTTTGCCGGTGTGCCGCCCGCGCCCGCGCCCACCGGGCCGAAGGTGACCATCGTGCCCGCCGGCGTGCATCGCGAGAGCCTGAATCCGCAAAGCGGCGAGACGATCTACCTGGAGCCGGGCGCGTATGTTTTGGGCAGTCTCAATCTGTGGAAGGTCGAAAATGTGAAGGTGCTCGGCCGCGGAACCATTGTTTACGACGGCCCGCAAAATCCCCGCGATGACCAGGGCTGGATGCAGCGGCCCGATTGGCACTGCATCGGCGCTTTCGATGCGCACAACGTGGAGATCGACGGCCTGACCTGCATCGTCCGCTCGCGCACCTGGTCGATCCAGATGAAGGACTCGACCGGCTTCCGCTTTGACGATCTGCGCCTGATCGGCGGCAATCCGGGCAACGCCAATCAGGACGGCATGGACTGGCTGGGCGGCGGCGACACCGTGGTCAACGACGCCTTCCTGCGCGCCTCCGACGACGATCTGGCCGTGCAGGGCAACTGGGACGGCTACACCGACGCCGACATGCTCCGCCCGGGTCAGGATGTGGACAACATTCTTGTCGAGCACAGCGAGCTTTCGACGAGCATCTCGAACATCGTGCGCATGGGCTGGCCGCGCAAGATCTTCAACTCCCGGAATTTCACCTTGCGCGACTCCGATGTGCTTGACGCCGGCATCGGCGCTTGCGGCCAGACGTTCGGCCTCTTCGGCTTCTGGGGCGCGGATGGGGCCAAGGGCGACCACTCCGGCCTGCGTTTTGAAAATATTTTGCTTGACCATTGGTATTCGCTGGCGCAGATCGAGCAGGAGCAGCCCGTGCTGCACGGCATCGTCTTTCGGAACATCTGGGCCCTCGATCAGCCGCCTCTCGTCGCCTCAACTCTCGCGGGCGACGTGCGGGATGTCACCTTCGACAACGTGAAGGTTGGGCAAACACGTGCGACCAGCGTCGCCGCATTGCCGCTGGTGATCTCTGGCGGCGCCGCGCCGCCCACCTTCGCGCCCGCGCCCGCGCTCACGGCCGGCTTCCGCGTCGATCCGCCGGTCTTTGTGCCCGGACAGAAGGTCACGCTGACGGCGCAGGCCGCGCCCGGCGCGCAGTACGCCTGGCTTTTCGGCGACGGAACGACGGCCCATCGCCGCCGCGTGCGCCATCGTTTTCCCGACGCGCTGGGAACCGAACTCGACGGCAAAAACGGCGCGGGCCGCTTCCGCGTTCTGCTCCACGTTACGGACAAGAACGGCCATGAAGACTGGGCCGCGCAGGATCTGGTCGCCGTCGCCCAATGGCACAAGCCGGTCGCGGCTGCGGGGCCGGTGGAGACTGGGCTCGGCTGGAAGCTCTACGCCGGCAGTTGGACGGCGCTGCCGGATTTCACTGCGCTTGCGCCCGTGCGCACCGGCGTCTCCTCCGGTCTCGCCGCCGATGCGCAGGGAATTGCGCAGTACGCCACGGTGTGGAGCGGCCTTTTGCGGGTTCCCGCCGACGGCGGCTACGTCTTTCGCCTGATCGATCGCGACGGCGCGCGGCTTGTTCTCGACGGCGTCGAAGTCGCTCGAACCGGTCCGGCCTTTGCGCAGGTTTGCGGATCGCCCGGCAATGCGCTGCGCATCGATACCGGCTCCATCGGCCTGCGTGCGGGCCTGCATACGATGCGCGTCGAGGCATTGAACACGGCCAGCCAGGGCGCGCCGCGCCTGCTCTGGGAGGGATCGGGCATTCCGCCCGGCGAGGTGCCGCCGGAAGCGTATGCGCATGAGGAGGCGGCCGGCAGCGCGGGAAGTTTGCCGCAAGCGGCAAGCCGGTGATACGGCGGCCACGCCCGCCCGAATAGGGAAAATCACCGTCCAGGCCGCCCCGGACGCAGCCCGCTGGGATTCTTTGTCGCCTTTGGCCCGGCGCAATTACCATGAAAAGGATGCACTGTCGCGCCCGACCCCGCCGCAAGCCGGGCTGAGGCTCGCACGCAGGAAGGAGCTTTACTCAGTTGAGCGACCGTTTCTTGTTTACCTCCGAATCCGTGACCGAAGGCCATCCCGACAAGATTGCCGACCAGGTCTCCGACGCGATTCTCGACGCCTGCCTGGAGCAGGATCCGTATAGCCGCGTCGCCGCAGAAACCCTCACCGCCACGGGGATCGTGATGATCGCCGGCGAGATCACCACCAAGGCCTATGTGGACTTTCAGTCGCTGGTGCGCGGCGTGGTGGCCTCGATCGGCTACGACAACGCCCTCTATGGTTTCGACTCGAACACCTGCGCCGTCATCTCGACCATCAACAAGCAGTCGGGCGACATCGCGCAGGGCGTGGACACGGGCGGCGCCGGCGACCAGGGCATGATGTTCGGCTACGCCTCGAACGAGACGCCGGAGCTGATGCCGGCGCCCATCTCGTTCGCCCACAAGCTCTGCCGCCAGCTCACGGTCGTGCGCAAAAACGGCAAGCTGCCCTACCTGCGCCCCGATGGCAAGAGCCAGGTGACGATCGAGTACGGCGAGGACGGCAAGCCCGCCCGCATCGACGCCGTGGTCATCTCCAGCCAGCACGCCGAGTCGGTTTCGAACGACGAGCTCCACGCCGACATTCTCAAGCACGTCATCCAGGCCACGCTTCCGGCCCAGTGGCTCGACGAGCACACCAAGTATCACATCAATCCCACGGGCCGCTTTGTGATTGGC
>JAJYFB010000026.1:0-4423 GCA_021785495.1 Acidobacteriota bacterium | reverse complement strand
GCCGATGGGCGATTGCGGCCTGACCGGCCGCAAGATCATCGTCGATACCTACGGCGGCATGGGCCGTCACGGCGGCGGCGCCTTCAGCGGCAAGGACCCGACCAAGGTCGATCGCTCGGCGGCCTACATGGCCCGCCACATCGCCAAGAACATCGTGGCCGCGGGACTGGCCGCCAAGGCCGAGGTGCAGCTCGCCTACGCCATCGGCGTCGCCGAGCCGGTCTCCGTGCTCGTCGAGACCTTCGGCACCGGCAAGCTGAGCGAGGCCAAGCTCACCGAGCTGGTCCGCAAGAACTTTGCGCTCACGCCCAAGGGCATCATCGAGAGCCTGAACCTGCGCCGGCCGATCTTCCAGAAGACCGCCGCCTATGGCCACTTCGGCCGCACCGAGCCGGAGTTTACCTGGGAGGCCACCGACAAGGCCGCCCGGCTGGCCGAGCAGGCCGGCCTCGCCGCCGCCGCCAGGTAGCGCGCAATCGTCCGCCGGGAGCCCCCTCTCTACGGGGGCTCTCTGGCGGCGGATCGGGCCGGAATCCCTGTTCGCGGCGAGCGAAGCGCGGCGTGGAATCGGCCAAAACGGCAGGGCGTGTGGATCGCGCAAAAACTTCGTTGACTCGTTCCGCGATTTCCTGTTATCTTTGAATGGTTCGCAAGAACGCGATTTGGCGTGTCTATCTACGCCGGTTGCGTTGGGGCGTCCGGTCTGAGGCGGTAAGGGACTGGGCGGCTTCCTGGGCTGGGCAAAGCAGGCCGGCCAGACAGGTCTTCGGTGTGGCTCTCGTCTTGCGGAGGGCAGGAGACATTCGCATCGACGGCGCGCGCGTTCCTCGCCTTGGAGGGGCTATGCGGGCCGGAATTGGGATACGGCGCTGGCCCTTTCAGCGGTTTCGGAAGGAGCGTCCGGCGAATCGTCCCGGTTCTCGTCTGACGATCGAAACGAAGAGAGTTGTGAAGCGGTAGCCATGGGCTTTTGCGTGCCTGGAGCCAGCCAATGCGTTGGTTTCGGGTTGCAATGCGCAAGGGCTGCCGGGAGCGGTTTGCGGTTGAGCGGTAAGGAGTTGCGGTTTGCCTACTTTTAACCAACTGGTTCGCAAGGGGCGCACGGCGCCTCGGTATAAAACGGCATCGCCTGCATTACAGGCCTCGCCGCAGCGGCGCGGCGTTTGCACGCGCGTGTATACGCAGACGCCCAAGAAGCCGAACTCGGCGCTGCGCAAGGTGGCGCGTGTGCGCCTGACCAACGGAATCGAAGTGACCACGTATATTCCCGGCATCGGGCACAATCTGCAGGAGCACTCGATCGTGCTGATTCGCGGCGGCCGTGTGAAGGATCTGCCGGGCGTGCGCTATCACGTGATCCGCGGGACGCTCGATTCGGTGGGCGTGGCCAATCGCAATCAGAGCCGGTCGAAGTACGGCGCCAAGCGCGCCAAGGCTGGCGCGAAGAAGTAAAGGCGGCTTCTGGCTTCTGGCTTGTTCTTGCTGGAGCGGGCGATTGCGGCCGCGGGCCGCAGGGTGGAGCTAGGGGCTGGCGGCTGGAAGCTGGTAGCTGTTTTGAGGGATTTATGCCAAGAAAAGGGCACATTGCAAAGCGGGAAGTGGCGGCGGACCCGGTCTACGGATCGACGCTGGTGACCAAGTTTGTGAACTCGATGATGTGGGGCGGCAAGAAGTCGACCGCGCAGGGCATCTTCTACCGGGCGATGAAGAACCTGGAAGAGAAGGGCGGCGGCGAGGATGCGCTCAAGCTCTTCAAGAAGGCCGTCGAGAACTGCAAGCCGCTGCTCGAGGTGAAGACGCGGCGCGTGGGCGGCGCGAACTATCAGGTTCCCATCGAGGTCAATCCCGACCGGCGGACCTCGCTGGCCATTCGCTGGCTGCTGACCTATGGCCGTGCGCGCGGTGAGAAGGGCATGACCGACAAGCTGACCAATGAGCTGCTGGACGCGGCCAATGGCCGGGGCGGCGCCATGAAGAAGAAGGAAGATGTGCACCGCATGGCCGAGGCCAACCGGGCCTTTGCTCACTACCGGTGGTAGAGGGCGGCCTGCATCTGCGAGCTGCGGATTTTTAGCGCGTTGGCTGTGGGCGGAAGTGGCGGCTTCCGGGTGCGGCCGCGAAAAGGACAAGCTAGGAGCTAGGGGCTGGAAGCTAGCGGCTAGGTTTTAACCGCAGGAGCGATGCTCTTGCAAGGATGAGTGACGTGCCTCGTACTGTACCTCTGAATCGTTGCCGGAACATCGGGATCATGGCGCATATCGACGCCGGGAAGACGACGGCGACCGAGCGCATCCTGTTCTATACCGGCATCACGCACCGGATCGGCGAGGTGCATGAGGGCACGGCGACCATGGATTACATGGAGCAGGAGCAGGAGCGCGGCATTACGATTACCTCGGCCGCCACCACCTGCACCTGGCGCGACGTTCGCATCAACATTATCGACACGCCCGGCCACGTGGACTTTACGGCCGAGGTCGAGCGCAGCCTGCGCGTGCTGGACAGCGCGGTGGCGCTGTTTGATTCCGTTTCCGGTGTGCAGCCGCAAAGCGAGACGGTCTGGCGGCAGGGCGACAAGTACAAGGTTCCCCGCATCTGCTTTGTCAACAAGATGGACAAGAACGGGGCCGACTTCGAGTACGTGCTGGAGACCATTCGCAAGCGCCTGGGTGCGCGGCCCGTGGCCCTGCAGATTCCCATCGGCGCCGAGGCGAACTTCAAGGGCGTCATCGATCTGGTCGAGATGAAGGCCATTGTGTGGCACGACGAGACGATGGGCGCCGAGTACTCGGTCGAGGAGATTCCCGCCGACCTGAAGAAAAAGGCCGAGGCCTTCCACGCGCAACTGGTGGAAGTGATTGCCGAGACCGACGACATTTTGATGGAGAAGTATCTGGAGGGCGAGACGCTGACCGTCGAGGAGCTCAAGGCGGGCATTCGCCAGGCCACGATCGACCTCAAGATCTTTCCCGCCCTCTGCGGCACGGCCTTCAAGAACAAGGGCATTCAGACGCTGCTGGACGCGGTCGTCGATTACCTGCCCAGTCCGCTCGACAAGCCGGCGGTCGAGGGCATCGATCCGCAGGATCACTCCAGGATCGAGTATCGCAAGTGCGAGGACGCCGAGCCGCTTTCCGTGCTGGCTTTCAAGCTCATCAACGATCCCTTTGGCAAGCTCTCGTTTATTCGCGTCTATTCGGGCACGCTCAAGACCGGCGACACGGTGCTCAATCCCCGCACCGGAAGGACCGAGCGCGTGGGCCGTCTGGTCAAGATGCACGCCAACAAGCGCGAGGATGTGAACGAGATTCTGGCCGGCGACATCTGCGCCTGCGTGGGTCTGAAGGACATCAAGACCGGGGATACGCTCTGCGCGCCGCAGCATCCGATTGCGCTGGGCGCCATTACCTTCCCCGATCCGGTCATTTCCGTGGCGATCGAGCCGAAGACCAAGGCGGACCAGGAGAAGATGGGCATTGCGCTTTCAAGGCTGGCCGAGGAGGATCCCACCTTCAAGGTGCGGACCGACGAGGATAGCGGCCAGACGATCATCAGCGGCATGGGCGAGCTGCATCTGGAGATTCTTGTCGACCGCATGAAGCGCGAGCATCGGGTCGAGGCCAATGTGGGCGAGCCGAAGGTGGCTTTCCGCGAGACCATCCGCAAAAAGGCCGAGGCCGAGGGCAGGTACATCCGGCAGACCGGCGGCTCCGGCAACTATGGCCACTGCTGGCTGCGCGTCGAGCCCAACGAGCCGGGCAAGGGCTACGAGTTTCTCAATGAGATCAAGGGCGGCGTGGTGCCGAAGGAGTACATCAAGCCGATCGACCAGGGCGTTCAGGGCGCGATGGAGCAGGGCATTCTGGCCGGCTTCCAGATGGTCGACATCAAGGTGACGCTTTTTGACGGCAGCTATCACGAGGTCGACTCGAACGAGATGGCCTTCAAGTTCGCCGGTTCGATCGGCTTCAAGGAAGCGGCGAGAAAAGCGAGCCCGGTGCTGCTGGAGCCGGTGATGGCCGTCGAAGTGACGGTGCCCGAGGAGTTCATGGGCACGATCATTGGCGACATCAACTCGCGCCGCGGCCGGATTGAGGGCATGGAGCACGTGAGCGGCTCGCAGGTCATCAAGGCCATGGTCCCGCTCAAGGAGATGTTCGGCTACGTGAACGACATTCGCTCGTCCACGCAGGGCCGGGCCTCGTATTCGATGCAGTTTGCGCATTATGAAGAGGCGCCGCGCATGATCGCCGATGAGATCATCGGCAAGGCGCAGGGAAAATAGCATTGATCTGCTGGCGGTTTTCGAGTAGCACGGTTCGACGGAGGATGGGAAGGCAATGGCGAAGGAAAAATTTGATCGCACGAAGCCGCATGTGAATGTGGGCACGATTGGGCACATCGATCACGGCAAGACGACCTT
>JAJYFB010000165.1 GCA_021785495.1 Acidobacteriota bacterium | reverse complement strand
GGGCCGTGATGGTGTAGATCTGGTCCCAGCTCAACACCTCGTCGCTGGTGATGTGAAAGGCGTGGCCGATGGCCTGGCGATGGCCGAGCAGGCCCACCAGTCCCTGCGCAAAGTCGCTGTTGTGCGTGACCACCCAGAGCGATGAGCCGTCGCCGGGTACGATCATCTTTTTGCCGCGACGCATGCGATCGATCGCCGTGTACGGCATCTCCCAGTTGTTGACCGCGAGCACGATCTGCGTGTCGCCGTAGGTGTGCGAGGGGCGCACGACGGTGAAGGGAAAACCGGTTTCGCGGTACTCCTTCATCAGCCGCTCTTCGCAGGCGATCTTGTCGCGCGAGTACTGCCAGTAGGGATTGGCGAGCGGCGTCGATTCCGTAATCCGGTAGCAGCCGACCGGTTTTTGATAGGCGCTGGCCGAGCTGATGAAGATGTACTGATCGGTGCGGTCGCGGAAGAGGCGGATGTCGCGCTCGATCTGGTCGGGCGTGAAGGCGATCCAATCGACCACCGCGTCGTATTTCCTGCCGCCGAGCGCGGCGGCGACCGCGGCCTCGTCGGCAATGTCGCAGGCGAGGGTGCGCACCTCGCCGGGAAGGTTGGCATCCCGCCTGCCGCGCCGCAAAAGGGTCAGTTCGATGCCGCGTGCAACGGCCAGTTCCGTGCAAGCCGCGCTGATGTTGCCCGTGCCGCCGATAAAAAGAACCTTCATTGTTCCTCCAGGGCAAGCGAATTGCCAGAAAAACCAGAGTACAACTTTTGGGATGAAAACCCGTCCCGTGGGGCCGAAAGGCCGCAAATTCTCCTCAGAATCTGTTTACGCACGACGGAAGCCGTGCCCTTGCAAAACAAAAATCATCCCGCAATCTGAAAGGCGTTCGCCCTGCCGGCCAGAGCTATCTTTTGACTTCGTGTACGGTTCCGGCTATAAATATTGATGGCATGGAAGTCGTTTTCGTGTCATCATTCAGGCCGCCTTGCCGGGTGGCCCAACCCTTCACTGCAATCGCCAGGATGTTCGGGAAGGCGGTGTAACTCCGCCACTGCCCCGCAACTGTGAGCGCATCTCGTTTGCCTGCCGTCGTGTTGTTGCCGGGCAAAGGAGCATTCCGAGCCAGGGCGGCCGCCCATTGCGGAATCGCCTTGAACGCCACTGGAACCAGGCCTGTGCGGTCTGCTCTGGGAAGGCATCTCGATGCGCAAGTCAGGAGACCGGTCCTCGCGGCGTTCGCCATCGCTTTCACGTTCCGAGGGGAACGAAGGAGCCAGGATGCCTGTTCTCGATCGTTGTTTTGCCGTCTTTCGGCGCGCTCTTCGCCCGGCCGTCGTCGTTGTCTTGCTCGCAGTCTTTGCCGCCGCCCTGCCGGCGGCATCCGTTCACGGCATCGTCACCGATGCCACCGGCGCCAAGGTCAGCGGCGCCCGCATCGCCCTGCTCGCCAACGGGAAGATCGTCTCCTCGGTGGTCACTTCCTCCGATGGCAGCTTCGAAATCACCACGGGAAAGTCCGGCCGCTTCTTTCTTGTCGTCACGGCATCGAGCTTCCGCCAGTTGCAGACGCCCAACTTCTACGCCGGCCCGCTCGACGCCATTGAGCGCAACCTGGTTCTCGAACCGGCCTGGGTGCGCCAGGCGATCGTCGTCACGGCCACCGGCGTGCCCACGCCGCAGGCCCAGACCAGCGCCGCAACCACCGTGCTTTCGCTGCACGATCTGGAGATGCGCACGGACCTGGTGAGCGCATTGCGGCTGATGCCCGGAACGCAGGTTGTCCAGACCGGGCAGATGGGCGCGCAGAGTTCGCTGTTCGTCCGCGGCGGCGACTCGGACGACAACAAAATCCTTGTCGATGGCGTCGACGCAACCGATCTGGGCGGCCAGTTTGACTTCGGCCCGTTCTCGACCACGGCCGTCGAGAGTGCGGAGGTCTATCGCGGCCCGGACTCCGATCTGTTCGGCGCGGGCGCCGAGACCGGCGTTGTCAATCTGACCACGCCGCGCGGCACCACCAGCTTTCCGTCGATTCTCTTCGAGGGCGACGCCGGCAACCTCGACACCTCGCGCGAACAACTGGAGGCGGCTGGTACGCACCGAAAGCTCGATTATCTGGGCGCGTTCAGTTGGCTTCAGACTGCGAACGATCTGCCGAACGACGAGTATCACGTGGCCACATCGGCCGCCAATCTGGGCTGGGCGCTCACGAGCGGGACGCAAGTTCGCGCTACGTTGCACTACGGCGTGAGCGCGACCGGCGTGCCGAATGCCTGGGACTTTTATCACATCGCCGACGACGCCACGCAAAAGGACCAGAACCTGTTTTTCTCGGCCGGCATCGGCAACCAGATGACGGCCAGCCTGCACAACGACGTGCGCTACGGCGCGGTGCGCAAGCGCGAGCAAGCCAACCTGTGGCAAACGTCAGGAAATTATCAGGCGTACAACAGCGATTGCTTTTCTGCCGCCTACCTCGGCAATACGGTGACCATCGCTGGCGCCAACGGCTACTCCGCCACCGGACAGGCGGTGCTCGACTGTTCGACGTATGCGACCCAGTTTGTCAATAACCGCGATCAGCTCATCTATCGCGGCGACCTGGCATTCACACCGCACCTGGGCGCGCTCGTCGGCTTCCAGTTCGAGGACGAGCGCGGCGCCGAACCGTCCAGCTCATACTATCCATCCGTCGAGCGCATAAATTACGACTACCAGGCCGCCGTGCATGGCGACTTCAAGAATCGTTTTTTCTACACGCTCGGCGGCGCCCTGGAGCACTACTCGCTGTTTGGCGTTGAGACCACGCCGCGCGCCGGCTTTTCGTATTACGTTTTGCGCCCGCGCCACGGTGTTTTCAGCGGCACCCGTCTGCTGTTCAACTTTGGCGAGTCCGACCGCGAACCCACGATGATCGAGCAGGATGAATCCCTCTATAGCTTTCTCGAAACGTACAATCCGGCCGCCATCTCCCAACTGCACATCGGCAAGATCGGCGCGCCGCAGAATCGTACCTACGAAGGCGGCATCCAGCAGGACTTGCTCAGCGACCACATTCTCTTCCGGGCCCGCTACTTTCACAACGAATTCGGCCGCCAGATCGAATACGTCGGCCTCGACCTGATTCCCGAACTTGTGCCCAATCTCAGCGCCGCAGAGCAGGCTTCGCTCGAAGCCATCCTGCAGGCGAATTACGCCTACGAACTGACCGTCAATTCCGAGGCCTTTCGCGCCCAGGGCGTTGAAACCAGCCTCGAAGGCGGCATCGGCAAATCCATCTTTCTGCGCGGCGGCTATACCTATCTGGACGCCGTGGTGCAGCGATCCTTTACCAACAGCGATCAAGCGTTGCTCGGCCCCATCCCCACTTTCGATGGCATCGAAGTCGGCCCTTACTCGCCGCTGGTGGGCGCCCGTCCCTTCCGTCGCGCCCCGCACACCGGATTTCTCTCCGCCATCTACGCCGGCGGACGCTTCACCGGCCAACTCACCGCAGCCTTCGCCAGCCGCAGCGACGACTCAACCTTCCTGGAAGGCGCGGACGCCAATGGAGGAAACAGTCTTTTGTTGCCCAATCGCAATCTGGATTATGGCTATGCCAAGCTCGACATGGGCTGGAGCGTTCGGCTCATCTCCTGGGCGGATCTCTACGTGCAGCAGGAAAACCTGATGAACAATCAGCACATCGCGCCCATCGGCTATCCCAGCCTGCCCTTTACGGTGCGCACAGGCCTGCGCCTGCGCTGGGGGCCCGGCAGCGGACGGCACTGATCTGTTTTTTGATCCAGTTTTTGATTCAGGCCGATTTGCTGAGACCGTTTGCGCCCATTTTTCCGCATTTTTGCGGAAAAATGGGCGCAAACGCCTTTCTCACGCGGCCGGCGTCACAACGCTGGCTGCACCGGCTTTTTTTTCGCCGGATCGAGTTCTCCGCCGGCGAACTGTTCGCTCTGCCGGTCCATCCATTCGTCCAGGCGCGAGCGCTTGAAGCGCCACCGGTTGCCCAGTTTGAAGGCGGGCACGAAACCTTCCGATGCGTACTTGTACAGCGTGTCGGGCGAGATGCCAAGGTAATCCGAGGCTTGGCGAATATCCATCACCTCGCGAACTTCAGGAACCAGAAGGTTCGAGCGGACAGCGGCGCTGCGCATGATTGCCTCCCGCAAAGCGTTGCTCAACTTGGGAATTTCCCGGCGATTTTGCCGGTCTTTTTGTATTGAACGCGCCTTGGAGCGGAGATTCAAGGTTTTTCAGGAAGTTCGAGGGGATTCAGCGGCTTTTCAGGGAACAATTCCCGAAATGAAGCTGGGGAAAACCGCAGTTTCTTGGGTTTACTCCTGGCTTCAACCGCAAGATATAGCGCCCGTAGCGCAGATGGTCCCCCTCCGAATTTTTCCACGCCGGCTTTGCCGGCGCGGAAAGATCGGCCAGCTTTGCCAACCCTGCTTGTTTCCCCCGCGTTCTGGCCGCTGTGGCTGTTCAGCGTGGCCCGGCTGGCGCGCTCGTCGCCGTTCGGCCGCGATGGTTCTCGATGCGCCTCAGCCGGGCCTTCACATCGTCGAACTCCGAGGTTGTCACCAGGTAGTCGGGCCTGGCCGGCAGAATGCGTGCAATCTCCTCCTGCGAGCGCAGAATGCGGTCCGGTGTCTGCGGGTGGTCGCTGAAGGCGCGCGAAACCAGGCCCGGTCTGTGCTTTTGCTGGGCTTGAATCTTCTCGAAGAAGGCAATGTAGGCCTGCGGATCGTAGCCGGCGCGGTACATGTATTGCACGCCGAGGTAATCGGCCTGGGCCTCGAAATCGCGCGAGAACTGGAGCAAGGTGATGGGAATCGCCCATTGCGCGCCCTCGTAAATGCCCAGACCAGCCCAGTCGCTGGGCAGCATGACGATCGGCGCCATGCCGATTTGCGTCCAGTGCATGCGCGTCATCTGGCGGGTCGCGTGGTGAGCGCAGACGTGGGCGATCTCGTGCGCCATCACGCCAGCCAACTCGGCCTCTTCATCGGCGGCCAGAATCAGCCCGGAGTTGATGTAGAGAAAGCCGCCTGGCAGGGCCATGGCGTTGATCTGGTCCGAATCGATCACCTTGATCGTGAACGGTGTCTTGCAGTCGGAGTTCTTGACGATGTTCTGGCCGATGCGGCCGACGTAGCCGTCCACGACAGGATCGGTGATCCATTGCGCGCTCTTGTCGATTGCGCTGGCGTACTGGCGGCCCATGGCGATTTCGCTTTTGGCCGAGTACCAATTGCCCC
>JAJYFB010000164.1 GCA_021785495.1 Acidobacteriota bacterium | reverse complement strand
GCAGGTTGCCCAAAAAATCTTTGTCGAGCCTCTTCCAAACCAAAGATTCGCGCCGCCCCTACGGGGCGGCCCGTACCTTCTTGGCGCTTCGTCCCAGGGTTTCTTCGTCGTTCGCCGCAGCGAACGACGAAGAAACCCTGGGCGATTTTCGACCGTCCCTTTGGGGACGGCCGCACGAGCACAAGCGATCCATCGCAGCCCAGAAAAGAATGTGCTGAAAGCTCACGGCAAGTTACACCCGCCGCTCTACAGCACCACCTTGTTCAGCGGGTACTCGACGATGCCCGCGCCGCCGGCCGCCTTGAGCCGCGGAATCACATCGCGCGCCACGCGCTCTTCGACGATGGTGTTCACGGCCACCCACTCCGAGTCGCTCAACTGCGAGACCGTGGGCGCGTTCAGCGCCGGCAGCACCTTCAGCACCGCGTCGAGATGCGCGCGCTGCACGTTGAGCATCAAGCCCACCAGCGACTGCGCATCGATGGCCCCGCGCAGCATGGTCGCAATCTGGTCGATCTTCTGCTTCTTCCACGGATCGGCCAGCGTCTGTTTGCTCGCGATGAAATGCGTCTCGCTCTCCATCACCGTGTCGATGATCTTCAGGTGATTGGCCTTGAGCGAACTGCCCGTCTCCGTCACCTCGACGATGGCGTCGGCCAGCATGGGCGGCTTGACTTCTGTCGCGCCCCAACTGAACTCGACCTTCACGTTCACGCCCTTCGCGGCGAAGTAGCGCTTGCTGGTCTCGACAAGTTCCGTCGCGATGATCTTGCCTTCCAGATCCTCGGCCTTCTCAAAGCCGCTCGACTCCGGCACGGCCAGCACCCAGCGCACCTTGCGCCGGCTCTGCTTGGCGTACGTCAGCGTGGTCACGCTCTCCAGCGCGAGGCCGCTCTCGACCACCCAGTCAATGCCCGTCAGGCCCGCGTCGAGCACGCCGTGATCGACGTAGCGCGCCATCTCCTGCGCGCGAATCAACATGCACTCGATCTCGCCGTCGTCGATCGACGGAAAATAGGAGCGGCCGTCGGCGTAGATGTTCCAGCCGGCGCGCTTGAACAGCGCAATCGTCGCGTCCTGCAAACTGCCCTTGGGGATGCCCAGCCTGAGCTTATTCGCCACGGTTCACCTCCGCGTTCAGCGCGATCGGCTTGGTGAAGCAGCTCACCGTGCCCTCGTGGCAAACCAGCCCGTCGCCTTCCACTTCCACGCGGAAGAGCAGCGTATCGTTGTCGCAGTCGGTCGAGGCCGAGACGATGCGCAGGCGGTTGCCGCTCGACTCGCCCTTCATCCACAGCTTCTGGCGCGTGCGGCTCCAGAAGGTGACAAACCCGCTCTCGCGGGTCTTCGCGTAGCTGGTCTCGTTCAGAAAGCCCAGCATCAACACCTCGCCCGTGCGCGCATCCTGCACGATTCCCGGCACGAGTCCGTCCATTTTACTGAAGTCGATCGTCGGCAAAGTACTCATGTTCTCCTGTTCCCTTCAAAAAATTCCTGTTGGCGCATGAAAAAAGCCCGCCGGCGTGATTCGCCGGCGGGCTTGATTCCTTCTTTCGATCTCTCTGGCCGTTTTACCTCAGGCCATAGCAGTCCGCCGGCATGGTTGTCCCATGATGATGGTGGTGGCCGTGATGGCGGTGGCTCTGCATCTGTTTTCAAGCTACGGGAATCGCGCCGCGATGTCAAATGCCGGTCCTCGGTCCGTCGCCCCGCCGCCGGGAAACATCGATGCTCAAGCATGGACGCCGTGCCGTTTCCAGACACCGCGCGACCTCCATCCGACGGCTTTGCGCAAGCGGCTCTGCCTGGCGGTTTTTTCGCGCCGGCCCGCGCCTTGCGCCAACTGGCGCACGACTCAAGACGATGGAGCCCCCTGAGCCGGCGCCGCCCCCGAAGTTGTTTGCCGGGGCTTGGCGAAGCTGCGAATGTAGGCGATCAGACTCCTGACCTCGGCGTCGCTGGCGCGGCCCGTCTCTTCGGCGGGCATCTTGTCCTTGCCGTTGCGAATGATCGCAAACAGTGCGCTGTCGGGTTTGCCGCCAAGCGCTCTGGGATCGGTCCAGTCATCGAGCGTGAGGTTCATCCCGGCCGCCAGATCGGTCTTGCCATTGCCGTTGTCGCCGTGGCAAAGCGCGCAATCTCTCCGGTAGAGCGGGATGATCTTGGCCGTCTCTGGCAGCGCCGGCCGGGCGGAATTCTTTTCCTGCGCCGCGGCCTGCGGGCTGCGGCTGACAAAGGGCAAACACAGAATCGCCGCCAACAAGCCGAGCGTGAGCAGCACCAGCTTCAACATTGCATCCTCCTCGACAGATCCCGACAGAAACTGACATCCATGAATCGCGTGAATTCCCGGCAAAATTATAGGCTGATTCAGAAAAATCGGCCACCCGAATTCGGAAGGCGCACAGAGACGGCGGCCGGAACGCGCGCCGGGGACTGGGCTCACGGTTCGGCAGGAGCCTCGCGGCGTCTTTTTCCACCCGCCTCTGCGCCTTGGCCGAGGCGGGCGGAATGGCGCACCCGCGCAGCGATCGCACCGGATCGATAGAATGCTGCTATGCGTGAAGTGGTGGTGTATTCGAGAAAAGGTTGCCATCTCTGCGAGGTCGTCAAGGAGACACTGGCCACACTGGAGGGCCATGCCGACTTCCAGTGGCGCGAGGTGGACATCGACGACGACCCGGAGTTGCTGCAGAAGTTCAACGACGAAATCCCCGTTGTCTTCATCAATGGGCGCAAGGCCTTCAAGTACCGCATGGAGAAAGAGCGGTTTCTGCGGGCGCTCACAGCGCGAGGCGATTGATCCGGCGACGCGGCTGAAACAGAAACGCCCACGCGTTTCGCAAGAAGCGCGAAATACGCGGGCGCGGAAACGGAATTCAAGACGCATCGGCGATGCGCGTTCTGCCGCCGCGGCGGTTTACCAGCCGGAGACCCAGTTGGCCTTCTTCGTCGAGCGCTTCCGCCTGGTGAACTTGTACTCCATACCGACAGAGATCGCGAAGTTCACGTCGTACTGCTGATACGAGGAGTTGACGCCGTTGAAGGTGTAATGCGTGACCACCGCGTCGGGCGTGATACGGAAAACCCAGTGTTCCGAGCGATTCAGGTCGAAGTGCCCGCCGGCGATCGCCGCCGGTGAGAACTGGTTGGAATAAAAATCGAAGTCATACGGAGGATTGCCCAGCAGATCTTTCTGAAAGTCGCCGTAGACGCCGCCGAGCAGGACGTGGGCCAGGATGGCGCCGTGCTTATTGTGCGGCCCCAGCCACTCCGGCCCGCCGACGAAGAAGTACTGCTCGACCATCGCGCCCCGAAGATCGCCGCCCTGGCCGGCCAAGTGGTTCGGCGCGGTGCCGCTGGTGCCCGCGTAGCCGCGGCCGGAGGCTTCCAGCGCCCAGTGGCGGCTCAGCCAGTACGATCCGTCCACATCCAGGCCGCCGAGGTTTGCGCCCTGCAGCAGCGACGGTCCGGCCTTCATGTGGTCATAGGCCATGCCCACCGACAGATCCCAACGGTTGTCGTAGCGCACGTTCTCCAGCGGATCGAGCGGAACGTAGACGCCATAGCTGGTGGCCTGCGCACCCTGGCTCGGCGAGGCCGAGGCCTGCGCCGGCTGATTCTGACTGCTCGAACTCTGCGCCCGCGCGGAAACCGTGGCGCACACGCCCAAGGCGAGAGCCGCCGTCCAAAGAAATGAAAATCTTGCCTGGAGATGCATCACCCCACAAGATTACAAGAGCCACCCAACCCCGGACAATGCGCCCGCCGGAGATTCGGCGCCGAACCTGCGTGCGGCCAAGCGACAACCGCCGCAACGTGGCGGCGCAGAGATGGCATCACGATCGCACTCTGGAAGAGCGCCCTTGGTTGTTGCGCGGAGAACCGGCGGCGAAAATGCAGGACTTTTGTCCTGCCGTTCTTCATGCCGTCTTTACGCGGAAAGCAAAAACTGCGCGCAATCCTTTCGCGCGGCCTTGCCCATCGCCGGGATTCGCGCTCCGTACCCTTTAGAATTGCAGGTATGTGCGGAATCGTCGGTTACGTCGGAACGAAGAAGGTTGTCCCCGTCATCGTGGAGGGGCTGCGGCGGCTGGAGTATCGAGGCTATGACTCGGCGGGCATCGCCGTGGGCCGGCCGGGGAGCGCGAAGCTCGAAGTCTGGCGCGCGCCCGGTAAACTCGGCAATCTCGAAGGCGTTCTGCGCGAGCACGCGCCGGAAGGCACCTTTGGCATCGGCCACACGCGCTGGGCCACGCACGGCCGGCCCACCGAGGAAAACGCGCACCCGCATCGCGACTGCACCGGCAGCATCGTCGTGGTGCATAACGGCATCGTCGAAAATTACCTCGAGTTGAAGCGCGAACTCACCGCGCAGGGCCACACGTTCGTCACCGAAACGGACACCGAGATCATCGCCCACCTGATCGAACAGGTGCAGAAGGAAGCCGCGGACGCTCCGGTTACGCTCGAAGAGGCGGTGCGGCGCGCAGCCAGGCGGCTGACCGGGGCCTTCGCGCTGGGCGTGCTGAGCGCGGCCGAGCCGGACAAGATCGTCGTCGCGCGGCTCGGTCCGCCGGTCGTGGTCGGCGTGGGCGAGGGCGAGGCGTTCGTCGCCAGCGACGTGCCCGGCATTCTTCACCACACGCGCAACATTTACTTCCTGGCCGACGGCGACATGGCCATTTTGACGCGCCAGGGCGTCACCCTCACCGACTTCGACGGCCGGCCCGTCCAGCGCGAGTTGACGCGGGTCCAGTGGGATCCGGTCCAGGCGGAAAAGGGCGGCTACAAGCACTTCATGCTCAAGGAAATCTGCGAGCAGCCGCGCGCCGTCACCGACACCACGCGGGGCCGCGTCTCACTCGACTCCGGCAAGGTCTTTCTGGGCGAGATGGAGATCGCCGACGAGGAGCTGGCCGCCGCATCGAGCATCAACATCGCCGCCTGCGGCACCAGTTGGCACGCCGCGCTCACCGGCAAGTACATGATCGAGCGGCTGGCCCGCCTGCCTGTCGACGTGGACTACGCCAGCGAGTATCGCTACCGCAATCCCATCCCCGACCGCAACGCCCTGGGGCTGCTCATCACGCAGTCGGGCGAAACGGCCGACACCCTGGCCGCGCAGCGCGAGATGAAAACGCTTGGCTCGAAGACCGTCGCCATCTGCAACGTGGTGGGCGCCATGGTGGCGCGCGAGGCCCACGGCTCCATTTACACGCACGCCGGGCCGGAGATCGGCGTGGCCTCGACCAAAGCGTTCACCGCGCAGC
>JAJYFB010000025.1 GCA_021785495.1 Acidobacteriota bacterium | reverse complement strand
GATCAATGCCTGCGCTTGAACACGATCCATGCTATGCAGGTTTCTCCACGCCGTTGTTTTGAAATTGGTTTATCCACTCAGAAACGCCCACACCAAAGATTAGAGCAAGGATGGGAACCAAATCGAGGGAAAATCGACCCCATGCAAAAACGGGACAATGTTCTGCCCATAACATAAGGATGATAGTCAGACCATATTTCAACTGATAAAGTTGTCGTTTACGAAAAAGAACCGTCAGGCAAACTATCACAAAAGCCAGGTACGGAACCTGCATTAAAATCATCAATTTCGTCTTCCGCCAATTTTCGGCACGAAACCAGAAATTCCATAAATTCTCCACCTTAACGTGAAGAATCTTGCCAGGATCCTGTTTGCACCATTGCAAATAAACGGAACGAAAGGCTTGTTCGCGCGCGTAATCCCATTCGGCGCGACTCATCGATTTCGGATAGTCAGGGTTGACACCGTTTGCAATGAGCATTTGACGTTCATGCTGGATGAAGTATGCGAGCGTCACGCTATCCGGACGATCGAGACCAACCTGATTGTTAAGATCATAATAGAGTACATCCTGCACATTTAGCTCCCAATACAAGCTCTGAACCGGGATCAGTTTCCCTCCAGTTACAATAAAGTTCCGCACTGTCCAAGGGACAACAACGATGATCGTGGTAAATAAGTACAGCGCCACCGGAAGCAATTGTGAAAAGCGCTTAAGCTCAGAACGCTTCGACCAAATTAGAAGCGCCGAGCAGGCAATAGGAACCGGCAAATACACAGTTTTATTCAGAATCATTAAACCAGAAACTAAACCAAGAACCCACGGTTTCCAGCGGCTAGAGTATGTCTTATCCCAGGACGACATAAGATACATATACAGAACAACAAACGGAAGTATGCTTGTGACCTGTGAGATTTTGGCAGTATAGAATATAATAGGAAGGTAGATGGCATAAAATAATCCGGCGAGTAACGCAGGCAAGTTTCCCCATAACTTTCGATATAATGCAATAATTAAAAAACAAGTAAAAACATCCAGCAGCAAAAGGCAAATGCACCAGCCAGCATATCTTTCGCCAAAAACGAGGTAAAGCGGCATTTCAATGAGCGGAAAAATCGGCCCTCTTGTTATTGTTGATTGACCGGGAGAAAATCCGAAAGCGCCATTATTGATCAGATTGATGGCGAGTTTATTCCAATCGTCCGGGATGGCACCATGACGCCATCCCCAAGTAGACCAAAACATAGCGACCACGGCGAGGCGCATAAATAACGCAACACCCAGTACAATTGCCGCATGGCGGCGGAAGAAACGGGCATCACCGAGTTTCTGTTGAATTTGATGCAATACGCCAACATTCGAATTCGTCATGTCGCTTGTCATTATTTTGGCTCCTCGCACTGTCATCAGAAAAACCAACAATAAATATGCCTAAGGAGTTCTCATGCGATCATTCACATGCAATTTATTGAGAACACTCATTCCGCATGCTCTCGATATTGTCAATCACTGAAACCTTTCGACGATCGGTCCGAGTCTTCGACAGGTGCGCTATTTTTTCACGAAATCCCTGACGGATATGGAAACTCGCGCTTGCTGTTCGGAAGTCAACTGCGGAAACATGGGCAGCGAGAGTACAGACGTTGCAGCGGCCTCGGCGATGGGGAAATCGCCGGCCTTGTAGCCGAGGCGGGCGTAGGCCGCCTGAAGGTGCAGCGGAACCGGGTAGTGAATCCCGGTGCCGATGCCGGCGGCGTTCAGGTGGCGCATGAGGCCATCGCGATTCTGCGTGCGGACGACGTAAAGATGGTAGACGCTGCGCGACCAGTCGGGCTCGCAGGGAAGGATGAGGCCTTCGATGCCGGCCAGCAGGCGATTGTATTCCACGGCGCGATCGCGACGGCTGGCATTCCAGCCCTCCAGATGCGGCAGTTTGGCGCTGAGAATGGCGCACTGGATGGAGTCCAAACGGCCGTTGTAGCCCTCGATCTCGTGGTAGTACTTGCGGCTCTGCCCGTGGTCACGGATCATGCGGATCTTTTGGGCAAGCTGCGCGTCGTTCGTGGTGACTGCGCCGCCCTCGCCGCAGGCGCCCAAATTTTTGCCAGGATAGAAGCTGAAGGCCGCAGCGTGGCCGATGGAGCCCGCCCTGCGCCATGCGTTGGTTTTCTTCGAGAAGTACTCGGCGCCATGGGCCTGGCAGGCATCTTCGATCACAATCAGGCCGTAACGCTCGGCCAGTTCGGCGAGAGCGTCCATCTCGGCCATCTGACCGTAGAGATGAACCGGAAGCACGGCCGTGACCGGGCGGCCGCTGCGACGACTGACGAGCCGGCCGTTGGCGTCGCGCTGACAACCCTCTTCGAGATAGGCGCGCAAAGCCGCTATCGAGAGATTGCAGCTCCGCTCGTCGATATCGACAAACTCGGGATGGGCTCCCGCCTGCGAGATCGCCTCCGTGGTGGCGATGAAGGTATTCGGCACCGTCACGACGACATCGCCGGGGGCGATGCCAGCCGCCATAAGGGCAAAGCGCAGCGCGTCGGTTCCGTTGCCGACGGCGATCGCGTGCTCGACGTTGCAGAAGGCCGCGAAGGCCTGCTCGAAGTCTGCGACCGCGGCTCCGCCGATAAAGCCCGCCGTATGCAGCGCCTTGCGAAAAGCAGCCACCAGATCCTCTTCGAGTTCCAGGTGCGGCGTCACCAGATCGAGAAATGGGATGCTGTCGACTGCCTTTTCAATCGTGCTCATTGTCTTTGTCCCGCTTCCTTTGCGACGAAATATGACGTGCAACGGCGATCTTCGCTTCCGCACAAAACGCCTGTGCTAGCCAATTGAACGCAGGCGCAAACGCTTGCGCAAGTTCAGGAAAGGTTTCTCCACCAGGTAATACGACAGCAGCGCCGCACCGAATGCCAGCAATACGTTCTGAGGAAACGCGCAAAACCAGGATTGCGATTCACGATTCAAAAAGGGCTGCTGCCAAAGATAGAGTGAATAGGAAAGAACCCCGATGAACCGAACTGGAGGCAGATTCAGCACCTTACCGATAGGGTCCGTGTACATCACAACGGATCGATGGATGAGAAACGCAATTCCAAGATTAACCAGCACCATGCCAAAAACCCAAATTAATGAAGTTTTGTATTGATATTTCACCAAAGCAACAATGATGACTAGGATTATTAGAGACCATTTGGGCTTGAATAACGCTCTGTACCACCGTTGATCTAAGAGCCGGTTACCTGCTGACGCAAGCATACAACCCGCTGCAAGACTATCTGCCAGCGATATTAACCAATCACCACTCGTTCCCTTCATGTGCCATGTACTATGAAAGAAAACAATACGATCGCCAAGACGAAACAGCACAGCCGAACAGATCATCCCTATTGCCGCCCATGTTGTCTTTCTTGATCCAGCAGCCACAAATAGAAGAGGCCAAATAAGATAGAATTGCTCCTCAACGGATAGTGACCAAATATGCCCTAACTGCCACGAGCGCATTGATCCAGGCCATAAATTGGTAGTATATGTTAGAGATCGCACAATATCGTCGGGCGTAAGATGATACGCACCCCAAATCGAGAAAACCGATATAATTATGATACAGCAGTACGCTGCTGGAAGAATTCGCACAGCACGCCGCATATAAAAAAGCGCAAAGGAAATCTTTCCATGTACACGCCTCTCTTCGATGAGAAGCGTAGTAATTAAAAAACCTGAAATCACAAAAAATACACGAACGCCCAACCTCCCGTAATCCAAAGGTAGATAACGAAGAGAAAGATACCCTACCGTTCCGCACAAATGCGCTGCTATGACCAAGAAAATTGCAATCGCACGCAGCCCGTCGAGGGACGGAATGCGGCCTCCGGCCGAGCCTAAGCCCGACGGGGCCCCGGCTTCGATCGAGGTCGCGGGCGACTCGGTCATCGTCCCATCTTGATTTACAGGGGCTGCCAGCGTCGTAGTATCGAGCATATTTTTAGTTCCTGATGTCTGCTGTCAATCCGCCATACGGAAAGAGATGAAAAGAACGGAAATCGCGGGCATCTGCGGCGTTCTCAACCATATTTATTGTGTTTTTCCCGATTGTTTTTCGATCGAGCGGCGCAGTTTTGCCGGGTTGCCGGCGACGATGGCGTTTGCGGGCACGTCGCGGGTGACGACGCTGCCGGCGCCGACAATGGCGTTCTCGCCGATGGTCAGATTGGCCAGGATTGTGGCCCCGGAGCCGATCGAGGCGCCCTTGCAGACGCGGGTTCGCTCGACCTTCCAGTCGGCGTCAGTTTGCAGCTCGCCAGCCGAAGTGGTGGCGCGGGGATAAGTGTCGTTGATAAAGACCACCCCGTGGCCGACGAAGACGTTATCCTCGATCTCGACGCCTTCGCAAACGAAGGTATGGCTGGAGATTTTGCAGCGCCGGCCGATGCTTGCGCCCTTCTGGATTTCGACAAAGGCGCCGATCTTGGTTTCGTCGCCGATCCTGCACCCGTAAAGGTTGATAAATTTCGAGAGCTTGACGTCCCGGCCGAGTTCCACGTCTTCGGCGACGCACTGGTAGAGATTCATAGGGCGACGACCTCGCCGCGCTTTGAGATCGATTGACAGGCCGCTTCGAGCATGCGGACGATGCGCAGCCCTGCCCGGCCATCGTTGAAGGGCGTCTTGCCGTTCCCAATGCACTCGGCAAAGTAGGACAATTCGCGGAAGAGAGCCTCGCCGGCTTCCAACTGCGGCGCCCACATGTCGCCCGAACGGTAGCTGACGAGAAGATCGTACACCCCCTCGCGGCTGTTGATCTTGACGCCCTTGTCGTAGACTTTGATCTTTTCGTCTGCGTCAAGATCGTTCCAGACCAGCATGCGTTTTTCGCCGCCGATGAGCGTGGTTCGGACCTTCACCGGAGAGAGCCAATTGACGTTGATGTGCGCCAGAACCTTGTCGGGGTAGTACAGCGTCATATAGGCGACATCTTCATGATTATTGAGATGGCCCTGGCCGGTGGCGCTGATCGCCTCCGGGGCTGCGTCGATCAGGTGGTCCACGATCGACAGATCGTGCGCCGCCAGATCCCACAGAACGTTCACATCGTGCTGAAAGAGGCCCAGATTGACGCGGGTCGAATCGTAATAGTAAAGCTGGCCGAGGGAGCCGTTCTGGATCAGTTCGTGAATCTTGCGCACTGCTCCGGTAAACAGGAAGGTGTGATCGACCATGATGCGCAGATTCTTTTTCTCGGCCAGCTCGATGAGTTCCCCGGCCTTTTCGGAACTGTTCGTGAAAGGCTTTTCGACGAAGACATGCTTGCCGTTCTCAAGCGCCGCCTTCGCCAACTCATAGTGGGTCCAAACCGGAGTCACGATAGCGACGGCATCGATCGCGGTCGAAGAGATCACCTCGTTGCAGTCGGCTTCGATTCTGAGATTGGGGTGCGCCTTGTGCGCGCGCTTGCGGGCGGCCGGAGAGGCATCCGCGATGGCCACCACCTCGCATCCTTCCACGTTCGATAGATTGCGAACAATATTCGGTCCCCAGTATCCATACCCGATGACGCCGCACTTGATCATTGATTCCGATCCCATACTCTTTCTAATTTTCAAATCTGGATACTGATTGTAACTCTCGCGGCCGCTGCGAAAAGACCATGACCGCGGAGATCAAACGCTCGATCAGTAGGCGCCCGATCCGCGAATGACGGCCGCCGGCGTCTTGAGCAGAATCTTG
This sequence comes from Acidobacteriota bacterium, assembly GCA_021785495.1. Classification (GTDB taxonomy): domain Bacteria; phylum Acidobacteriota; class Terriglobia; order Terriglobales; family Acidobacteriaceae; genus Telmatobacter. Next base: position 19,663 of record JAJYFB010000025.1, on the reverse strand, counting down.
AGATCGAGCCAGAGCGTCCACGCACTGACATAGCGCAGGTCCAGGCGAACCATCTCGTCGAACTTGAGGTGGCTGCGGCCGGAGATCTGCCACGGACCGGTAATGCCGGGCTTGACATCGAGCACGCGCCGCCGGTGCCAAATCTGATAGAGCGCGACTTCGTAGGGGATGGGCGGACGAGGGCCGACCAGGGACATATCGCCGCGGAGCACATTGAACAGTTGCGGCAGCTCGTCGAGACTCGTGCGCCGGATCCACTTGCCGATCGGCGTGACGCGCTTGTCGTTGGTCATCTTGTAGACTTGCTCACCGTTTTTGTCCGTTTCATGTTCTCCGGCGGACTCGTGGATGAGTTTGCGGACAAACTCCTTGTGTTCGCTGGAGTCGTTATTGATGTGCATGGAACGGAACTTGAGGAAAGTAAACGGGCGTCCGTACTGGCCCACCCGCGTCTGCCGGAAAAGGATGGGGCCTTTCGAGGTTAGTTTTACGGACGCGGCGATCGCCAGCAGCACCGGCGAGCAGAGCAGCAGCAGCGTGGCGCTTCCCGCCACATCGACCGCGCGCTTGACCAGAATGTGGCCGCGGCGGCGCGAGGATGTTTCCTTCAGATCGGGATAGAGCTTGAGATCGGCGGTAGACTGGCTGTCTTCGACGTTCCACTCCTCCGGATAAATATGGTGTGTCACGCGAACCAGCTCGGTTTCCCGATGATCGAGAGTCTGACGGATGGTCGAGCGCACGCTCTTGAGCAGTGCGCCGACAATACGCTGGTTCAGCGTGGCTTCCAGGCCGGTGAAGACCACGCCCATCGCCTGCCGCGTGCGATACCAGCCTACGATGTCGGTCTCGCGCACGCGATAGACCAAGGAGCCGGCGACCCGTCCGATGGCCGAGATACACTCGTCGAGCCGGCCGCCGTCGGTCGGTTCCAGCAGCACAAGAAGGAACGGCAATTGCGTACGTTCTGCGCGCTTGCGCTCAATTGCGATCGAGCGCAGAAACTCCCGCTCGGAGAGCACCTCGCGCGTCAACGCATCTCCGGTATCGAAGATGGAAGAGGTCGATCCATTTGGATTTCTGGCTTGCGAACGATTCACGCTTCCCCCTTTCAACAATTCGTTTCAGGGGCCGATTTCTTTCGGCTCGATTACGTCCGCCGCCGCATGCCGGCGATGGACCGTGGTGCTGGTTCGGCATCGAATGGCGAAACGGAATTCGATGCGACAAGAGACCAGATCGCGCAGCTTCGTCCACAGTGCGATCGAAGCTAATCTTTCTTCTCCCGATCGCCGGAAGATTCCTGGTCATGATAGTAGTAATATCCGCCGTACGCCGTACCCTGGGCGCAGTTCAGCACGACGCCCAGCAGCTTGCGGCGATCGAGAATCTCCAAGGCCTTTTCCAGTTGCCGTTTTTTGCTGGTTCCCTGCCGGGCAATCAGCAGTGCGCCATCGACCAGGCGAAAAAGCACGCTGGTATCGGCCAGCGGGATGAGCGGCGGAGAATCGATGACGACCCAGTCGAACCATGCCGATACCCGCTCCAGCAAGGCGGCCATGGCGGAGGACTCGACAAGTTCGAGAGCGTTGCTGTTGCCGCGTCCGGCCGGCATCATCCATACGCCGGCGCCTTCCAGCCGCACGATGCACGACTCGATGCTTTCCTTGTCTTCCAGATAGTCGCGCAGCCCCGGCAGACGCCCCAGGCCGAAGAGTTTTCCCTGCGTGGGCCGGCGCAGATCGGCGTCGATCAGCAGGACGCGGTGGGACTCGCCCTGGGACAACATGCAGCCAAGATTCGATGTCACCAGGCTCTTGCCCTCCTGCGGGATTGAGCTGGTGATCAGAAGTGTTCCGACTGGCCGCTTCCGGCGCAAATCGCGCAGCCGGACCGCCAGCAGACGAAAGGCTTCGGTGGCGGCGTCGTCCTCATCTGTCAGGCAGACCAGCCTGCTTTGCGCCTGAGTTTCAATCTGCACAACGGGAAAATCGGGGAAGGTCTCTGCATCCTGCCTCGACCGCACCGGCTCGCCGGCCGCAGGCTGCCTGGGGCTGCTTGCGGCTGTCTCCTGCACAGTCCGATTACCGGGCGCGACCGGGGCAATCTCGCGCCGCGGCTTGGCAGAGCGTGCCTTTTCGCCGGTCTCCCACTCTTCGGCGGCGCGCTTCTCCACCTTCGCCAGAAACTCGGTTGCGGCAGGAGCCTCCGCGCTTTGCACGCCGGTGCGTTCGGCTTCCGACCGCTGAATTGCATCGAATAGATGGCTCATCGCCGTTTTATCTCTCCGGTTCCTGGAAAGCCGCCAGGTCTTCGTCGCTTGCGGCACGGCGACCGTTCCGGTAGCCCTCCAGAAGGATTTTCAACAGGGATTGAAGTTCGGGATCGAGAGGGTCCAGGCGCAAGTCGCGCGCCCCGCTTGTCGCCTCCACATCCAGGCGAAATTGCCGGGCGACCGACTGCACAATCTCGCGCGTGACGAACTCGGCGCGCACGCCATAGGCTTCGATCAGAGCGTTTTCGCAGACCAGGTTGACCAGTCGCGGCAAACCCTGCGTCACCCGGTGAATGGTGGAGATGGTATCGGCGGGAAACAGCCGCGTATCGCCGTTCGGGCAGCCCGCCTGCTTGAGCCGCTGCAGAATGTACTGCCGGGTTTCGATCAGCGTCAAGCCGGAAAGCTGGGTGCGGACCGCGATGCGTTGCTTGAGCTGCCGGAACTCGATCGAATCCAGCTTCTCGTCCAGCTCCGGCTGACCGACCAGAACGATCTGCAGCAGTTTGTCCTCGTTGGATTCGAGGTTGGAGAGCAGGCGAATCTCCTCCAGAATTTCCGATGAGAGCAGATGCGCCTCATCGACGATCAGGATCGTCGTCATGCGCCGTGCGTTGCGTTCGGCAAGATAGTGGCCGAAATCGAGCAGGAGTTCGTACTTGCTCCTCCCGGCCACGGGAAGGCCCAGGTCGGTCAGCACATATTGAAGAAACTCGACCTCCGGAAGTCTGCCGTTGACCACGTAGGAATAGGCGATGTCCCGGCTCCTGCCCAACAGGTCGAGCAGGCAGCGCACCAGCAGCGTCTTGCCCGTGCCCACCTCTCCGACCACGACAACGAATCCCTTATGCTGACGAACGCCGTGATAGATGGCCGTCAACGCATCGTTATGTCCCTTGATAGGCACAAAGGACGCGGGATTCGGCGTCAGGTCGAAGGGATTGCGATTGAGATTGAAGTGTTTCTTGTACAAGCGATTCTGCCTTTATCAAAAACAGTTCAGCCGCGATAGTAGCTGATTGCGAGACCACCCAGGATCACGGCGAGAACGACGCCGGTGACGGCCCAGCTCAACGTCGCCCTGCGCTTGAGCATTCGCTTGTCGGAGGCGAGCACGACTTCGGGAATCTCCGAAAGAACGCCCATCGGCAACAGCGATCCAATCTCCTTTTCCGTATAAAGCCGGTCGTCGAGAAAGGCCATCAGCACGGTGAGGAGCACAGCCAGACCGAAACCGGCGCCCACGCCAATGCCGCAAAACTTGAGTCGGTTGGGAAAATCGGGGCGCGTGGGCAGATTCGGCGGGTCCAGAACGCTGAAATGCTCGCCCTGCTCGGCCAGCTCCATGTTCGTGGCGATGGCCGATTCATTCTTCTTCTTGAGCAGATCATCGTAGGTCTGCTTCAACTGCTCGTAGCCTGCGGTCAGATTCGCCAGTTCCTGCTCATTGGCCGGTTCGGCGTCGAGCCGCGCCTGGGCGTCGTGAATCCGCTTGTTCAAATCTTCGATGCCGTGCTCGCGGTTGGCCTCCTCCGCGCGATTGGACTTTAACTGTCCCTCCAGTTGCGCGATCGTCATGCCCGATGCGCTGTCGAGCTTGCCCGGATCGCGTTTTACGCTTTTGCCTGGAGAAGCGGCCTTCTGAAGATTGGCCAGCAGACTCTCCCTTGTCTTCTCGGTCTTTGCAATCTCGCCTTCGACCGCCTGCACGTCGGGATACATCTCGGTATGACCCGAACGCAGGTCGGAAAGTTTGGCGCGCAAGGTCTCCAAGCGTTGATCGAGCGCGGTCAGACTGGCCGGCTGGCCGTTGACCGTACCTGCCTGGCCGCTGAGCGTCTCGACCTGTCCCAGCAGCGTCTCCAGATAAATGCCCTGCTGCTTGGCCGTATCCAGCGCATTTTCGTCGTTCTGCAATTCCGACTGCAATTCAGTCAGGATCTGCAGGTTGGTCTGCTGCTGCGAAGGCAGCTCGCCAACGTGCTGCGATTCGTACTGCACGATCTTCGCTTCCTGCTGTTGCAGGCTGGTCTGCACGTCGCTCAACTGCCGGGCGATGAACGCCGTGGTATTCTCAGACGCCTGTTCCTGCGCATGAAGAGTCTCCGTGATGTACAGGTCGCTCAGATCGGCCACCACCGCCCGGGCCACGCGCGGATTGTCGGCTTTGAACGAGATCGTAAATCCTTTGATGGTTCGTCCATTGTCGGCCTGGATCAACTGAATGTCGATATCCTTGCGCATCCGCGCCACTTTATCGTCGATCGTCATCTTGCCGCCACCGGCGGTGCGATAGAGTTCCAACGTATCGATGATGGACTCCAGACGGCTGCGGCTCATGATCTGCTCGGTAAAGCTCTGCATCCGGCCTTCGATGTCCTCGGTGACATTCGGCTGCACGTAGCTGTTCGGAACTGTCGGCTGCTCGATCAGAATGGAGGTCGTCGACTTGTAGACGGCGGGCAGCAGCCAGGAAGAGCCCCAAATCGCGGCCCATCCCAGAAAAACGCACGCCAGAAGAAGAAAATAATGCCGGCGCAGAACAAACGCCAAACGATCAAAGTTCAGTCCCCCGGAGGCTTGTTCTTCTTCGTGATCCAGCAGTTCTTCCATTGCTACCTTCCTATCGGCCGGGTAAATTGGTAAGAAATCGTTGCATACGCGCGATCGGAGTTCGGGTCGTATGTCTGCGCCGCGCCGCCAAAATAGTTCATGTACATCCGCTGATAGCCAATCTCGGCATGAAAATGCCGGCCGAGCGTGTGGTCGAGCAGAATCTCTCCGTCGATCGTGTGCCCTCCGGGATACGCAAACGCGCCTTGCGAAGCGCTGCCCGTAAAGTCCGAGTATGCGCCGCTCAAATCGACAGTCCAGTCGCGGGCAATCTGGTCGCGCGCATGAAGACTGGCCGATTCGCTGATGTAGGAACCCACGAGCCCGTCTCCGGCGGTCACCGCGCGGGAAAGCGAAGCCGATACGCTGAATCGCGCCGTCTGCCAGCCAAAACTGGCGGTCACGGCCGGGGTCCATGCGCTCAGCGACAACGAGTAGGCGGCAGAAGAAGACGTTGCCGCCGCGGCTGCCGACTCGGAGTAATACTGCGGGCCTGCCGCAATGTTGGCCGAGAAATGCGCTCCCGGCGCGTACGAGAAAAACGGCATGACGCTGTGCATCTGCGTCTCGAAGCTTCCTCCCGAGAAGTTCATGATGCTTCGCGTGTACTGGTAGTTGACGCCTACCGTCTGCGCCAGGCTCAAGCGCCGGTTGAAAAAGGCGGAGCCGGTCTCACCCGTCGAGTCGTAACTTTGCGCATAGCCGGCGCTGCCTGGAGTGCCGTAACTGGGAATGCTCATGTAGTTCCAGCCGCCGCCGCCGCCGATCATGCCATTGGCGCTGAACTGATAGCCCAGTTTTCCGTTCACATTGTTCGATGTCTGGCTCAGCCACGGATCGACGATATTGTTGGGCGAGGAAGGAAGCGAAGCATTCACCGAACCGCCCCCAAGCGAACCGGCCTGATTGAACACATTCGAAGTCTTCATAAAACTATCCATCGCACTGAGAGTCAGGTGCGGCGTCCACCGGTACTGCAGACTAGCCGAGGCGCTTTGGTCAAACAGATTCAGACCCGTAGTCTGCTGGTAGAGAGTAAACGACGGCGAGTAGGTATACGTTTGATGCAGACGCGAAATCTGCTGGTCGAAGCCGATCGACGGAGAGATCGAGTAGGACATCTCATTGATCGGCGCGCTCCCTGTGCCTGGATACAGATTCCAGTTGTAGGCCGGCGTGAATCCGATCGAGCCGCTCAGAACATTCGACAGCGCTTCCGAGCCCGTCCCGGTCGCATAGGGCGCTCCAGTTTCCAGCGCGGGCATCTGCATCGGCTCTTCCTGGTCATTTCCCCCGGTCGCCTCCGGGCTCACCTGCGCCTTTGCAAAAATCGGAATCGTCAATACAAATCCCAAAAAGATAAGCGGAATACGCATGAACACGACTCAGGGAACCACGACCGTATCGTTGGGCTGCAATTTGACGTTCTGCTCAGGATGCTTGCCCTGGATCACGTCCTTGTAATTGAACGGAATGCGCGTTTCGCCGCCGTTGGCGTTCTGACGGAGCACGTAAATCTTTTTCAGCTTGGCAAAATCGCGAAATCCTCCCGCCTCGGCGATCGCATCGAGCAGGGTGGTCGTCAACGCCAGCGGGTAGCTGCCCGGCTTCTGGACCATGCCGAGAATATTGAACTTCTCGCTGTTGATCTGCTCGACCATCACCGTCACTTCCGGGTTGGTGATGTATTCCTGCAACCGGGCGGCAATCGCCTGCTCCAGTTGCAGCGGAGTTTTGCCGGCCGCCTGTATCTCACCCACCAGCGGCAGAGAGATGCGCCCGTCGGAACGTACCGGCAGCGAGCGCGAGATCTCCGGCTCTTTCCAGACATTGATCGCCAGCACGTCGGTGTTCCCGATCGTGTAACGATTGTCGTGCGGCTGGACCGCGGCATTTGCCGAAGCCGGTTCCTGACTCTTCGCACCGGCCGCCGCAACAGGCTGTTGGGCAGCCGGGCCATGGTTCGCTTCAACCGCAGCCGGCGCTTGCGCCCGCAACGTGAATCCCGCAAGGGCCATGCTGGCCCCCAGCGCCAAGACGATACTCCTTTGCAGATCGATCATTCCATCCCTCGCTCCGGTTGCCGAACCATCCGAATGCCCGTCGCGAACCCTCCCTTGCTTTCCATGGTGAAACCGGGCTTCTGCATCTCCTGCGCGAGCCCTCCTTGTGCCACAGCACCCGTTTTCCGGCCGGCAATCACTTCGACGCTTGCGGCATCGATCTCAACCGCAACCGACTGATTCAACAGTTCGACGGAGAGAACCAGCCGAAAGAGATTTCGGATCCGGACCAGAAGGCCCTCAACCCCTTCCAGAGCGCCGCGCTTCACGCGCACGCGCTGGCCACAGCGGAGAAAGGGATGCGGCTCGATCTTCATCCGGCCCTCGATCGTCCGCCGGATCGCCAGAATCTCCTCCTCGGGCACCACCGCCGGCGCATCGCCCTCGGTCAGCACCATGTGAACGCCGGGCGTGGTCACAATACTCAAACGCCGGCCAGTCGCTCCCCGGACAAAGACATACCCCGGAAACAAAGGCCGTTCGATGGCTTTGCGCCGGTCCTTCCACTGGTTCACCGCGGTGTAGAGCGGCAAAAAAATCTCGTGCTCCTTGGCCGCCAATGCTCCGGCCACGGCCTTCTCATGCTGATGGCGGGTATACACCACCCACCACGGCAATTCAGCGCTGCAGCTTGTCGATGACACGGGATCCTCTTTACCAAACGCGTCAGGGTGCAGATAGCAGCATCCCTATGAAAAAAGGCAATTTACGGATTCAGCGGCACAGCGGGCGCACATAGCTCCGCCCTGTGAGTCCCATGGCGCGACCCGCCCATTTCCTCACCCTCATCGACGCTGTCTGTCCGATCCCCGGACCCAAACTCCCCCGGCCCATTCCAGAACAGAACCGCCGCGCAAATCCCCTGGCCGCTTACACCCCAGCCCGTTTACGCTTCCCGCAGACGCCAAATGACACACGCCACCCACGCAAGCGCAGGGAACCCAGGCATCGAGTCAACAACAAGGCATTGAGCAAGACCACCTCACAGCTGAGACGCCTTGATCCATGCAGCAAGGAGCATCAAAACCATACTGTCACATGCAGATGAGCCAAGATAGATTACCGTAAGAAGTGCCGTCGGTAACTGCTCCATCTACTTCATACCGATTCGACTGGCGTCGAAGACCTCCGGCAAAGACATCGCCTCTCCCACGCAGATTTCTCTTGCATCTCATTTCTGCATATCGAGTTGTCCGAGCCTACGGCTTTGAGCATACCACAGGCCCCTCCCAGCTATGTGAATAATTTTTAATTATCTTACGCGCGCAACGTCGTCAAAAATCGTCGTCGAAAACAATGGCTTCGTCCAGAAAATGTGTAGCTCCACGGGTCATCAAAGATGTCTATCCACCGCCGGTATGGCCGGAAATCTGTCCGGTTGCGCCCCGTTGCGGCAGGCAAAAGTGAACCAGTGCGGAACACGGCGGAACTTCGGGACGGTGCCGAAAGGAACGGTTTTTGCAGGCGGAGGGGGCGCTGATCCCTCGATGCAAACCAAAAAACTCTTCCTGCGAGGCCAGACCGGCCACGCAAAGCTCCGCGGAAGCGGAAGCCGTTTACGGTATTCTCGAAAGGGGGCTGTACTGGAGGGAAGTCCCGCTCGTCGATGATCGCTTCCAATTACAACGGTTGGCAGATTGCCGCCAGCATCTCCGCAGTTGCCACCGTCGCTTCGCTGGCCGTGTGGCTGGTGATGCGCCGCAGACCCACCGCCGAGGAGATCGAACGCTCGCGCCGCCAGTTTCTCGTCCAATCAGGACGCCTGGTCGATGGCACGCTGCTTGACGTCTATGAAATCGCAGGCGAGGACGGCGGCGCGCGTACCTACCTTCTGTTCAGCTATCGCATCGCCGGCGTGGACTACGAGTGCTCACAAGAGATCACCGCGCTGCGTTCGATCGTCGATCCTGCCGCGGCTCCCGCTGGATTCCCCTGCTCCGTGCGCTATCAGCCCGGCAACCCGCACAACAGCATCGTCGTCGCCGAGGGCTGGACCGGCCTGCGCGCCAAGTTGCCGCAGTGGCCCGCCTTCGACGACCCGAACCCTGTCGATCGCAGCCACCTCAAGCGCGGCGCGCAATAACGGCTTCTCCGGCCGCGCGAAACATCCTGACCCTGCTGCGGCACCACCCGGTCGTCTCCACCGGCGATCCGCGCTTTTCGCAGATACCCTACCCCGGTTACACTATCTTTCATGCACCTCCACGCCCCAGCCTCCGGCACAAACGAGCGCCAAACCAAAATTGTGCTCCGCCTCTCGATGGCGGCCACCCTCGCCTATGTCGTGCTCACCTTTGTCGCCGGTCTCCGCGCCCACTCCCTGGCGCTGCTCTCCGAGGCCGGCCACAACGCTTCGGATTTTCTGGCCCTCCTGCTCAGCTTTGCCGCCGTCCACTTTCAATCGCGCCCGGCTGACCAGACGCGCACCTTCGCCCACCATCCCGCCGGCGTTCTGGCCGCCTTCGTCAACGCCGCCACGCTGATCGCCATCGCTCTCAGCATCGCCATCGAGGCCGTGCATCGGCTCGCCGCGCCGGTCACCGTCGCGCCCCGCCCGATGATGATCGTGGCCGCGGCCGGCGTGGCCATGAACGCCGCGATCGCCGCACTGCTCTGGAGCGTCGCCCGGGACGTTAATCTGCGCAGCGTCTTTCTGCACATGGCCGGCGACACACTTTCGACCGCCGCCGTCATCCTGGGCGGCCTCGCCATCCTGCTCACCGGCCGCAACTGGATCGATCCAGCGCTCTCGCTGCTGATTGCCGCTTTCATTTTCTGGTCAAGCGTCGGCATCCTGCGCGAGACGCTCAACATCCTGCTCGAGGGCGCGCCGCAAGGCTGCCCGCTCGCCGAGATCCGCATCGACATGGAAGCCGTCGAGGGCGTGCTTGACGTTCACGACCTTCACATCTGGAGCCTCGGCTCGCAATCGCGCGCCCTGGCCTGCCACGTGACCATCGCCGACATCCCGCCCTCGCGCAGCGCCGCCATCCTGGCTAATTTGAACCATCTGCTTCGCGCGCACTACCGGATCGGCCACACCACGATCCAGTTCGAGCACGCCGGTTGCCCGCATGGCGACGGCTGTTGCGCCCCGCCCGATCCGCTCCCCGGCGAAGACGCGCACCATCACCACGGCCACGCGCATCGCTGATACTCTGGTAGCTGAGAACGATCCCGGAGAAATGAACTTTGATCTCCCGCCTGCCGCTTCCTTGCGCTCTCTTTCTTGCCTTGCTTGCCGCCCTCCCGCTCCGCGCCGCGCGGACCCCTGCGCCGCCGCTCGACGCCTTCGTCGGCGAATACACGCACACCGGCGAGCCCGGCAATGCCTTCAGCTTTTTTGTGCGCAACGGAAAACTGACCATGGAATCCGCGCGTTGCCTTCCCACCGGATTAAAGCGCATCGCTGCCACCGTCTTCCTCGACGGGGACGATGACAATCGCATCGTCTTCACCATGGGCGAATCGGACAAAGCGGCCAGCGTGCTATTTTTTTTCGAGCCGAACGCCACCTTTCGCCGCACCGGTCCTCCCGTGCTGCGCCGTTTTCACAACTACGTTCGCACCGTGGCCGCAATCCCCATGCGCGACGGCGTCAAGCTTCACGCCGTGATTCTCCGTCCGGCTGACATCGCCGCGCCGTTGCCTATTTTGCTCGATCGCACACCCTACGGCGTCGAGAGCGAGACGGGAAGATCCCTCTACATGCAGCGGCCCGAACTGGCCCGCGACGGCTATATCTTCGTCGACGAGGATATTCGCGGCCGCTATAAAAGCCGGGGCAAATTCGTCATGATGCGTCCGCTGGCCCATCCGCGCAACCCGCGCGCCACGGACGAAAGCACCGACGCCAGCGACACCATCGACTGGCTCGTGGCCAATCTGCCCGGCAACAACGGGCGCGTGGGCGTTCTCGGCGCCAGCTACGACGGATTTCTGGCCACCATGGCCGGTATCGATCCCAACCCGCATCTCAAGGCCATCTCGCCACAGGCGCCGATGATTGACGTATGGTTGGGCGATGACTTTTTTCATAACGGCGCCTTTCGGCAAAGCTACGGTTACGACTATGTCTTTGACCTTGAATCCACAAAGGACTGGACCCCGGACGATTACGGCCGCGACGGCCAGGGTCTTCCCATCGACGGCTTTGATTACTTCCTCGCGCGCGGCAGTTTTCAGCGCGTGATGAAAGCATCTCCCGCCAAAATCCTGCCCACCTGGAAACTCTTCCTCGACCATCCGGCCTACGATGCGGTCTGGTCCTCGCGCGCCGTCGAAAACGATCTTCACTCCGTCGCCGTGCCCACGCTCACCGTCGGCGGCTATTACGACCAGGAAGATATGTACGGCCCGCAGGAGGAGTACGCCAAACTCGAACCGGGCGACGCGAAACATGAAAATTTTCTGGTTCTCGCCCCCTGGCGGCACGGTTTCTGGTCCTCGTCCAGTTCGCGCCTTGGCAACCTCGACTTCGGCCAGCCCATCGGCGACGAGTTTCGCGCCCAGATCGAGGCCAGCTTTTTCGCGCACTACCTGAAGGGCGAGCCCGGTTTCACGCTCGCCAATACGGCCAGCTTCCAGACCGGCTCGAATACGTGGAGATACTACGCACAGTTTCCGCCCTCCGCAGCGCGCCCCACGCGCTTGCATCTCGCCAGCGAAGGCCGGCTTCAGTGGAATCCGCCCTCCACAACGACGACCGTCTCTTACGTGAGCGACCCGGCCAGCCCTGTTCCCTATCGTCACCGGCCCATCCAGCCGACCTACTCCGCAAGCTCCCAGTGGTACGACTGGCTCACGGAAGATCAACGTTTTGTCACGGGCCGCAAGGATCTCGCCGTCTACCGGCTGCCCGTGCTTCAGCAAAGCCTCACGCTCACCGGCGAAGCTGTCGCCGACATCTTCGCCGCAACCACGGGCAGCGACAACGACCTCGTCGTCAAGCTCATCGACGAGTACCCCGAGGACGATCCGAACCCCTCCATGCGCGGCTACCAACTGATGGTCAACGCCGAAATCTTTCGCGGCCGCTATCTCTCCGGCTTCGACCATCCCCAGCCGCTCGTTCCCGGCTCGATCCACGAGTACAAATTCAGCCTGCACGACGTGGACCACGTCTTCCTGCCCGGCCACCGGATCCTTGTCGAGCTGCAAAGTTCCTGGTTCCCGCTCTATGATCGCAATCCACAGATCTTCGTGCAGAACATCATGAAGGCCAGACCGGCGGATTTCACGCCGGAGACCATCACGATCGAAACCGGACCGGGGCACGATTCGGCGCTGATTCTGCCGGTCATGCCCGCTGCGGACAAGAACGACTCGACCGGCGGCTGAATAGCGAGCGTCCCTGCCCCTTTCGAGGTTGGAACCGAACAACGTCGTGGCGGCTTTGCGCAATGCGCCCTCGCAATCCCCAGTCAGAAGACAAACCGGGCCGCCAATTGCATCAGGCGTGGCGACGCGGCATTCACAATCGCGCCAAAGGTCGTGTCGCTGAAATTGCCATCCACCGCGGCAGGACCATAAAACTGCGCATGATTGAAGGTATTGAAGACCTCGCCCCGCAGTTGCAGGGAATTTCCGCGGACAAGCTGCACGTTTTTCTGCAACGCGGTATCGAAGTTGTCCATCCCCGGCCCGGCAAAATAACGCCGACGGGTGTTGCCCATCGTGCCCAGCGACGGAAGACTGAAGAGCGCGGTTTGAAACGCCGGTTTGCCGTTGCGCGGATTGAAATTGAGATCCAGCGCTCCCGGCAGGACGTTCAGCGTGTCGAGTCCGTTGTTGTTGATGCCGTTGGGAATCGTGCCCAGCAGCGATGTGTCGTTGTTGTTATACAACGTCACCGGCATTCCCGCGCCAAAACGCATCACGCCGGAGAGAACCCAGCCGTGCGTCCAGCCATTCTCGCGTCCGGCCCAGCGCTCCACAGGAAGAATATCGTTGTAGTTCAACACGAAGTTGTGCCGCATATCAAAGGCCGAGAGCGCGCGCGTCAGGCTGGCGCCAGCAGGATTGATCTCCTCGGCCAGGCTCGATGAGTCATCCAGAGATTTGCTCCAGGTATAACTGGCGACAAACTCCTGCGTTTTGCCTTCGTGGCGCAGGCTCGCCTCCAGCGCGTGATACCCTGAGCTTCCAGCCGTCTCTTGATAAGAAATCGCGCCAAAGGATGCGCTGTACGGTCCGCGGACGACGACCGGCGAGCCATCCGCCCGTGTAAAAGTGCCCGTTTCGTTGAAAGGACCGCAAACCGGCGTTCCCGCCATCACCTGACTCTGCGCATTGACACTCAGGCAAAGCGCGGGGTTGCCCGGATTCGCCGAAGTCAGGACCAGAAGATGATGCCCCTGCGCGCCGGCATACCCCACGTTGAAGACCGTGCCTGGAGCCAGCTCGCGCTCCATCGAAAGCGTATAGCTTTCCGCATACGGTGTGACGTTGCGAGAGTAAACGGCAGGAACGCCGGTGATCGGCAGATACTTCGACCAGTTGATGGAGTTGTTCGGGTGGGCCATCGATGCGCCGTAGGCCGCCATGGGCGAAGGAAACGGTTGCCCCATGCTTTGACCCGTCGCTGCGGCGACAAACGGCGTGCTGAACAGCGGCGACTGACTGCTGTTGTAGTCATAGCCATAGGGAGGATTGGCGCTCATAATGCTGGCCGAAAGCCCTTCGATCGCCGTATAGAACTCGCCGTAGCTCATGCGGATGCTGCTTTTTCCTGCGCCGCCAAAAAACGACGCCAACGGACCGGACCTTGCGCCGGGCGACCATGCCAGCCCAAGCCGCGGAGCAAAATCGGCGTATCGCGCCGGAGCCAGTGTGCGTGGAATCCCCGTGTCGCCGGGAAAGACAATGCCTTCCGGCGCGCCCGGAAAGACCGCCGATTGACGGCCTGGAATGAGCGTTTGAATCTGGTTGTACTTCTCGCTCCACGGCGGAAGCAGATCCCATCGCACGCCGTAGTTCAACGTCAGATTGGACCGCACCTTCCAGCTATCCTGACCGTACGCGCCGATGTACTGATTGCGCAGATAGAAACTGCGCGAGTCGCCCTGCCGGTAATAGCTGGCGATCCCCAGCAGAAAATCGGCAAAATCGGAGCCCGTCTCCGAGCCCGTGAACTGAAACGAGCCGTTGAACGTGGCGTCGGGATTGACGTTCAGCGCATCGCGGTGCAACTCGGCGCCAAATTTGAATCCGTGAGCGCCCGCCACCCAGGTCAGGCTTCCGTTGGCCTGCCATGTGTTGTTGGCCTGCGTCAAACCCGTTGTATCCACGCCGAGGGTGAAGCGATTGAACGCCACATTTTCAATGCCTTCAATCGCCGGATCCAGCGGCACAATACCGAGCGTGCCGGCGCCTTCCACAAATCCTTGCGAGGCCAGCGTCGGGCCGACGCCGCCCACAGGCTGGCCAGCGACATTGGCGAACCGCATTGCGCTGGCATGAAACTGTTCGACCAGACTCGGCCCGAGAAGTTTCGTCAGGCCAAGACTCAGCAGTTGTGCCCGCCCCGTCGAAGCCGCGTCAAAGCCGGGCACATTGGCTCCGCCCTGCTCCGTTGGATAGGGATCGTCCCAGCCGAAATCGTCCGCAGTGTAATAGGCGAAGAACCTCCCCATGCGCGATGCGGCGTCGATCCTGACCGCCCCTTTGTCGTCGCGCAGCGTCATGTCGTTGACCGACGTGGTGAAAACATTCGCTCCCTGGTTGGGCTCAGGAATGTACTTGAGCAGCGCTTTGGCTGGCGCCGACCAGGCGCTGGCGGGAATCTGCGCATGAGGAAACACACACTGGCTGGTGCTCGCGCAGTCGGCGGCGGCGTACGGCTCACCTGCCGTCACCGCGTATCCCAGTTCCTGCGTCAAAAGACCGGCCCAGTACGTTCCTGTCACTGTGCCTGCCAAAGCCCCGGAGACGCCGGAAAAATCTCCTCCGCGCTCGGCAACAGACGGCACCGAAATCAGGCCCGTATCCAGCCCCTGCGTCAGGCGTGTGCCTTGATAGTCGGCAAAGAAATAGCGATTTTCCCGGCGAAGCGGTCCACCGAGCGTCCCTCCAAACTGATTGCGATCGAATTGAGCGCGCGCCGTCTCGAAGTAATTTCGCGCATCCAGCCCCGTGTTGCGCAGAAACTCGAATGCGCTGCCATGGAAATGATCCGTCCCCGATTTGGTGGTCACCACCACCTGACCGCCGCTGAAGTTGCCGTACTCGGCATCAAAGTTGCTCGTAATCACCTGCAGATCTTCGATGGAATCGAGATTGGGAACGATGGCCGCGCCCATATTGACGTCCTCTTCGACGACGCTTCCATTCACCAGGAAACCGTTCGCCGTCTCGCGCTGGCCGTTGACCGACAGGTTGCCCGCGTCCAGATTGCCCGAAGGCGGCGTGGCCGTCACGCCAGACATGACGACCGCATTCGGCTGCGCCGAACTGGCGGGAATCACCCCCGGCTCAAAGGCCAGCGCATCCGTGTAACTCCGTCCATTGAGCGGCACGGCTTCGATGGCGCGCTGATCGAGTGATCCGCCCGACGTAGTCGATGTGGTATCGATTTCCGCAACGTTCGCGGCATTCACCATCACCGTTTCATGGCTGGCCGCCACGTACAGTGTCAGGCGCAGCGCGGGCGTCTGCGGACCTACGATCAGTTGCGTCTCGGCCGGCGAAAATCCCGACGCTGTGACCATCACCACGTATTTGCCCTGCGTCAGTCGGGCAAAACGAAAGGCCCCTTGGCCGTCGGCGACAATCTGCGTCTGGAGGCCTGTCGCTATGGACCGCGCCAGAACCGGCGCGCCCGGAACTGCGGCGCCCGTGGCGTCAACGACGGCGCCCGAAAGCGGGAACGCCTCCTGCGCCAGAGAAGAACAGGCGCACAGCGCCAAGCCGGCCGCAAAACAGGTAATCGCCACGAGCCAGCGCCAGTTCTGCGCCGCGGCCCGGCGGCTTCGCGGCAAACACGATGAAGAGGATGGCCCGAATGCGACAGCTCCCGAGGCCCTCCCCCCCTTGTCGTCACCGGTCCAATGCATTACGGAATCAAGCGAAGCGTACTTTCTGCGCAACACAAACCCTCCAGATTGCTGAACGCCTTCGCCCCACGTGCAATGGATCGAGCGAACCAGGCGTGCATGACAAAATTCTTTTTGCGACTCAGTCGCAACTAAATCGAATGCACGTTCACAGGAATTGACTTGCGTTTGCTCTTGCAGGACAATAAATGCGGACTGATTTGATCGTATTTTCTGCCCTCTGCGCAGTCAATGGATCAGCCCGAGTTTTTGTCGCAGGAACTGCGAATCAGTCGCAACTGCCTCGCTACGCGCCGGAGTGTTTCGTCATGCCCCTTGCCAACTCGCAAATTCCCGGAAAGTTTCAGGCGCTGCTGTCCGATCGCGGCATTCGTTTGACCGGACAGCGACGCGCCATCCTGAGCGTCATCGAGACCGCGAAAAGGCATTTGGACGCGAGCCAGATCCTTCGCCGCGCCCGCAAACTCGATGCCTCGATCGACCGCAGCACGGTCTATCGCACGCTCGGCTTGCTCAAGCGGCACGGCCTGATCGACGAACTCGACTTGATGCATCTGGAGGGAGAGGCGCACTACTACGAACGCAAACTGAACCGCGATCACATGCACCTGGCCTGCCTGCGCTGTGGCAAAATCACCGAGTTTGCCAGCGAACTGTTCGACGCCCTCCAACGGCAGGTCGAAGAGCGGTGCAACTACCGGATTGCCGTGGCGCGTCTGGAGATCGGCGGCTACTGCGCACAGTGCCGCGGCCAAGCGCGGTCCGTCGAGAATCACCTGCCGACGCCGGCGCGGCATCGCGCTGATCCTGGCGCGGAACCACATCAGCACGCCACAAAAAGGACCAAGGGCATTTCCTGAACCGCCTGCCATCGGATAGAGTGGGAGAGCGACGGGCGGCTGCTCGGCGCCGTGAAGAGAGGTCAACATGAACAAAACACCGATGCGCATGGTCCTGGCCTTTTGTCTTTGGGCTGTCTCTTTGGCCGCGCTGGCCCAGACGATGCTCAAGCCCGGCCTTTGGGAGATGACAAGCACGCTCACGTGGCAAAAGACGCCGTTACCGCCCGGCGTCGCGCTGCCGCCAGGATTTCCCAATCCCTTCCAGCCCGTCACGCGCACGACTCCCGTCTGCATGACGCAGCAGGCAATCGACCAGTTCGGCGCGCCCTTTGCCTACGCGCAGGGCCATGAAAATTGCACTGTCACGAAGATTCTCCACCAGCGCAGCGGCCTGACCGGCGAAATGACCTGCTCCGGAGCCATCAACGGACATGGAACCATTACATCCACCTGGCCCACCGGCGTCGCGGCGCACGGCACGGCGCACTTCACCGGAACCATGCAGATGGGCCCAAACACGGTTCCCGTCGAGTACACGGTGGAGAGCACTTCGACCTATCAAGGCGCGGATTGCGGCGGCGTTGCGCCGCTGTCTCTGCCCGCGACAAAGTAGGATGGAATCCCGTGCGGAGGCGCGACGACGCCTCAACCCGTCCGCGTTGGCCTCAGCGCGCCGGAGACCCTGCGTTTGTCCGCTTCCGTGTTGCGCGGCGCCGGCAGAGTCTGCAACCTCTGCTCGATCGGCCTGCCTGGCGGCGGAGCCATCCGTTTCTTGCCCCGATCTTCCGCCACCGCAAGCAAAGCCCCAAACGTGTGCGGTTCGGTTACAACTGTATGTGGAGGAAATTCAGATGCGTTTGCTTGAATTCACCCGTTCGTTCAGCCTGTTTTGTCTGCTTGGCTTGCTCTGTCTGCTCGGCGTGGGCAGCGCACATGCGCCGGCCCAGGTCAGTATCGGCATCAACATCGGGGCCGAGCCTGTATGTCCGTTCGGATATTTTGACTATCCGCCCTACAATTGCGCGCCGTATGGCTACTACGGTCCCGACTGGTTCGCCAATGGAATTTTTATCGGAGCCGGACCATGGTTCCATGGTCCGCGTGGATTCTGGGGACATGTGGACAACCGCTGGGATCCACATTATGGCTACAATGGCCCTCTGCCCGGGCGCGGAGAACGGCCGTTTTATGGTTTCCGCGCCAACGAGGCGCGCGATGGGCGCGGCCACATCGGCATGGCCAACCACGATGGGGGCATGGAACATAACCCCGGATTCTCCGGCCGCGGCTATGCCGGCGGACATCGCGGCGGACATCGATAGGCTGAAGCGCAAAGGGTTTCCTGGGATCTTCGCGAGGTACGATCAGTCCTTGACTGGGGCGCAGCGCGATCGCGCCCTTTTGAGGACGAGCGTGATGCCGAGGGCGGCCAGGACGCTGAGCAGAGCGAAGAGAAAGACGCTCGAATAGCCAAAGAGGCCGATGATGGCGCCAGCCGTGGGGCCAACCAGGAAAAAGGAAACGTCGGAGAAGGCCGTGTAGACGCCCAGCGCGGTGCCGCGATTGAACTCCGGCACGCGCTCGACGGCCTCGACGCCGATGGCGGGAAAGACCAGCGAGAAGCCCAGCCCGCCAATGGTCGCGCCCAGGGCTGCCATCCACGGCGAAGCGGCCTGCCAGAGCAGCACCATGCCCACGGCGTCGGCCGCCAGCGAGACGATGGCCACCGGAAAGCCGCCGAAGCGGGGGATGGTCTGGATGAAAAAGACACGCGACGCCACGTAGGCGACGCCGAAGGCGGTCAGGCAGAGCGCGGCTCCGCTCCAGTGCCGATAGACATAATAGAGCGTGACGAAGGTGGCCAGCACGCTATAGCTGACGCCGCCCAGAGCCAGCGCCATGCCGTGCGGAGCCACCCGGCCCAGCACGTTGGCGAAGGGCAGGTGTTCGCCGGGCTGGACAGGAACGGGCGCCTTGCGCCAGGCGACGGCAAAGCTGACGGCGCAAAGCAGAATGGTGAGGAAGCCGATTGAGGTCAGACCATAGCGCTGGTCGAGAACCACCCCCAGCGGCGCGGCCATGGCGATGCCACCGTAGGTGCTGATGCCGTTCATGCCGATCACCTCGGCCGTGTGCTCCTGGCCAGTGGCGGCGATGCCCCAGAGGGTCGACCCGGTCGATCCCAGGCTCTCGCCCACGCCCAGAACCAGGCGGCTCAGGATGAGGACGGCGAAGCTCAGCCAGTGCATCCAGGCCAGAGCCGAGGCGGCTACCAGAAGCGCGCCGCTCGCCGTGCAGCAGGCCATGCCCCAGAGCACGGAAACCTTTGCGCCCATGTGGTCGGAGATGCGTCCCGCCCAGGGACGGCTGGCCAGGGTGGCGATGTATTGCACGCTGATGGCCAGTCCGGCCAACACCGTGCTATAGCCCATGCGCAGATGCACAAACGGGGGCAGCACGGCCAGCGGAAGACCGATGGAAACGTAGCAAATGAAGGTGAAGTAAACGTAGCCAGCGATCTGCAACCTCTGACCCCTGGTTTCCTTCGGGGCCGGAGCCGGGATTTGGGCTGTCAACGAGGCTGCCATCGCTCGGAAAATCGAACAATCGAATCGTACTCTGTCAGTATAACGAACAAAAGTGGTTAGACCGCTCTCAACCTCCATTCTTTTCTCTCGACCGAAGAATCCGCCCGAAAACCAGTGGCCGCTGACGATACGAGGGCCACTGGCTTTCCGCAATCGCACCGGCTGCAAGCTGGCAGTTTGTTCGCTGGGAAAACAGGTTTTGATGGCCGGCAAGGCGCCGGTTGCCGAG